>PMCR01000387.1 GCA_003155465.1 Myxococcales bacterium | reverse complement strand
CAGATGAGCGAAGTGTACGAGAAGCAGAACAAGACCGACGAGCTGGTCAGGCACCTGACCGAGTACCTGAAGAAATGGGGCGCCAAGGGCGGCGTGGACAAGCAGATTCTCGCCCACTTCAAGCTGGGCGAGATCGCGTGGAAGCGTTCCTGTCCCCAGGAAGGCGTCAACGGCGCTTGCCTCAAGGTCGACCGCGTGAGTGCCACCGGCCGGCAGAAGGTCTTCGCCGAGATCAACTCGAAGATCAAAGACAAGAAGAAGAAGCTGAAGGAGAAGCTGCGCACTCAGTGCGGTCCGCCCACCAGTTCGAAGATCACGGTCTACGATCGCAACTCCAAGTACTCCACGGACGCCCAGAAGCACTTCAAGGATGTCCTCACGCTGTGGAATCACGGCGAGGCAGCGAAGAAGATACCTGGCGCCACTCCGGGCGAGCGTGCGACGCGAGAAGCTCTTGCGCGCTTTGCCGTGGCTGGCGCGGCGTTCTACGGGGCCGAACAGCTCTACGAGAAGTTCCTCCGGGTGAAGTTCCCCTCGGGGCTCGATTTCCAGCAGCCCACCCAGTGGGACAAGCCGAAAGTCGCGGCGGCCAAGAAGAAGAAGTACGAAGAGTCGAGCAAGAGATTCATGCAGTACATGACCGAGAAAACGGCCCTGGCCGAAAAGTTGACCGGCCCCAGCGCCGACAAGAAGGGCCTATTCGACTTCGTGCTCGACTACCACGTGGCGCACTGGACGATCGCCGCTTCGGCACGCATTGGGCAAGTCTATGCGGATTTCGTCAACCAGCTCTACACGGCGGAAATTCCCAAGGACCTCAAGGAACAGGACGAGTGGGGCAACCGGCCACGCGAGATCTTCTGCGACGCCCTGGTCGACAAGGCCGAGCCCATCGAGTCGAAAGCCATCGTCGGCTACGACTTGTGCCTGAAGGCTGCCACCAAGGAGTCCTGGTACAACGAGTGGTCGACCATGTGCGAGGTGGAGCTCAACCAGATGAAGCCCGCCGAGTACCCCCTGGCGGCCGAGATGAAGCCCGAGCCCGGGTATGTCTCGACGCCTATTACGCCCGGCGGTGTGGTTCCGGAACTGCCCGACGATCTCCAGGTTACTTCCAAGGAGTAGGAGCCAGCGATGATGACCCATCGAAGTTTCGGAGTGTGCCCGTCTCGGACCCTGGTTGGGGGCGGAGCCTTGCTTGCTTTGGCCATCGGCTGTGCGACAGCCGGACAGTCCAAGAGTCCAGAAACCGGCGGCCTGCCTGACGAGGAGGAGTGGGCGCCCGGCAAGAAGCCAGGTGCCGCGCCAGTGGCTGGCAGCGTTCCCGCAGAGGTTCCCCTCATCACGCGGAAACCGACCGAGCGCCAGATCACCGAGGAGCAGAAGGCTGACTACGAAAAGGCCGTCAGCGAGTACTTGAAGGCCAAGAAAGGGGGGTCCGTTCCTGGTCCGGGTTGTTCGTCAGTGGCCTCGGCATTCAGGAAGGTGGCCGACCAGGCGCCCGCGCTTCTCGAAGCACGCAGCAATGAGGCAGCCGTGTATCTTGAGTGTGGTCGCAAGGACGACGCGGTCAGTATCTGGGAGAAGCTGTCCGGGGGAGCGAAACCCTTTGCGCCAGCTCTGGCAAATCTGGGCTACGTGGCCTGGCAGGGCGGGAACAAAGCCAACGCGGAGTCGCTCTTCAAGCGCTCGATTCAGGCTGATCCCCTGACCGGCTCGATCGCAGCCCGCATCAACATGGCCCAGATCTACCGCGACCGGGCTCGTCTTTCGAGCGGCTCCGACAAGAAGGCGCTCAATGACGGGGCGGTGAAGGAACTGCGGCGCGTTCTCGCGTTGGACGGGAACAGTTTGCAGGCGTACGCGGGTCTTTGCTTCATCTACTACGATCTGGATCTGCCCGAGGCAGCCAAGCTGGTCGGCGCACAGGCCATCAAGCGTGCGCAGGAAATCGCCACCGGCAAGTTCGAGGACGAAGGGGTGGCTACGGACGAGTCGAGCAGGAAAGCCAAGAAGGGCAAGGGCAAGAAGGAAGAGGCCCAGGAGAAGGAGGCGGACAAGACAGCACAGGAGACCCCTTCAGAGGGAACTGGCTACACGGTCGAGATGAAGAAGGCCGTGGCGGTGGTCTACAACACCCTCGGCATGATCTACTTGGCCAAGAAGAACTACACAGAGGCCATCAAGAACTTCAGCGCTGCGGTGGACAACGATCCAACCCTTTTCGAGGCGCGTCTCAATCTCGCCGCGGTGTCACTCAAGTTCCGCAACTACGACATCGCGGAGGAGAACCTCAGGGCTGTGCTCAAGGCCAAGCCACGCAACTATGAGGCGATCATCGGGCTGGGGGTTGCCTTGCGCGGCAACAAGAAGTTCGACGAAGCAGAGCAGAAGTACAACGAGGCTCGGACTCTGGATCCGCAACGCCCTGATTCGTATTTCAACCTCGGCCTGCTGTACCAAGAGTACAAGGCTGGCAGCGACAAGCCCATGCTACAGAAGGCCCAGGCCTACTATAGGGATTTTCTGACGCGGGCACCCTCGCCCAAGGCGCGCAAGGATGCGGAGAAGCGCATCAAAGACATCGATGAGGTGTTCGCGGCGCTGGAAGAAGCGGCCAAGATGATGAAAGAGGCCGAGGAGATGCAGCGCAAGGCCGAGGCGCAGCAGAAGCAGATGGAAGAGGACATGAAGAAGATGGAGGTGGAGGAAAAGCGTCAGCAAGAGGAGGCCAAGAAGAAGGAGGAGGAGGACAAGAGGAGGAAGGAGGAGGAGACGACCAAGAAGGCCGCTGACGCAGAGAAGGCCGCGGCAGACAAGGCGGCTGCGGCAGAGAAGGCCGCGGCGGACAAGGCCGCGGCGGCAGACAAGGCAGCTGCGGACAAGGCAGCTGCGACAGACAAGGCTGCGGGCGACAAGGGCGGTGAGACCAAGCCGCCTGCCCCGGGACCCGCGATCGCGCCACCGCCTGCCGCGCCACCGCCCCCGGCCGCGCCCAGCGCGGCTCCGGGAAACTCCGCTGACAAGCCTAGTGATGCCAAGAATCCGGCGCCGAAGCCGCCCGAGAGGAAGAAGTGGGAGTGACGCTGCGTGGCCTCAATCGAACTCCATGCATGATTGTGGGAACCGAATTCGATCTCGGTTGTCAATAGGAGGCCAGCTTGCCGTGCTTGTCTTCCAGCGCAATTGAAGGAAGGAAGTGAACCGATGCGACTCATAGCAATGATTGCCGTCCTGACCATCGGAGGACTGGGCACGGCTCTGGCTCAAGAAGGCGGGTCAGAGCAGTTCAAGTCCAAGACCGTCTACGATTTCGAAGACGACAACGTCGAGGGCGACCTGCAGCGACCCGACGGCGAGTTGGTGAACGCCATCAACAAAGCCAAACACTCCAGCCTGATCGAGATCCGCAAAGACTTCATTCCTGAAATGCTCAAGTCGCTCGAAGACATCTAGCCGTTTCGGGGTTGCAAGACCCTGTGGCAGAGGTCGAGAGCACAGGCGTGGCCGCCGATGGTCAATGCCTGCCGCAACCGGAGGAGACCCAAATGGCCAATGTCGTAGTCCCCGTCAAGTTCCAGATCTTCCGAGGGGATCAGGTCGTACGAGAAGAGGTGCTGACAGAGGCTGTCATCAAGATCGGCAAGCTGGCCTCTTCTCATCTCCGGCTCGACGACGAGTCCGTGTCCCGCATGCACGCGGTGCTTGAAGTGAATGGGCCCGATGATGTTCAGCTCATCGATTTGGGTTCGACGCGGGGAACATTGGTCAATGGTGAGCGCATCGCCAAGGCCAGCCTCAAGAGCGGGGATCAGGTCCAGTTCGGCGACGTCCGCGTGGCCATCACGTTGCTGGCGGAAGGCGCGGAGGCGCCCACTCCTGCGCCGGTCATGCCGGTCGCTCCCCCGGCACCTGCCCCAGTCGCACCACCGCAGTATTCAGCGCCGATCCGGCCTCCTGCCCCTGCCCCTACGATTGTCGGCTACGGAGCGCCTGCACAGTATTCTGCGCCCCAGCCCCAGGCCATGGCTGCGCCCCAGGGATATTCTGCTGTGGGCCCCGGCATGGGCAGTTTTGTCAGCCACGCCGGGGCCGAGGTGGAGGTCCACGATGGCACCCACGCCATCGAGGTCCAGGCCCTGTACCGCGGTGTCGTGATCCAGGCCCGCCATCTGTCTGACCCCACCGGGCGGAGCACAGAAGGGCAATCTAAGTCGATGCTGCTGGTAGGCAGCGGATTGATCGCGGTGGCCTTGGTGGCGTTCTTCGCCACCATTCTGGAATTCGGTGCGGAGAAGACCCGGTACAACAACTTCTTGGACGGCGGTGGCGAGGCAAAGAATTTCCAGTGGAAGGCCCATTCGCCCGCGATGGACTTCCTCGTGTTCGGAGGAATTGGCGTGGGAATCTGCCTGTGCTACATGGGCCTCAAGCGCCGGGGCCGGACCAATCCCAACTTCGTGGTTGGCGCAGTTGCGGGCGCGGACGCGCCCCTGGGTACAGACTATATTGGCGGTCAGTCCTTCTCCCTGGTCTCCACGACGGGTGCCGACTTTCTCGTCAATGTCACACCTTCAATGACGGGTGAGGTTTTGCTGGACAACCAGGCGGTTCCGCTGCCGCAGTTCGTGCAGCAGCGAGGCGCCAGTTTCTCCCTGGGCGACCGGGGCCGCGCTAAGATCGACTGTGGTGAGAGCAGTTTTTTGGTGAGTGCAACGCCCAAGCCGCGCACCTTCCCGGTTCCCTTCCTGGTCTGGCGCTGGAGCGAGCAAGCCTACACTGTCGGTACGGGCATCGGCCTCTTGCTGTTCCTTCTGATGATCTTCTCTGTCCCGCCCGATCCCAAGTCGCTTTCACTCGATCTCTTCAACGCAGACAGTCGCTTCGTGAACTTCCTCAT
>PMCR01000181.1 GCA_003155465.1 Myxococcales bacterium | reverse complement strand
CCTCGATGCCATCCGGGCGCGGGCCACCTGGGCCGAGGTCGGGGTCGGGCAGAGCGTATCGCTGCCCGATCCGGATGATGTTCCGTTTGCCGAATGCGCCCACGCTGCCGAGGTTCCACTGGTGACCGGGAATCTGCGGCACTTTCCCAAGGCTGCCTGCCGTGGCGTTCATGTCCTCACGCCCGCGCTGTTCGTCGCCTCGGCCGACGAGTCTCCATAGCGAAGGGGGGCCGGCAGCCGCCTGCAAGGTTCTCAGTGAGCGTGCTAGGGCAGGGCTTGCTCGACCCACTTGCGCACCTGAGCACCCAAGTCGTCGACGATCGTTTCGCGGGATCTTTGCGCCGCGGGATTGCTAAGGCCGATGCCGTCCTTCTCGTGATACACGAGCACGCGTTCGCGGGTCGACACGTCGAACATGGACATGGTGTAGTGCAGCTTGGAGAAACCAGCTTCGATGTGGGATTCAGGTTCGCAACTCCCGCAGCGGCGGAAGTAGTAGGAGTAGTTCTGCACGTCTACGTAGTGAACGATGAGCACGGCGTCCACCGTGCCGCCGAGCTGCGCAAGAATCCGTCCTACCGTCATCTCGGTGAACGGTGGTGACCACTTGCCCATCAACGCGCGCAAGTCCACGACCTCGTAGCCTTTGGCCACCAGCGCCTGCTGCACGGCTGCTTGCAGCTCCGGCGAGAGATTCCCGAAGTATGAGGCCTGCTCGCGGCTAGACGCACTCGCGCGCACCTGGAAGGCGGGATAGTTCGGCACGGACTCATGCAGCCGCCCGTCGTCTTCAATGTAGACGTTGATGTGCTCCTCGCTGACGCCAGAGTAGCTGGGCTTGCGCGGCACGCGGCGCGCGTAATCGGTGTCGACCGAAATGCGGCCCATGTCACCAGGATAGAGGCTCGCCACGCGGTTGACGAGAAGCCCGACCCGATGCAGTCGCTGTTTGGCGAAGTTGTCGGCGAGGTAATAGCGACTCGGCGCGGAGCAAGCGCAAACTGCGACGAGGGCACCGAGGGCGCAGCCCGAGAGCAACGATTTTGGCGGCTTCATGTTGGCTCCTTGGTCGATGCACCAGCCCCCAGGCTGGCCCGAGATCGGAGAAGGCTCAAAAGAAGAACGACACCACGCCCAACCCACCGAGCATCTGGCAGGTCGCGCCGCTGGCTCGGCCCACGGCGTAGTTGGCCTCCACCCCGAGTGCCACGCGGTCAAACACTCTGGCCTCATAGCCCGTGCCCAGAATCAAGCTGGCGCCATAGGCTGCCGCTTTGTCTTGTGTCTCTTTGTAGATGAGAAGACCGGGACCTCCTCGTGCGTACCAGCCCCGGGTCTCGATTGGGTAATAGGTCGCCGTGGCCGAGACGTTCGAGAGGTAGGGATCGGAATCAACTAGGTTCATCACCAAGCCCTGGTAGTCGACTCCGACGAGTAAGTCAGGCGTGATCTCGACGGCCAGTCGCACAAGCAATGTCGAGCGGACTACGCCGCTCGCTGCCCTTGCGCCCGGGCTGCCGACCTTTGCGTAAGCCGCGCCAGCCGCGAAACTGAACGCCGCTGCATACACGCCGTGCCGCTCTTGAAAATCGGCTGGCTTGACACCGCCCTCGTCAGCCCGCGGCGAGTTGGAAGGCTCGACTCCACGAGCGTCCGCCGGCTTGCCGTCTGCCGGATTCGCTCGGTTGTCTTTCATCAGCCTGAGGTTGTTGCAGGCCAACGCGATCTCGGCGCCGCAGGCCCTCTGGTAGAGCGCAGCAGCCTTGGTCTTGTCCTGCGCCACGCCCTCGCCGTGTTCGAGCATCCACCCTAGATTGTTGCAGGCCAACGCGAACTTCGCGTCGCAGGCCTTCTGGTAGAGCGCAGCGGCCTTGGCCTTGTCTTGCGCCAAACTCTCGCCGTTCGCGTACATCAGGCCTAGGTTGTTGCAGGCCAACGCGAACTTGGCATCGCAGGCGTTCTGATAGAGCGCGGCAGCCTTGGCCTTGTCCTGTGCAGCACCCTCGCCCTTGGCGTACATCAGCCCGAGGTTGAAACAGCCCGAGACCTTCCCGGCAGCGCAAGCGTTCTCCTGGGAGGCGCGCGCCTGTTCCTTGTCGATCGCCAGGGCGTTTCTGAAGTCCGCCATCGCCATCGTGTCTTCCCACCGCCCCGTGACTTTTCCGTCCCAGTACATCTGCGCGAGATCGAAGCATGCCTGGATTTCCTTGGCGTTGCAGCGCCGCTGGATGGCCTTCCATTCCGGCTCTGGGCCTTTTCCGGCCCCGGACATCTGTGCGAGGTCGAGACATGCCTGGACCTCCTGATTGTCGCAGCGGCGCTGGAGAGCCTTCCAGTCCGGCTCTGCGGTCGGCCCCACGGCGGGTTGTTCGGGAGGCGGCTGCTGTGGCGCTTGCGCCTCTGCCAGCGTCGGTTGTGGCTTGGGCGGCGCCGCTCCCCGTGATCTGTCCGGCGTTGCCGTTGCACTTGGAATCCACCCCAGCACGTGAACGAGCGCCACTACAACGCTGATCTGCATAGTGCGGCGACTATACTCGGATGCTGGGAGATGGTGTTCGTTTTTCGGATGAAGGGATGGGCGACGCCCCTTCAAGCTCCGCGCAGCCAAGTGCCTGGCACCATCCGCAGCTCCAAGTAGGATTCGGGCGATAGCCATGAAACGAACAAAACGAACGATTCCGATTCCCCTCTTGCGTCGCGCTCGCTAACATGCTCACCGGTCGTGGCAGACCCGGGACTGGCTCGAATGGCCCTGCTTCTGCCTCGGCATCAAGCCCAAAGCGAGGACGAGAAATTGCCATGCGCCAACGTGCTTTCGTCTCAGTTCTCTTCTGCACACTCTGCGCGTCGGTTGGCTGCGCGAGAATAGTCGGCTACCAACGCATGTACTTCGGGCCGCCTCTGCCGCGCGAGCAAGTTGCCGTGCTGGTCAAACATGCGCCCTATCTCGGTTACAACGCGTATGTGGCCTCTATCGACACCATAAAGACCGAGTTCAGGAAGGATACCCTCATCGAACTTCCGCCAGGGCACCACTCCGTGTGCGCGCGTGGCGCCTTCGGTGACTACCGCTCAGAAGGGGGGTGCACAACCCTTGAGATCGATGCACTCGCCGGCCACACCTACGAACTGTACGCCATTTACTTGTTGTACAATAGCACCGTCCGATTGGAAATATTGGACGTTACGGATGATCTCGGCCATCCAGAGCTGCGGGATCTTGCAGAGAAGGTTGTGGACATCGTGAACGCGAACCGGCCCAACCCGACGACGCACTTTCCACCGCCGAGTCTCGATCCCGCCGCGGCTCATCTGGCAGGCTTCGGCGAGGAGCGCACTGCCACCATCACCGGTGCTAGGAGATCTCCGACTACGGTAAAATACCGCTTTGATCGATACCGGCCCTTCTTGCGTGCGGACGGCAGCGATGGGAGAGAGTATTACATCGAAATCTCGACGGAGACAGGCGACGTGGTGCAGGTTTTCGGCGCAGTGGCGAGCGCTAGCGATTTCGGTCCTTGCGCACGAGGCATGCTGCAACCGATCGGCTCCAAGTACGCGTTGCGCCTCGAAGGAGACGAGGTGAAACAAGTCTGTGAGGAGGTTTCGCCCGGCACATACGTCAACATAGTGGGCATCGGGGCCATCAAGCTTCCCGCCGTGCCCGCGGCGTCAGTCCAGCCTTCCGTACACCAAATCTCACCGCCCGGCCAGGCCGTGGCCAAGCAAGAGCATGTCGGTGAGGCATCGGGCCAGAACGTGCCCGGCCTGCCAGCAGGGGCGCCAGCACCCGCACTGCCACCTACGTCGGGCAACCAGAGAGTGATCATCCAGGGAACCCTGCTGCATTACCCAGACCGTGCGCCCATGGCCGGGAAGTGTGTCTCTTGGGGAGCTATCCGAGACAATAGTTTCTACGAACCCGCTGGCACGCCGAGGGCAATAACCGATAGTGACGGGTTCTTCCGTTTGAAATTGGACGATACAGTGCGGCGGGGACTGGATCCCAGTGAGAAAATGTTTGCCCTCCTCGTATACAACGATCGATGCCTCGATCCTATTGGCCCGGTCGGCCAGATTCTCAATGGGCGCGAACTAATCATCCAGTGGGAGCTGCCTCACGAACCGGGGGTATTAGATCTGGACAAGAGCGGTCCACTTCTCGTGGGCGACAAGTAGGCAGTTCCGTCATCTGCTGTTGCAGAGTTCAGTTTTGATGCCGAGGCAGGCCCGGATCACGCGCGCGCACAGGGCACCCAGCAAAAGCTGGCAGAAACTGGGGCCAAAGAACGCAATCTACCCCAGGACGTCCGCGCCGAGATCGCTTTGATCAGTCCGCCCAGCCCTACGCCGCCACTCCCAGCCGCGCAAGCTGCACCCGGAAATTCGCGGCGTCGGTGAATACCTCCGCCTGGATGCCGAGCGTGCGGGCGACTTGGACGAAGGGGAGCATGTCGTCGAAAAAGGCGCAGCTCTCGGGTGGCGGGTTGCCCACGCGGCGAAGAGCCGCGCGGAAGATTTCCGGATCCGGTTTGGCCAGGCCGAGTTCGTAGGACAGCACCCGATCGCTGAAGCGCTCGAGCAGGGGAAGCTGCGGCCGCAGGAAATGCCACTGCGTCTCGTTGGTGTTGGAGATCAGTGCGACCCTAGTGCGACTGAGGAGAGTCTCGACTATCGG
>PMCR01000493.1 GCA_003155465.1 Myxococcales bacterium | reverse complement strand
CAAGGTCGGCTGGAAGTACCTGGACGCCGCGTCCGGCAACTTTTCGGGCGGCGGAAACTACGTGACCATGGTGGCGCCCAGCGGCGGAGACTACAGCGTCATCGCGCAAACTTCGGGCGCGAAGGCCACCCAAAACATCACCTTCAACGTCACGGGTGGCCTTTCCTCCGGCACCGTGTCCGTTTGGCGCAGCAATGCGACTGCCCAGTTCCAGAAACAGCCCGACGTCACCCCGGCAAACGGCTCGTTCACCATCGCGCTCGACGCGAACTCCATCTATTCAATCAGCACCACGACTGGGCAGCAGAAGGGCGCGGCCATGCCACCGGCGGCAGCTGACTTCCCGAAGCCCTACTACGAAACGTACGATCACTATGGTGATTTCACGTCGGTCGGCTATCGGCCCTACTACCACAACGACATCGCGGGCGGGTTCGAGCTGTTCAAGCGTACGGATGGAAACGGAAGCTGCCTGCGACAGGTGGTCAGTCAGCCGGCACAGAGCTGGGCCCCGGAGACGAATCCGTACACCATAGTGGGCAACACGGGCTGGACGGACTATGAAGTCAGCGCTGACGTCTCCGTGGAGACTTCTTCGGGTTGGGCGTCGGTCATGGGGCGAATCGGGTCGACGGGAAGCGGCTACGGCACCAACCCCAACGGCTATTACATGACGCTGAGTCAGTCCGGGGCTTGGGGGTTCTATGCAGCGCCCACCGTGGGGGCGATTACGAGCGGGCAGGCCACTTTAGCCGCAGGCAGTTGGCACAATCTCAAGCTGGTCTTCCAGGGCTCCTCAATCAAGGGCGCAATCGACGGTACACAGGTGTTTGCCGTAACGAATAGCAAGTACTCCAAAGGCAACGTTGGGCTCGGCACGGCCGCGAAGACAACGGCGTTGTTCGACAACCTGATTGTCACTGACGTGAATCCGACGGCCAAGCCAACCCCTACTGTCTTTCCGCAAGACGGGCAGAGCCCGCCCGATGGCGGCGCGGGTGGCAGCCCCGGCACGGGCGGAACCACCGGTACTGGCGGGGCCACTGGGGCGGGCGGAACCACCAGAACGGGTGGCAGCACCGGTGCAGGCGGAGCCCCGCGCACTGGCGGAAATCCGACCCCCGGCGGAAGCACCAGCGCGGGCGGAAGCACCAGCGCGGGCGGAACCACGGGCGCGGGCGGAAGCACGGGCGCGGGCGGAAGCACGGGCGCGGGCGGAACCACGGGCGCGGGCGGAACCACGGGCGCGGGCGGAACCACGGGTGCGGCAGGAACCACCGAAAGCGACAGTTCCGTCGGTACGGCCGGGGCCGCAGGCGCGGCCGGCAACGGCGGAGCCAGTGGGCAGGTCGACGCGGGAAGCGCGGAAGCGCAGCCTTCCGCCTCTGGCAGTTCGTGCAGCATGGGCAGTGCGAACCACCACGACCGCGGAGCAGGATTGGTTCTGTTGGTTGCCCTTGCCGGAACTGCAATCCTGCGCCGTCGCAGAAACCGCGTGGGACGGGACCGGTAACTAGCTCAAGGCTCGGCGCAGAGTAGGTGCACGTCGATTCTGCCGCAGGTGTTGTCGGTCGCCGAGTCGTTGCCAAACCAATCAGGTCCACCTGAGAAGTTCGCGTCGCCGTGCAGGCCCAGGGCTCCGGCGCTCGACGTGCTCCAGTCTTGGCACGAGCCAGCAAGCGTTCCTACCGAGTTGGGACTGGCGGCTCCTGACCAGAAGCTGAAGCCGGAATACAGGCCGCCGTCGGCCACCAAGTCGATGGGTGCCAACAGCCTGTTCCCCGCAAGATCACTTGGGCCGTTGAAGACGAAGACGTCGTCAACCCGTTTCCAGGGTATGCCGCCGGGCGTCAAGCGCGAGGCCGCCGACGCGGTGCTGGTGGCCAGCAATGCAATGAAGGTATTCGCGCTGGGAAGACCGGCCGCGGAGGCCTCTGCTTTGCAGAAGCCGTCCGCTTTGGCGATGCCGACGTAGGGCGACCATGCTGAGGCGGTGACGAAAACGTGGCGCCCGGGCAGCGGCAAGGGTGTGATGTCGCCCGTCAGGTCGCTGCGGAAACAGTACAACCGAACGGCGGCGGAACAGCCGTTCGTCATGACTTGGCTGAAGGCCCAGGTGCCACTGCCCGCAATGACGTCGCCTGCATTGAGTGTTCCGCTGGGGTCCGTGTAGTCGGAGCAGGCGCCAACGACCTCCCCCGGGAGGATGTTGCCACCTGTCGCGACCATGAGGTGACCGGGCCCCAGGTCGTCGCCGAGCTCATCGATCCGCGGCGGGTAGTACACAACCTGGTTGGTGGAACCCCCGAGGGTCGCGATGTTGCGCGCAAAGGGCCGGCCGTCCACCCGCACCCAGCCTCCGTTGCCGACCCTGGAGCTGGCAGGACCCTCGCTGCTCGAAAGCCAGGCCCGGTAGGTACCCGGCAGGCCGGCCACGGTCGCGTGCTTCTTGCATTCTTCGTCCGCGCCGGCCAGGCCGCCCAAGTTGCCAGGGACCACCGTGGTCGATGTGACGAACATGTAGGCCCGTGGCCCGAAGGTGGCTGACACGATCACGTCGTTGGTGAGAGTGAACTTGCAGTCGGGTGAAGTGTTATGGCAGGGCCCGTCGGTCCAGCCAATGAAGCTGAAGCCAACGTCGGGAACCGCTGACAACGCGATTTGGGATCCGTCCGGATAGGCGACAGGCGGGCAAGAGGTGGCATAGCAGGAGAGGACGTTGTCGGGCGAGATCAAACTTCCAGAGTGGCCGGCCAACCCAAAGGCGTTTCGCCCAACCTTGTGGACCGTGCCGGGGGCGCGGCCCGTTCCGGTCAAGGTCGCGGTGACTGGCGTTCCCAGGTCGAGGGATTGCACCGTGACATTTCCATTGGCTGGACCGGCGGCTGTGGGCATGAAGGTCACCGCAAAGGTGCACGAAGCACCAATTGCCAGCCCCTGATTGCTGCACTGGTCGCTCGTGAGTTGGAACGCCGGCCCACCCGTGTAACCAACACGCAGCGCAGATGCAGACGAACTGCCTGTGTTGGTCACGGTGAAGGTTACGCTGCCACTGTTGCCAACATCGACCACGCCAAACGTTCCCTGGGGTGGCTGCAGGCTCAGCATGGGCGTGGGTTTGGCAACACCCGTGCCGCTTAGCCTGATATCCGTGCCAGTGACGGTTCCCGCAGTCACGGAAAGCGAATTCGATACGAGGTCCAGCGTGGTGGGGGAAAAGACCATGGAGATGGTACAGGTGTCTTGCGGCGCCAGGACCTTTCTGGAACACGCGTCGATCTCTATCGAAAACGGTGAGGGTGTCTGGGACAGCTTCACCACCAGTGACGGCGTCGGTGCGCTGCCGACGTTTCGGATCTTGGTCGGCAGCGGCGCGCTCGTTGTGCCGACGGACACGTAGCCGAAATCTACCAAGGAGGGCTCACTGATGATGGTCACAAGTCCAGACCCGCCGTCCGTGACCAAGCTGGGCACATCGGGACCGGCATCTTGCGCCCCACCCCCTGCCCCGCCTGGACCTGCCGTTCCGCCGGTTCCCCCTGCCCCACCGGTGCCCGCCGCCCCGTCGACGGGGCTGGCGCCGCCCGCGCCGTCGTTGCCGCCCATCTCACGCGTGACGATGTCAACACCGCCGTTCCCGTCCGGCCCGGCTCGGTCGGCCGGCGAGTCCGCTTCCACGTCACCTGATGCGTCCGTTCGACCATCGCTGCCGGCCTCTGCCCCGGTGCCGCCGTCCAACCCGACCTCGCCCCCGCTGCCGGTGAAGGTCACCGTGATGTGTGTGGTCTTGCCCGCCTCCACTTCGCCCGAGCCAGTCCCGGTACCCAGAATCTTGTCCTCAGCCGACTTGGCCCTTGCCACCACATCGAGATGCCCAGAGCCATGTTGGATCTTCAAGGTAGCGGAATTTGCGGAAAGTGTGATGTCCCCGCCATCAGGTGCGGTGAAAACGGGGTGGGCCGCGCTGGTGCCCATGCCCAGGTCCAGGTCAAGTTCGACGCTGCGAATGGGAGCTTGCTTGGAGACGGTTCCATCGAAATCGAGCACCACATAGGTTCCCGACGATCGACTGCACCCCGCAGCGACGACGGAGCCGACCAGCGGAACCAGGCTACAGAAAAGTCGAAGCTTGTGCATGGGAGGCCTTGAAGAAAGGAACAACATCGCCCTGGGGACCTAGAACACAGGCTGTGTGCCCAATTGGGAGCGGGGCGCTCCGGTTGCACCGTGTGCCGTGGCGGCGTACACGCCGACCCCGACTCCGGCCACCACGACCGCTGCGGCGGTCCAGAACCACCAACGCTGGTAGAACGCCGGCGCGGCCGCCGGGGCTGGAGATGAGGTCTGGGCGACAAGGTCGGTGCGCGGATTGCTGGCGCCCGCCTGTATTTCGCCGCTGGTCGCGGGCGCGACTGTCGGCGCCGGGGCTGCCGCGGCTGGCGCGGGCGCGGCTGGCGCAGCCGCTGGTGTGGGGGCAGGCGCAGTCGGTGCGACCGTCGGCGGTGTAGACAGCACGGGCGCGGGCAACTGGGGTTGGCTCCCAGCGGCTGACGGCGCCGGACCAGCGGGTGGCTTGTCAGGGGCAGATTTCTTGGCATCGATCGCCGTCTGCATTTCATCGATCCGCCGCACGACCTCCTGGCGATTGGGCGCTTTCGGCTTGTTGCGCAGGTAGCTGCGGTAGAACCTGATCGCCTCCTCTGGGTTGCCGAGCTGCCGCTCGCACTGGGCGACGTTGAACAGGAAGACCGGATCGGGAAACAGGCGGTAGGCCTCCTTGTAGTCCTGCAAAGCCTCCTGGAACTCGTTCAGGTTGTAGTGGCTCTCGGCGGTGGTGTAGCGCGCCTTCGCCTCCTGTTTGGCGTCCTCCGCCCAGGCCGGCCCAGCGGTTGCCACCAGCAAGATGGCCAGCGCCAACCCCGCCCCTGCTCGCGTCTCAAGTCGAGTTTCCGATCCTCGCCGCAGCCTGTCGGTAGAAATGCTCATCATGCGTCACCAGTGTACCGCGTCTTGTTCCCACGCGCGCGCAACTCGGAATTGCGCTGGTTCCGGCGCTTGTGCGGCGCCAAAGAGGCATCCGCGCGTCCGCGATGCGTTCTCGGCACGATCGGAGCGCCTCCCGTCAGTGCCGCCCCCTTTTCCTGCGCAGAAAGATCTGACCCAGCTCGACCAAGATTCCGAGAAAATGCTTGGGTTTCAGCTTGGACCCAGGGATGTCGACCCATTCCTCCAGGGGATACTCCACGCATTCCCGCAGAAGATCAGTCACCCCGACCTTGGCGAACTGCTCTTGCATGCGCCCCAGAAGCTCGACGTCGAAGGTCCAGCCCAAGCTGAACGGCTGCGCGAAGACTTCGCGAACCACCGGCGTGGCGCGAAAGAGCTTCGCGCCACATTGCGTGTCGTAAACGGGAAGGGCAAGGGCGATGCTGGCCAGCGACGCGAACGCGCGGCCGATGTAGTGACGAACCGGATTGCGTTCGATCTTGCGTCCCAGCAATTGGACGCGTGCCCCCATCACGAGTGAGACGTTTCGCTCGTCGAGCACACGAGCGAAGTCCCCGATTGCGCGAAGAGGAGTGGACAGATCCGCATCCCAGTAGCCTAGGTACTCGGGGCCTAGCGAGAAGGCATGCAGCACGCCCTGGCGTACCGCTTCCGCCTTTCCGGAGTTTTTCGGCAAGGCCAGAAGGTGAGCCCGCTCGCCGGCGGCCTGGCGCAAGCGTTGGATCACGCCGGACGTGTCATCGCTGCTGCCATCGTCAACGAAGACGAATTCCAGGTTTGCGTTCTCCCTCAGCGCTTTTTCGAATTCGTCGGTGGGCAAGCGCGCGGCTTCGTTGTAACAGGGCACCACGACGATGGTCTTGTGTGAAATGGTCATGTTCTATGGGGACCTCGAGCCTTGGGCGGGGCGATCGGCCTCGCCTGTCTTGCGAATCCAGAGATCAACGTCTCGCCAACGCGTGACACGCTCCCACTGCGAGGCCACGATCTCGGGGATCGGCACCGGGCAACGTTGGTCGACAACCGCGGTCTCCGCCTCTTGGAACAGAGCCTCACCAGCAGGCTGCAGCGTTCGCGCCGTATCACGCGAGACCTTTCGATCCTCCTCGTAGGTCCTAGAAATCGCGTCCAACGTGACCAGCGCGCGCTTTCCACAACCCGCGTAGACAACCTTGCCTGAGGAACGCGCCAGCGGAGCCCGTTCGGGCATGGTCCACATGTTCAGCCAGGCCACTCGACGCCGATCGCGTCCCCAGTGTTGCAGAAAATGGTGCAAGACCAGCTCGCTGGCCAGGGACAACTCACCGTTGCGACAAAGATCGGGTCGCGCCAGAACATGGGTGACCCCGTAGGAATGCAGTCGCTCCCACACCTGGGCCGGTCCCCCCAGTTGGCCGAAATCCAGCCCGCCCTGCCAGCGTGGATTGTCCGACACCACGGGCCGGCCGATGCCTAGCTGCACGTACTCTTCGTGCAACAGCACCACGGCGTTCTTGGGCAGGGCTGCCGGGACCTCGTCCATGCCGGTGTGGGGGTCGAAACGTCGACTCTCCTCGTGGCGAAACGTGGTGGACAGCAGGTCGATGGCCATCTTGCTGGGCACTTGGCCGGCCATCGAGTGGGTTGGAAGAAATGGGACATCGCCCCCCGCAATCAGTTGCATGGCCACCAGCGCCACCACGCCGATGCGCGCAGGCCATCCGCTTCGCCAAGCCAGGGCAAACGCCGCGACCGTGGCCGCCACCATCCAGGGCAGCAGAATCTGCAGATAGCGATCCTGGTGGAAGGTCCAGAACCAGATGACGATGCCCAAGAAGATTGCCAGCACCAGCAGCATCGTCCGCCGGGCGCGCGGAAAGAAGGGCAGCAAGACAAGGCTTAGTGTGAAAAGGAAACCGAAGACCGGCAGGTCACGGTGAAACATGGGCCAGTCGTGCGGCTTGAACGCGAAGGTGAACGGCGCCAGCAAGGTCTCGCGGATGCGTTCCCACAGCGTTCCCTCGGGCGCCCACCCCGCGTCGTGCGAATACCCGGTACATCCAGGCCGCCAGGGCCGGGACGGGAAGAAATTGCCCAGGAAGGGATAGATCGGATTGTGGTACCAGATCAGGTTGGCCAGCCAGTGGGCCGCGGACAGGACTGCAAAGGCCCCCAGGGTGGGCAGGAATAGAACCTTGGCCAGGTATAGAGGCCGGTGGGTTCGGCGCACCAGCGCAAGCAGCGCAGCGCCGGCCACAAACAGCGCGGTGGGGACCAGCAGGTAGACGGCCTGCGACTTGGTCAGGGCCGCGCCGGCCAGCATGGCGCCCAGCAGGACGCCACGGCCTGGCGTCCACGCGACCACGAAGCGATGGGCGGCAAGCGCTATCGGGATGGCCCACATGGCGAGCACGTGATCCGCAGCCACGCTGAGGTTGGAATCGTAGAGGAAGAGGCCGGGGAACAGGAAGATCGCAGCCCAGGCGCCGCGCACACGGCGGCCGGGCAGCAGGCGCTCGACCATCAGGGGGATGCCCGCCAGGGTGACCAGAAACAGAAAGAACTCGAGATGCGCGGACAGGGCCATGCGCGCGTGCAGATCGAATCCTGGCAGGCTGAAGGCCCAGGTGTACAGCCAAGAGGCCAGGTGGGGATGCGTGCCGAGAAACCAACCTTCCGGAAAGGCGCCAATCCTGCCGGCCGCCACGTAGCGTTCGGCAATGCCCATGTGATACCAGCGCGAGTCGAAGGCCACGTTCTCCGAAATCAGAATGGGCAGGTAGACCAGGAGCAACCCGACCGCACCGAATCCTGTCGCCAGCGCGGGTAGCAGCCGCGCGGTCAGCCGCGGTCGCGCCCAGTGCCGCGCAAGATGGGGCACGATTCGGCGCGCATCGCGCAGGCAGCGAGGCGCGCCGAGGGCCAGCAGCACAGCGGGAATGGCCCAGAAGGAGGCTTGGCCCAGACCGCCGCAAAGGCCAACCAGGAAGACGGCGAGGGCGAAAATCAACACGCCCGCCGCCACATCCAAGAAGAGGCGTTCGCGCAGGGGCAACGGCCGGCTTCTGACCAGCGGCCCCAGGGCAGCGTGACCCGCGCTGAAAGCGGCTGCGCCGAAAAAGAGCACGCAGCAATAGATGACGCCGAAACGCCAGAACAGCCACTTCGACAGGGGCTGCTGCCGGTTCAGAAAGAGAAGGGTGAACACCATCGCCGCCGCTGCCACGGCGAGCAAGGCCCAAGGCCGCAGGCGGCAGAGGAGCGTACGCGGGAGATGTGGAGGCTTCACCCGAAACACTGAACGGAGTGTACCCTAAGACCGCCTCAATCTGACCATCCCGGTTGCGGGCGGAATGACCCGCTGTCGATAGCCGCGGAAGGTCGTGGCCGGAGTGATCACCGTCACACGACCACGACTACGGCCACCATCGATCGCCACGATCGGGTGCGCGAGGCAATCATGGAAAGGACTGGAGTCGTTTCCGAAGCTCTGCGATGCTAGCGTCGAAGCCTTGGGCTACTGGCGTCTGGTTGGCCGCGCTGTCGGGATCCACTGACCCAAGCTGGACGAGGACCGTTCCGTGCGTGGCCTGCTGGTCCCCGAATCGGTTCACCAGCGTCAGCAAAGTCTGCAGAAACGCACGGTCCTGCCCGCAGGACGCCAGCGGCCCTTGACTTGGTATCCAGCCACGCGGCATATCTTCCCTTCCACTCACATGGCCCCGTAGCTCAGGTGGATAGAGCGACGGTTTCCTAAACCGTAGGTCGCCTGTTCGAATCAGGCCGGGGTCACCACCATGATTGCCATCGCCCAGAGAGTCTCCCGCGCCGAAGTTCGGGTCGATGCCGAGGTCGTGGGGCGAATCGACAAGGGCGTGCTCCTGCTTGTCGGTGTGGAACGAGGCGACACCGAGGCCGATGCTGACGTGCTGGCGCGAAAGCTGGTCGCCATGCGGATCTTTCCCGGCCGCACACCCATGGATCTCAGCCTCAAAGACGCGGACGGGGCTTGCCTGGTGGTCAGCCAGTTCACCCTGGCGGGTTCCATCCGCAAGGGCAATCGGCCCAGCTTCGACCGCGCCGAGGATCCGGCCTTGGCGCAAGCCCTCTACCAACGCGTCGCCGACCGCATCGCCGCCCTAGGCATCCCGGTTTCCTTTGGCCGCTTCGCCGCCGACATGGATGTGGAGTTGGTCAACGACGGCCCAGTCACCTTCATCATTCAAACCCACGAAGGCTCACTGGTCGGGCCCTGACGGCCCCTTCTGCGCCCTCCCCTCTCACCTCTGTGTTCTGAGCGAGGGGCGGCCGTCGAGTTGAACCCGCACCCTTGGTTGCCTAGGGATAGACGATCAAGGCCTCGACGGGCAAGCTTGAAAGCTGCGCCCGGCCGTTGAGGCCACCGAGCTCGATGACAAAAGCCGCCAGAACGACATCTGCGCCCAGGTCTTTCAGCAAGCGGCAGGCCGCAGCCGCCGTGCCGCCGGTGGCGAGGAGATCGTCGACCAAGACCACGCGCGTGCCCGCAGCCACAGCGTCTTCGTGGATATCGATGCCGTCGCTGCCGTACTCAAGTTGGTAGCGCTGCTGGCGCGTCTTCCAGGGCAGCTTGCCGGGCTTGCGCATGGGCACGAAGCCGACACCCAGCATGGTGGCCGCGGCAGCGCCAAAGATGAATCCGCGGGACTCGATGCCGGCGATCACGGCCGGCCGCGCCTTCGCGATCACTTGGCAAAGTTGCTCCACGCAGCGACGAAAGGCTGGGCCATGCTGAAGCAGCGGCGTCACGTCACGAAAGAGGATCCCTTTCTTGGGGAAATCCGGGACGTCGCGAATCAGTGAACGAAGATCACCTGTGAACTTGTCGGTTGCGGTTGGCATGCGCCTGTTTTACTTCAGGGGCGGCAGGAATTGCAGTGGATCTTGTGGCTCTTGCCTGCGGCGCACCTCAAAGTGCAGGTGCGGGCCGGTGGAGTGGCCGGTGTCGCCCACGCGGGAGATCTCCTGGCCAGTGCTGACACGGTCACCCACGTGTACCAGAAGGAGCGAGTTGTGGGCGTACACGGTCAGCAGATCGCCCGCGTGTTGAAGCACGACCATGTTCCCATAGCCCCGCACCCGGTCACCCGCGTAGATGACCTCGCCGTCGGACGCGGCCAGCACCGGCGTTCCCGTGGGCGCCTTCATGTCGATGCCTTCGTGGTCACGGCCCCACCGCTTGCCAAAGAGCGACGTGAGAACAGGCCTGGCCAGTGGCCAACGCAGAGGCGCCTTGCTGATCACCTCGCCCGCCACCGTCGGCTGGGCAGGCAGGGATGCCGTCACATCGGCCGGGACCGCGCTTGCTTGCGCTGTGCCGCTCAGAATGAAGATCAGATGACCGGGTTTGAGCGGCTGGCCCCGTCGCCATCCATTGATCTCGAGCAGATCCTCCAACGGAATTCCCGCGTCCTGGGCGATCTGGGCCGGAGTCTCGCCCGGCTTGACCACGTGCCAGGTTCCCGGCGGATTGTCGTCGTGCAACGGGGGTGATGTGGTGGCGCAGGCGCAGAGCAGGGCGTACGCAGCGACCAAGGCGCGCGGCCGACAGAGGCTACGCTCGCGGATTGTCACGGCCCACCCCGTAGCGTCCGATGAGGTTTACGTAGCGGCAAGGGACATCCTGCAGGGTTTCGAAGCCGTCGCCCCGGCGCTGGACGCGGGTCAAGACCTGCTGATCGAATCCGCCCACCGGCGCCACCAGCCGGCCCCCGTCGCGCAATTCGTGAAGGAGCAACACGGGAACCTGCGGGGTCGCGGCCGAAACGATGATGACGTCGTAGGGCGCGTGCTCGGGCCACCCGCAACTGCCGTCAAACGCAGCCAAGCTGACATTCTGGCAGCCCGCATCGGCCAGGTGCAGCCGAGCCCTGTCCACCAACTCGGGAACGATGTCCACGGCGAAGACCCGCGCGCAAAGCAGAGCTAGCACCGCCGTCTGATAGCCTGACCCGACCCCGATCTCGAGTGCGATGTCCCCTTCCTGCGGCGCCGCCAGCTCGGTCGCGCGTGCCACCATGTATGGCTGCGAGATGGTCTGGCCAAAGCCGATGGGCAAAGGGCGATCGTCGTAGGCATAGTCCACCTGTTCTCTCTCGACGAAGAGATGGCGTGCAGCCAGGTTCATGGCCTCCAGCACGCGCGCGTCGGTGATACCCCGGCGGATCAACTGCTCCGCGACCATAGCGGCGCGCTGGCCGAGCAACGGATCCGGCGGCCCCGATGGACCTGGCGTATCGCCGGATCGGCGTCCTGCACTCACGGCGCTATTTTCCGGCGTGAACCGTTGCGCCTTCTGCGAACGGGCCGAGGTTCCAGGCGGCCATTCGTTGCAAGGCCGGACCGTGGGTGAGACCCAGACTGAGCGGCGTGATCGACGCCAGGCCAGAACGCACGGCCGCACTATCCGAGCCGGGAAGGTCCTCGCCTTTTTCCTCGGGCCCGCCGATCCAGTAGTAGGCTCGGCCGCGCAGATCCTCGCGCACGTCAACTTGATCGCGATACAGCCGCTGCCCCATGGAGGTCAGGGCGTAGCCGCGCACTGGGCCGGCAGGAAGGTTCACGTTCAGCAGCGTGCCTGGTTCGATGGCATCCGGCCCCTGGACCAACACCTCTCGCACCAGTCTCCGTGCAAAATCTGCCGCGGGCGCGAAATCCTGCGGCCAGCGCCGCTCGACCGAAAGGGCGATGGCCGGGACCCGACGCAGGGTTGCCTCCAGTGCCGCCCCGACGGTTCCGGAATAGAAGACGTCCGTGCCCAGGTTGAAGCCGTTGTTGATCCCTGACACGCACAGGTCCGGCCTGCGCGGCACCAAGTGCAGGAGCGCCAGGTACACGCAATCCACGGGAGTCCCGTCGATGGCGTACACGTTGGATCGAATCTGATCCACGCGTAGCGGGCGATCCAGGCTGATGGAATGCGAGGCCGCGCTGCGCTCGCGGTCGGGCGCCGCCAGCATCACGTCAGCCAGGTCCGCCAGCGCGTCCGCGAGCGCAGAAATCCCCGGCGCCATCACGCCATCGTCATTGCTAAGGAGAATGAATGGCTTTGACGACACGGTATTTGTCGGGGCGACTGGATTTGAACCAGCGACCCCCTGACCCCCAGTCAGGTGCGCTAACCAGGCT
>PMCR01000081.1 GCA_003155465.1 Myxococcales bacterium | reverse complement strand
ACGCTGTTCGTCTGCCGGCCGTAGGGGCGACCTGCGGCCGCCCCTACCGAGAAGGGCTGGTTGGCGAAGTCTCAGTTGGTTACGAACGAGACGTTGGCAATGGTCAGCGCGATCTTGCTACAACCCGACTGGCCTCCATCGCCCACCGGCGCGGGAGAGTTGAACTGCCATTGCAGCCCCACGATCTCGTTGGCGATGGACGTCGCAGTGGTCAGCTGGCCGCCTTTCAGATCCGAGAAGTGGACGGTGACTGGACCGGTGGTGCTAGTCAGTTTCACTCCCGGGAAGACGTAGCAGCTCATCGTCGACGAGGAAACGCATCCGCCCACTTGCCCCGGACCTGACCCTTTCTCGTCGAAGGTCTGGGCGTAAAAATAGAGGTCACAGCCTGCAGTGGATCCACCCAAGGTGAACTGCACACCTGTGTAGACCGTCGTGTTCACGCATTGGTCGAACGACAGGCCACCACCGGCATAGTCGCTGGCGACCACATCGCCAGCCAGAACCAGGTCCTGGTTCGTCGTGTCGACTGTCACGTCCATCGTCTTCCGACCTTGGGGGTCGTTCGCATCGAACGTGCTGGCGGTACCCGCGAAGGCGAAGAGGCTGCCCGTCAAGACGCCAAGCGTTCCCCACTTGCCACCGTAGAGGCCTGGGTGCCATCCGGCTGGACCGGACGAGAAATCCGTAATCAGCGCCGTGGCAGGCGAAAACGCTGGTGTGCACGAGGGGCCAGTCGAAGTCCCGCTCGTCCCGGCAGCGGCTGTGGTCCCTCCTGCGGTAGTAGTTCCTGCTGCGGTCGTGGTTCCGCCCGTCGGGGTGGTCGTGCCGCCGCTCACAGTCGTTCCTCCGGTCTCGATCGTGCCCCCGGCCGCAGACGTGCCGCCCGCCGGAGTGCCAGCAGTGCCTGGCCGGGTGCCCGAAGAGCTGCTACAGCCTGCCGCAAGAGCGGCCAAGGCCAACATGCTCGACATGATGAGATACCGTTGCACTTTCACAGCTGTCTTCTCCATGAGTGAACTCCTTTCATTGGCTAGCGCTTGCGGCGGCATCCGGCGCGCCATTGCGCCGCACTCGATAGAATCGAAGGTTGTCAATCCAGTAGTCAATCCAGCCAGCGTCCCAGGTCAGGCGCACCACCGACACCGATGAGGTGTCGAAGAATTGCCAACGCTTCGCCCATCCCTGCTGCAACATCTCAGTGAAGGGCACTAGGTAGAGCCGCCATTCGGTCGTGAGGTGCAGCGGAAACGTCCAGTAGTCCCCACACCCCTGGTCCGACTCGGCCGGGGGTGAATCGGGGATGGCGTTTGGATCGGGCGGACCGTCTACCACGTTGTTTATGGTTGGATTGCGCGTGCCATCGCTGATGCTATAGTGATTGTTGGAATCGGGATCCCAGCAGTAGCTGCCCTGTGCCCCGCTGCGAAAGCCATACGGCGTGCAAGGCCGCCCATAGAACTGCGGATCCTTTCCGTCCCCTGGGTAGGCGGGATAGACGTCATCGCAGCGGCTCGTGTAGCACTTGTTGGTGGCCTGGATGGCGCTGCCAGAAGTGGTCTGGGGTTGTAGCTCCAGCGCCGGATCCCAACAGTAGTATTCCCCGTCGCCCCCATTTCCTTTCTCCCACTTGTTGCAGGGCCTACCGTTGGTGCAGCCACACTCACGGGACCGCTCACAGTAACGCATTGAGGGTGGAACCCCGTTGCGCTGCTGCTCGTAGTTCACGTCCTCGTCAACGTACTTGTTGCCCACCAGCACGCGCAACAGCGGTTGGCTGTCAGGCGCGCGCCTGGCCCAAACCGCGACACCATCCCATTGACTCATGTTGAGAGTGGTTCCAAGAATCGCATAAGTGGTTCCAAGATTGGCATTCTCCTCACCGACCGTCGGACAGTAGTCGCGAGGGTGTGCTATCTCATCCGGAGGACACGCTTTCTCGATCTGGTTGACGTATGACATGGGAACTCCGATCCCGCCGCCCCAACCGAGATAGGGCCCGCCCGACATATGCAACACGTGATTGGGCTGATCCGGCATATTCGGATCGCATAGATTGGCAATCGTCGCGATTGGTTCCCAGCCGACTGCCGCCTGGATCCCGTCCCGGTTGGCGTACACCTGGGCAGTCGCGTCAGTGTACGAGTACACGTATCCACCGACGACGTCTTGGGGAACGACATTCTGATTGACGTCGATGACCGTGGCAGTGCTTGTCTGCTCAAAGTCTGCAATCGGGTAGGGAAAGAACTCGAGGCCAGCCTCGGCAGCCTGGACTGCGGCACAGCTCAGAGGCTGCGGCCCTGGATCGGGCGTACACGTCGCCGCCGGTTTTACACAGAAGCCCTTTGATGGCGCCTGATAGCCCGCATCGGGTATGCAAGCCGCCAGGGCGCAAAACCCGGCCAGCAGCCCGCGCTGCAGCTCGACCCGATATGTCTTCTGCCTCGTCACGGCTCTTACCACCACATCCGCGCGGACAGGGACACCATGTCGCCGTCCGGAACCACCGAGACGTCTTCGAGCGCTGGCTGGCCCACCCGTACAGTCGTCCACGGACCGTTGAACCAGTGTGAATACTGCAAGACAACCTGATCCGTCGATTGCCAGCCCGTGTGAAAGATGAGGCGCGGCGAAAGCACTGAGAAGCTGTAGCGCGCGTCGGCCAGGTTGGGGTCCACGCGATCGAAGCGCATCGAAGCCGCCACCCAGGAAAGCAGACTGTAGGTTGCCTCGATGCCGAACTTGGTCTTGGTGACGTT
>PMCR01000187.1 GCA_003155465.1 Myxococcales bacterium | reverse complement strand
GCGATACATGTGGTTCCTCGGGCTGGTTGGGGTGAAGTGATGAGGCGCGCTTCGTCAGGACACAGCAACGCACACAACGAGCGCCGGGGGATTATCAGCACCTGGCACGCGGGCAGTCAAGATGGGGGACGGCGATAGCCGCCTGGGGTCGCGGTGGCAAGCCCAGTTCTGCTGATGGACGCCGGCTGGATGCCGCTGCTAGCCATTCCTGAGCCCTCACGGGCTGTGCCAGCCTCTCGACGGTCGGCGCGCGAAAAATTGACAAGTGACACCCGTTGACCTACATGTAGGAACTATGCGTACCCAATCGTACTCGCCCGCGTCTCAATCGAGGACTGGCAGCGGCGACCGTCGAGGTGAACGGCGCCGAAAGGTGGACCTTCTCATCAATCGATTCTTGAACGGCTATCCATACCTCTGCCGGGCCACAAACATCAGCCGAACCGGGATCCGCGTCGTGCCGCTCAGCGAGCCCGCGGGGACTGCGCGATTCATGGGCCTGCAGTTTCAGCTTCCGGGCAGCGAGGAGATCGTCTCCGCGTCGGGCGAGGCTGTGTTCGCATCGGGCTCACGCGGGCCGGTGGGAATTCGCTTTACACGCATGCCTTCGGCTTCGGCGGAGCAGATCGGCCGCTTTGTCGCTGGTCGCCACGACTGACGTCCAGCCTTCGTTGCAGCAACGCGGCCCCGACCCGCCCGCCACGACGTTGTCGCAATTCTCGCGCGCTACCCACTTTCAATTCCTGTGGCTTTGGTGGTAGTGGTGCTAAGACCACGGATCTGCAACCTTCGACCTCGCCGGGGCGTGATTCCGCCCCAGTCAGTCTGTACTTGACAGGTCCCGCCTAACCTCGCTCATATCTTGAGCCATCCCCGCGGGAGTACCCGGGAGGCAACAAAAAAGTCACCACTCACGGAGATACGCCTTGGACCAACCGAAGAAGCCCGGTCCCGGTAAGGACATCGCAGACCTCAAAGCCCGCCTCGGCCTCGCAAGGGGCCCTGCCGTCGCGCCCCCTCGGGCCGGCGTTCCGCCGGCCCCCGGCCCGAGCGCCATTCCCAGCCCTCTGGCGCCACCGCCACCACCGCCGGCGCCTTTCGTGCGGCCGGCGCCTCTCGAGCCGCCGTCTCCGGCCGCAGCTCCTGCTGCCGCGCCCAGGTTCGACGATCCCTTCGCTGCGATGCGACCACCGGAGGGCAAGCACTTTGACCTGCAGTCGATCGACGACGGCAGGCCGGCCGTCAGCGTGCGACGGACGGCCAGCATAGCCGCGCTGGTCATCCTGATCATCGCCGTGCTCGTCGCCGGCGCGGTCGGCTTCGGCTTTGGCGCGTCTGCCGTCGGCCGCCGCATGTTCAACCAGGCCAACTTCGGTGCCAAGCGGGTGAAGACCGAACTGGACGACATGCAGAAGACCATCACCGAGATCACGAACGCAGTGAACTTCAGTTCTCAGCGGCTGGCGAAGGACAAGCAAGAGCCCCTCTCCTACGACTACCAGCTGGTCTTGGACCTGGAGAAGGTGAAGCTGGACCCGCGCCCCGATACCTCGCGCATCTTCAAGGTCAACTACTACCTGCTTGAGGATCTGGCCATCGATCGCCTGATGAACTACTACTACGACACCATCGCCTTGTTTGGCGAGGTCGAGCGCCACATAAAGCGGACCAAGGCCGACAAGAGCGTTCTGGAAGCCTTCGCTGCCAAGCAGGCTGCCAAAGGCAGCGACGAGTCCGGCAAGCAGGTGAACTACGGCGTGGTGTTCGATTCGCGCGGTAAGCTGGCCATAGCCACCCTGGTCGAGGTGGGCAAGCCGGTGTGCAAGGGAGGCGCCGAAAACTGCCCCGCCGCGGACATCGAAAGTTTCATGATTCGTTCCAACACCGGAGCCAACTGGACCCCGCGCAAGGTCGGCCCCAAGCCTGAAGGCGACAAGTTGGTGCCCATCGAGAAGACGCCGCTGTTCGATGCGGTCATGAACGGCTCGCCGGATCAGGTCCGCATGGAGCAGTACAAGCAGCGCTACAACAGCATCCGGATCATCCTCCAACGTCTCGCTGCCACCAAGAAGGAGCTGGGGGACGCCATCGACAAGGCCGCCAGCCGGCCCGATCTGTTCACGCTGTAGCGTATTTCCGGGACCTAATCCAGCCCTACCTCGGCGAGGTCTTCCTCTGACATGCCGAAGAAATGCCCGGTCTCGTGCAGGAGGGTAATGCGGATCTGTTCGCCCAATTCCTCCGCGCTGTGTACGGCGCGTTCCAGGTTCTTGCGGAACAGGAGAATCTGCGTGAGTTCGGGTTGGCCCCCCATCACGGATGCGTCCGAATAGGGCGAGCCCGCAAACATGCCGAGCAACCGCGGGTCAAGCCCCTTGTCGACCTCCTCGCGCGCGGGAAGATCGACAATCAAGATGGGCACATGCGCGATGAGCTCGCGCGCCCGTTGCGGCAACTCGCCTATGGCTGCATCGGCCACCTCGGCCACCTGCGCTTCCGACAGGAGCGGCGCCGCCATCGGCGCCTCGGCGTCAAGCGCGATGACGCGCAGCCAAGCCTGGCGCTTCCCTGCCTCGTCGTTCCTGGCCTCGGCGCAAAGACCCAAGCCATGCCAGGCGTCAGCATCGCGGCCGTCAGCGTCTGCCACCGTCTGGAAACGCTGCGCGGCCTCGTCCACATCGCCGACCTCAAGAAACAGATGCGCGAAGTCAAGCGCAAGTGCGGCTGGCAATGCTGCCCCTGCCTGCAAAGGGGGCAATTCCGCCAGCGTCTTGCGGGCCGCCACCGGCTTGCCCAGATCGATCTCAAGCCCGGCCTTGAGCGCCACAGCTTGCAGGAACTCCTCTTCCTCCTCTGCACGGTCGAGCGCCGCAGTCGCGTGTTGCAGGGCCTGGCCGAGCCGCTCGGGATCTTCGGCCAGAATCTCGGCGGTCCAGATCTCGGGCGCGGCCCAGTTCATGTCGGCCTGGGCCGCCTGTTCGAGCAACTTCAGCGCGTCCTTCATCGCGCCTACCTGACGGCAGCAGGCGGCTTGCAGAAAAATCACGTCGGGATGGCCCGGATCATCGCCGTAGAGTCTCTCCGCCAGACGTCGGGCGCCGGGTTCATCGCCCGCCTCCAGCAGGTCCCAGGCACGCTCCATGTCTTCGTCGAAATTCATCGTCGGCCTCGCGCCCCTTCCAGCGCCTCTGCGATCATTTGGTCGTGCTGCGACGGATCTGCCCAGCGGGCTTGACCCGACGAAGGCAGCAGGTGAATGGGATCGAAGTAGCAGAAGTATTGCCCCGGATGCACCACCGGCGAGAGGTAGACCGAGATTCCGGTCTCGCGGTCGTAGTGTTCATAGGAATGCACATCGCGCTTGCCGCCGCCAGGTGTGTCCACGACCGTGACCGGCGTGTTGTAGCCGGCGGTCAACCCGCGGAGCTGCTTTTCCAGGCGCGCCCCGGTCTCCACTGTGGTTCGCAGATCCTCTACACCTTTCACCATATCGTGCACGTAGATATAGTAGGGGTGCACGTTGATGAAGCTGAGTCTTTTGATCAGCACACCCATGACCGCGGGCGAGTCGTTGACCCCCCGGATGAGCACCGTCTGGTTGCGGACGGTGATGCCACGATCGAAGAGCTTGCCGGTCGCGGCCTGCGTGATGGCCGTGATCTCGTCGGGATGATTGAAGTGGGTGTGAACCATCACCTCCTTGCCAAGTCGGCGTCCGCGATCTGCGATGGCCGTCAGCGCGTCGACCCACGCGGTGTCGCTGAGCAGTTTCTGCGGCATGACCGCCGGCATCTTGGTAGCCCAGCGGATGCGCCGCACGTGCGGCATGGCGAGAAAGGCCTCGCCGATGTACGTCACCTGCTCATCGCGGAGCTGCGAGACGTCTCCACCTGAGATGAGAATGTCTTCCACTTCGGGCCGCGACGCAACGTACTCGAAGGCCAACCGCCAGCGCTCGACATCGACGCCGAACTGCAGCTTGGTGACTTCCTCGGTGTCCAGCCCCACGGCGTAGCTTCGGGTGCAGAAGCGACAGTAGACCGGGCAGGTGTCGAGCGGCAGAAACAGCACTTTGTCCGGATAGCGATGTGACAACCCTGGCACGGGCATGTCTTGCCGCTCGTGCAAGGGATCGAGATCCACCTTGGGGTGTTCGGGCAGACGGCGCGAGGCCAGCGGGATGAATTGAATCCGTAGGGGATCTTCGTAGGGCCGCGACCAGTCGATGAGCGAGAGCAGATAGGGCGAAACACGCACCGGCATGGGCGCGTGCAGAAAGCCTTCTTCCGCATCACGGACGAAATCGGCGTCGACCAGCCCTTGCAGCGCGGCCAGCAGGCGCGAGACGTTCGTGATTGAGTTCTTCGCCTGCCAGCGGTGGTCAAGAAAGGCGGATTCCGGCACTTCAGCGTAAGCGCGCAACCTTTGCCAGAAGAGACCGTCGCGCAGTTGCCGGTGGGCCAGGGTCGCCGGATCCGCGGGCGGCCTGAGCGCAAGTGGCAAGACCGGCGCGTGGGCCTTGGGCGGGGCCGAGACTTGTTTGGACATGTCCTGCAGCTTGTCTAGCCTAAACCAAGCCCGTCGGCCAGCCTTGCTACCCCAATGTCAGGACAAGCTGATACCCATCACGCACGATGACCAGCCTGCCCCCACCTCCCCGCGCAAGCCTCTGCTCCAGTTGTTTGAGCAGCGCTGCCGTGGCGGGCTTGCCCTGCGTGCCCAGCACCACATGGGTGATGACGTCGCCCGGCTGCAGGCTGCCGCTGGCGGGGCTGCGCCGGTCGACGGACACGACCTTCAGTCCACCAGCTCCGAAATCCGCGGCTTCGGACGGGCTTAGCGGGACAACCTGCATGCCCAGCACTTGGGTGCCGCGCAGGTCGGCGTTCTCCGTCAGACGTACCTGCGCCGTCGCACGACGGCCTCCGCGCAGGTAGCCCACGGCCACAGTCTCGCCCGGGGCACGCGACTGCACGATACGCTGGAGGCCGGTGCTGTTTTCGGCCCGGCGGCCCGCGACCTCGACAATCACGTCGTTTGGACGCAGGCCGGCCGCCTCGGCAGGTGATCCAGGTTGCACGACGTTGACCAGGGCGCCGGACTCGAACGGGATTCCGATGCGCTTCGCCTTGTCCGGCGTGAGATCCTCGGTTCCGACCCCCAGGTAGCCACGCGCCACGCTGCCGCTGCGCTGGATCTGGTCGGCAATCTGTCGGGCGAGATTGATGGGGATGGCAAAACCGACGTTCATGGCCATCGCGGGATTCAGGATGGCGGAGTTGATGCCGATGACTTCGCCGCGGAAGTTGAAAAGCGGCCCGCCCGAATTGCCCTGATTGATGGCTGCGTCGGTCTGGATGAAATCCTCGTACTGCATGATTCGGCCGCCCATCATGCGGTTCTTGGCCGACACGATGCCCATGGTCACGGTCTGTCCCATCCCCAGCGGGTTGCCAATGGCCAGCACGTAGTCGCCCACCCGCACCTGCTCCGAGTTGCCCAGCACGGCAGGTCGCAGGTCACCGGGCGGGTGGTTGAGCTTGACCATCGCCACGTCCGTGGCCGGGTCGCTGCCCACCACCCGTGCCTCGAAGCGCCGCTCGTCAGCAAGCTGCACCCACACCTCGTCAGCTCCCGCCACCACGTGGTTGTTGGTCAGGATGATGCCGGCCTTGTTGCTGACGATGAAACCGGAGCCCAACCCGAGCTGCGTCTCGCGCCGACTGGGGGCATCACCTATGCCGAAGCGCTCGCGAAAGTACTGCGTGAAGGGGTCCTCGCGCATGACCCGGGGAATGACCTTCATGCTCTGGATGGTCACCACCGATCCCTTCACGCGATCGACCAGGGGAGCAACCGAGTTTCCCATTTCGCCAGGCGTGGGCACGGACTGGGCTGATGTCAGAACGATTGCGACAGCGAACGAAAGAGACGCCAGTGTCATGGCGCCTATCATACAATGGCGCGGAGGGCCTGCCCGCCCTGCCCCGCTGAGACCGGCACCCGGATCCGGGACCGAAGACGGTGGCCGGAGCCGAATCGGGGACCGGTTCCGGATTCGGCCACGGCCGGCCATGACCACCGGCGACTACCGGGGATTGTAGCTACGGCGTGTCGGAAGATTCCGGGCCAGCACAAGTCGGCCCGCGTGCGCGCGAGCGACCAGTGTGCAAGCGGGAAGATGGGTGACGTTTTGGACCGGGCACATGGGTAACACCTTTTCTGGATATTGAGCGCTCCTTCGACTCTTGGTGCCAGCAGGCAACCTGCGGCGAAGGAGCGCAACCGCACGCGCCCTCGCGACCCGCGGCCCGGCCGTCTCGGGCGGCCCCTAGCCCCGGTACACGACGATTCCGCGGGTCGGATCGTACGGGGTCAACGCAACCGTGACCTTGTCGCCGAGCACGATGCGAATGCGGTGCTTGCGCAGTTTACCCCCAAGATGGGCGAGGACCTTGTGGCCGTTCTCCAGCTCGATCTTGAAATTGCCCGCTGGCAAGACTTCGATCACTCGACCTTGGAATTCTATATGCTCTTCTCGACCCATCGTGGCGGGAGAGAAGTTACTCGCTAGTCACCCTCGGGTCAAATCATGAAAACGGTTGGGGTTCGGCTAGACTGCCTCGTTGCTACCGTGGCATCGCCTCCTGTCCCCCATTCTTCGCTCGCGTCGCCGCCTGCCGCCGGCCCCGGCGAAGCCCTAGCCTACATCGAGGATCTGGGCGATCTGACCACTGGGAATGCCGTGCGTCTTCTGCGCAACGGGGCTGAGGCTTTCCCCGCCTGGCTGGACGCGATTGACGCGGCCTCGGTGCGCGTGTCGATGGAGATGTACATCTTCGACGACGACCGGATCGGTCGGCGCTTCGCGGACGCTTTGTGCTGCGCGGCGCGGCGCGGGGTCTCGGTGCGTCTGCTCTACGACTTCATCGGATGCCGTCATGACCCGCCCGATTTTTTCGCCAACATGCGACGGGCTGGGGTCCATACCGTCGCCTACCACCCCTACCGGCTCTGGCGCCCGCGCTTCTGGACCCTCATCCGGCGCAACCACCGCAAGACCCTGGTCTGTGACGGCCAGGTGGCTTTCGTGGGCGGGATCAACGTCGCGGACGCTTGGCTGCCCTCCAGCGCGGGCGGAGGCGCCTGGCATGACGTCGCCGTCGAGGTGAAGGGCCCGGCGGTCCAGCCCATCGAGCAGACCTTCCTGCGCACATGGAACTGGCGTGCCAAGCGACGCTTCCGCCTCAAGCGCAGCCATGTGCACCGACCCGCTCCTGCCGGTGACGTCGCCCTGGCCGTGGTCGCAAACCGCGAGCTGGTCGACCGCTTTTCCATCCGGCGATCCGCCCTGCACGCCATCCGGTCGAGCCGCGAACGCGCGTACCTGGTCAGTCCCTACTTCATGCCCGACGTCGGTTTCATGAACGGGCTGGCGCGCGCCGTGGCCCGTGGGGTGGACGTGCGCGTGCTGGTGCCGGTCGCCAGCGACAGCCGCCTGGCCGATCTGGCATCACGAGCCAGCTTCGCGCGCCTGCTCAAGGCTGGCATCCGGCTCTTCCAACACAGCCCGGCGGCGCACAGCAAGGCCCTGCTGGTGGACCGCGAATTCGCATCCATCGGCAGCTACAACTTCGACCACCGCTCCTTGGTCTACAACCTGGAACTGGTGGTCAATGCGCTCGATCGCGATTGCAACCAGGCTCTCGCCTCCACGTTGGAAGAAGACATGGCGACCGGGACCGAAATCCGCTGGGAGGACTTCCGCCGACGCCCCTTGTTCACGCGGATGCTTGAACGACTGGCCTATGGGTTGCGGCACTGGCTGTAGCTGGAGGTCGGAGCCGGTGGCCGGCGGCCGGAACCGGATCCGGGGCCGGAACTGGCTCCGGCTCCTGTGTCCTCAAGATGCCGGGCGCTTCCATGACAGGCTCTCCATCCGCCGCCGTGGCAGCCTTCTGTCGAAATCATTCGAACACGAAATCCAGGAGAGCCGATTTCTGGGCACCTCTTCAGTCAATCACGGAGCCAGGTCGTGATCGAACCCCGGATCCTGTCTACCGTCAACACCCCGCTCTCTGGTCACGCAGCCAGTCACCCCATTCTCAAGAGGTGATCACACGTCATCAAACACCGCCACCACCGGCGCATGATCCGACGGCGTCTGGCCTTTGCGCGCGTCGCGATCGATCCTCACTGACCGACAGCGCGCTGCCATCGCTTCCGTGCACAGGATGTGGTCTATGCGCAGACCGTGATTCCTGGGAAAGCTGAGCTGGCGGTAGTCCCACCAGGT
>PMCR01000420.1:1503-2609 GCA_003155465.1 Myxococcales bacterium | reverse complement strand
AACTCCCGCGTGAGAAATTGCAGGCGGCGGGGGTCGGGCGCCGGCAGCCGATCCGACACGGGCCTCAGCAGCGCGGACCGACGGACGGGCTCGCTGTAGCGGAGGAGGAGAAGATGCGCGCCTTCTTGATCGGCGAGCACCATGGAATCGACTTTGGGCAGCGAAAACAGCCCCGGCATCAGCAATTTTCTGCGCGTCTCTACGTCCTTGGCTGAGTACCGCCCCTGCCGAACCGCCGCGTAGTCCTCGACCATCTTTTGCCGGATTGGATCGAACAAGTCCTGCAGCCGAATCTCGGCATCTCGCCCCAACGCGAACATCAGGGACCCGGCCACGTCGCGTGCCAGACGCCCGGTGCCAAGAAGTGACGCCGTCAACAAGCTGCCCAAGACCAACAACACGAGAAGCGCGAAGGCAATCAGCAACCCTCCGCGAATGCTGACTCCTCGGTGCCGTGGACTCTGTTTGGACGAGCCTTGTTCTTGCGTCATCGCTAGATCGAGTTGCACCCCTGGCCGCTGCCCATGACCGCGCCATCCTACACCCGCCAGAAGAAATGGGGCGGGGAAGGTCGATCAGCGTCCGCCGCGGGCGCGCCAGACCACCTGCGCGCCCGCCACCGCGGCCAGCGAACCGGCAATGAGTAGGGCGTGGATGAGGGCCAGCCAGGGAACGCCGAGCAGGCCATAGACCAGGAAGGCCAGGATGAAGAAGTCGCGCCGGCCGATGGCGTGCACGGTGACGAGCAGGTCGCGCTTGCCATTGGCCAAACGGGTCTTCATGTCCGAGCGGCCGGCCAGCCGCCAGTGGACCTTGATGATCTCGCCTCCCCCGCCCTGGATCTTGAGCTCGCGGTAGGCGACGACGTCGTACCCGATGTGCAGGGCTGCGGCCACGAAACCGGCGGCCAGCGCCAGTGGGTTGCCGGTGGCGCGAAAAACGCCCACGCCGATACAGGCGAAGAGCACGATGTTGAGCCCATCATCCACCAGGGTGTCCAGCCACTCGCCGAGAGCGCTCTGCTGGAAGCGCACGCGCGCCAGCTCGCCATCGCAGCCGTCCAGGATCGACTGCAGATGCGCAAGGAAAAATCCCCACACCATGAG
>PMCR01000420.1:823-1462 GCA_003155465.1 Myxococcales bacterium | reverse complement strand
ACGGCGCGTTCGGCGTGGCGGCGGCTGGCCTCATCGATCACGCGCAAGCTGCCTTGGAGCGAGCCGCTGTCGGGGCGCACCTCGTCGGCGCCCACCTCGATGGAGCCCGACATCTCCCGGCGCAGAGCCGTCAGGTTCTCGGGCTTGGGCACCTTTTGCACCCGCACCGAAGCAGGCAGGTAGGGGGGCAGGCGGCAGCTTCCGTCAGAGGCGAGCACAACGTGGTATTGCAGGCGGTGCAACTGCTTGATGGCCCGTTCGAGAACCGACAATCCGGCCACACGCATGGACGAACCCACCACCTCGGCGAGGGTGGCCCGCAAAAGCACAGGCGGCTTGCTGGGCTTGGCCGCATCCGCTGGGGGCGCGGCGGGGTTCGTGGTTTCGGGGGCGGGGCTCACGGTGAGCCGGTAGTGTTGCACGGCTGGTGCACACCCGGCTAGGATAATTCAGGTTCTCGCCACAGGCACTGCGCAGCACCGCAAGACGCTGTCGCTCGCGCAGCCCGAGGTGATCGCCCACCAGCTTCAGGGCTGCGGTCTGGCTGTAGCCGCGCTCGAAAAGCCAGGATAGATCGGCTGTCGCCTGGCGCAGGACCGGCTCCTCGACGGCTGCGAAAAGCCGGCTGTCGGCGGGATG
>PMCR01000420.1:0-817 GCA_003155465.1 Myxococcales bacterium | reverse complement strand
TCGGCCCTGACACGGGCGGTTCCCTACCGGCGTCACATTGAGCCATGCAATCCGACGCCCGCTGGCGGCGCTCGGGAGACATCGTCGTGGCGCACGCGCCGGAAAGCGCAGCCACCAGAAGCATGAGCACCGCCCAGGAGAGAAGTGACTGCGGGGCGAGACTCATGGGCNNAAATCTACAATGGTCCCTCAGTAGTACTCAAGCTGCCCGGCATCGTTGAGCCGAATGTTGCGATGCCGGTGGGCCCCGGTGAACTGCTCGATCTCGCGGACCCAATCCGAATCGGGGTAGTGGTTCACCATGGATTCTGCCTCGCCCCGCGCCTCGGAGGAAGCGCCCTGGCTGGCCAGGGCGTGGATCAGGATCGATGTCCGCTCCGGGGCGTCGGCGCTGTCAGGAAAGCGCCTGTTGCCGTCGCGGGCGAGCCCGATGGCCGCAGTGGGATCGCTTTCCTTGGTGCTGCGAAGTCGCACCATGAGCTGAGCTTCGTCGAGGGGAGCGGCGGGCACTGACGACGGTGGCGCTGCGGCGGGCCGGGCAGCGGGCGCCAGGGCGGGCGGGCGGGGCGGCGCCGGGACTGGCCGCTTGGTCGGTGCGGACGATGCCGGCGCGCTCTCCTGCACAGACTCGTCCGGCTTGGGTTGGTCACACCGGCGAGCTGCCACTACCAGGCCCAGAGCCACAACGCCACCAACGATCAGGGCTCGAATCGGCATTTCTGCAGATTCTCTACCGGTCAGGGACAACTATCAACTGCCGCCTTCTGGGCGGTGTAGAGGTTCTGCATCGGCGTCTGCATAGCCGGCCACTTCCAGT
>PMCR01000289.1 GCA_003155465.1 Myxococcales bacterium | reverse complement strand
ATCTACGACAACGAGAGCTGGAACACGGACCTGCGCGCGCCGCTCGCCGTGCCGGGGCTCGACGTGCGCGTCGGCGACTACGTGATCGCCGTGAACGGCGAGGAGCTGCGCACCCCCGACAACCTGTATCGGCTGCTCGACGGCACGGCCGGCCGGCAGACGGTGCTGACGCTGAACGACAAGCCGGCAGCCGAAGGCGCGCGGCGCGTGACGGTGCTCCCGGTGGCGAGTGACCAGGGACTGCGCTCGCGGGCGTGGGTGGAGCACAACCGGCGCGCCGTCGATTCACTGTCAAAGGGAAAGCTCGCCTACGTGCACCTGCCCAACACGGGGCAGCCGGGCTACACGAGCTTCAACCGNNGGCGGCGGCTCGGCGGCCGACTACATGATCGAGGTGATGGAGCGCCGCTTCGACGGCTACTTCAACAACGTCGCCGGCGACCGCATGCCGTTCACCAGCCCGGCGGCCGGCATCTGGGGCCCGAAGGTGATGATCATCAACGAGCAGGCCGGCTCGGGCGGCGACCTGATGCCGTGGATGTTCCACCACCGCAAGCTCGGCACCCTCGTGGGCAAGCGCACGTGGGGCGGGCTCGTGCACACCGCCGACACGCCGGTGTTCGTGGACGGCGGGTCGATGATCGCGCCGCGCGGCGGCTTCTTCCGGCGCGACAACCAGTGGGACGTGGAGAACGTGGGGCAGGCGCCGGACATCGACGTCGAGAACTTCCCCAAGGACGTCGCGGCCGGCCACGACCCGCAGCTTGAGCGCGCGGTGCAGGAAGCGCTCAAGCAGCTCGAGGCCAAGCCGGTGCAGCGCGCCACCAAGGAGCCGCCTTCTCCCACCTGGGGCAAGCGAGTGAAGCCGCTGCCCTAACAGCGCGTTTCAATCACCAGCATCAAGTGCTCCCGATGCCGGGTCAGCATCCCTCTCGGGCGGTCGGGCCATCGCGGAGTTCCTGGGTAGGCGGCAACGACGTTGCGAAACCGGTATTGCACCACGCTTTCGCCCAGCGATGCCTCATAAGCCGGAGGTCCGAGGTTCCACTCCTCGATGTCCCATTCCGATGCCCCGTTGCGGTTTCGGCCGCGGCGGGGCAGCGTGTCTCAGGCAAGAGATCGATGCGTTCGTTGCCCGTGTTGGCAGGTCACGTGAAGGACATTCCGTGACCAGAAGGCGCGCGCTGCGCAACTCGCTACCGCACGTAGCCCTTGACCACGTCGATGAGTTGCTGTGCCGCACGCGCCTCGGACGACGTCGGGCGCCGATCGGGATCCACCATGTGCTCGCGAATGTGGCCTTCCACGACCTCTGCCATGAGGCTGTTCATCGCGCCACGGGCCGCCGAGATGAGCCGCATGATGTCGCCGCAATCGTCCTCGTCTTCGAGGGCGCGCTTCACCGCCTCGACTTGGCCGATAGCGCGCTTCACGCGCTTCAGCAGCTTGTCCTTGTCACGTACCGTGTGCGCCATCTTTCCTCTGGGCCGGGGGGCGGTAAACGGACCGCCCTAAGGGCGCACCGTGAACTCAATTTGATGCGCTTTGGCAACGCGCGACAGGTCGGCGCGGTTGCAATCCCTCTCCGCGATCTGGATTGGGCGCCTGAGTCGCAGCAGCAGCAAGGCCTTCGCCATCGGCGGAGCAAGTTCGCGACGCAACGCCCTCGTCTTCTGTAACAACATGACAACGTCCGCGTGATGACGCACCGGAACACCCGACGCCTCCCAGTCGCTCAGTTGCGCCGTCGTCACGCCCAACAGCGCGGCGAGTTCCGCCTCCGAGACCCCGGTCAGTGCGCGGGTCCGCTGCAGCGTGACCCAGTGGCGGCGGTCGCGCAGCGACGCCGCGGCTCGCCAGTTGACGAAGGCCCGAAGCGGCAGCGCGACCACGATGACGATGAGGAGGAGCGAGTGCGTCGGTGTCATATACCGTGTCCGGTATAGTATAGCATACCCCAGATGGTATCTGACAGTCGGGAAAGGCCGATTTGACAACTCGGGGAGGGCGTGCTAGACTGCCTCTCGTTCCGCGGATGCGCGGAGCGCGACGTAGGTCTCGGTAGGCGAGGCTCCCGCGTAACACACAGGCCACTGCCCGGCGACATCGAGAGAGGTCGTCCGTGGTAGAACAGGCACTCCCGTCTCAAGGGTTTGCCCAACGTGGCTGAACCGGATCTCCGGTTCTTACGGAACGCGGTGCCAAAGCTCGTACGAGTGTTGCAGGGCGTCCGCTGACGCCTTGAGGACCGCGCATGGCACGGCCCTGAGCACTCGTCCGCTCGGGGCCATCGTCGTTTCTGGCCTCAACGACCTGCCCAGCAGGATGGCACCATGCGATTCCTCCCTTTCCTCCGGTCGTCTGGCCAGCGTGGCGAGAACGGCGCGAACGGCACCGCCGCCAGCGCCAATGAGCTGCTCGAACGCGCCGCCTTCCTGGACGTTGAAGCCGTTCTTGCCGAGTTGCAGTCGTCGCGTGAGGGCCTCACGGACGACGAGGCCGCGCTGCGTCGCGCGCGATACGGGCGCAACGAAGTCGCGCACGAGAAACCACCTACGTGGTACGTCGAACTCGGTCGCGCCTTCGCAAACCCGTTCAACTTCCTGCTCACCGCGCTCGCGGTCGTCTCGGCGTTGACTGGCGATGACCGCGCCATGTTCGTCATCGGTTTCATGGTCGTGCTCAGTACGGGCCTGCGCTTTGTGCAGGAGTTCCGCTCGAGCAAGGCGGCGCTGGCGTTGCGGGCCCTGGTGCGGACCACGGCCACCGTAGAGCGCGCCGACGATGCGTATGTGCTCGGGAGCACGCCGGTCACGCATCGACGTGAAATTCCGATGGCCGAACTGGTGCCGGGCGACATCGTGTACTTGTCGGCGGGCGACATGATTCCCGCCGATCTGCGGCTCATTGCGGCGAAAGACGTATTCGTGGGACAGTCGTCGCTGACCGGCGAGGCGATGCCGGTGGAGAAGAGCGATCGCGCCGAGAAACCCTCCGCGCCCGTCGCGCAGACGGAGTTGCCCACGATCATCTTCATGGGGTCGAGCGTGGTGAGCGGCACGGCCACGGCGGTGGTCGTGAACACGGGGAGCCGCACGACGTTTGGCCGGATGGCGAAGGGCATTTCTGGTCGACGCGCTGAAACGTCGTTCGACGCGGGCATCAAGCGCGTGAGCTGGCTGTTCATTCGCTTCATCTTCGTGATGGTGCCCATCGTCTTCCTGATCAACGGTCTCACGAAGGGCGACTGGGTGGAGGCGCTCCTGTTCGGGCTCGCGATCGCGGTGGGCCTCACGCCCGAGATGTTGCCGATGATCGTGACGACGAACCTCGCCAAGGGCGCGGTGTCGATGTCGCGCCACAAGACGATCGTCAAGCGCCTGAATTCGATTCAGAACCTGGGCGCGATGAACGTGCTGTGCACGGACAAGACGGGGACGCTGACCATGGACCGGGTGGTGCTGGAACGGCATTGCGACGTAGAATTGGAAGAAGACGACGATGTCCTGATGCTGGCCTATCTGAATAGCCACTTTCAGACCGGCCTGCGCAACGTTCTCGATCGTGCGGTGCTGGCGCACAAGGAAGAGATTCACGATCAGTTCCATGTTCCGGAGCATCGAAAACTGGACGAAATTCCGTTCGACTTCGCGCGCCGGTTGATGTCAGTCGTGGTGGAAACGCCGACGGGGCAGCCGCGTCTTATCTGCAAGGGCGCGCCGGAGGAGATGTTCAAGCGCTGCACGCATTTCGAATACGAGGACGAAATCCTTCCCATGGAGCGCGTGCTCATCGAGGATCTGAAGGAAGAGTACCGACGTCTGTCCAGCGACGGCTTTCGTGTGCTGGCGGTTGCCTACCGCGATCTGGATCGCAAGCCGGCCTATTCCAAGGCCGACGAATGCGATCTGGTCCTGCGCGGCTATGTGGCCTTCTTCGATCCCCCCAAGGACACGACGGCCCCCGCGGTGGTGGCCCTTGGCCAGCACGGGGTCGCGGTCAAGGTCCTGACCGGCGACAACGAGTTGGTGAGCAAGAAAATCTGCCACGAGGTCGGCATCCCCACCCAGCACGTGCTGCTGGGCTCGCAGATCGAGTCCATGACCGACGCGGAGTTGGTTTCTGTGGTGGAACGGACCACCCTGTTCGCGCGGCTGGCCCCCATTCACAAGCAACGCATCATCGCCGCCCTGCAGAGCCGGAAGCACGTGGTGGGCTTTCTGGGCGACGGCATCAACGATGCGCCGGCGCTGCGCACCGCCGACGTCGGGATCTCAGTGGATTCCGCAGTCGACATCGCCAAGGAATCGGCCGACCTCGTGCTTCTGGAAAAGAGCCTGCTCGTGTTGGAGGACGGCCTGCTGGAGGGCCGCAAGGTATTCGCCAACATCCTCAAGTACATCCGGATGGGCGCCAGTTCCAGCTTCGGCAACATGTTCTCCGTGGTGGGCGCCAGTGCCTTTCTGCCCTATGTACCCATGGCGCCCATCCAGATCCTGACCAACAACCTCCTCTACGATTTCTCCCAGGTGCCCATCCCGACCGATGACGTGGACCCGGAGCAGATCCTGCGGCCGCGTCCTTGGTCGATGAACGAGATCACGCGTTTCATCCTATTCATCGGGCCTTGCAGCTCGATCTTCGATTACACCACGTACCTTGTCATGCTCTACGCCTTCGGGGCGTGGGATCCGAGCCAGGCCCAACTGTTCCAGACCGGGTGGTTCGTCGAGTCGCTGCTTACCCAGACCCTCATCATCCACGTCATCCGCACCAACAAGTTCCCCTTCCTGCAAAGCCGGGCGAGTTGGCCGCTCACGGTCACCACGGTGTTGGTCATGGCTTTCGGCCTCTACCTTCCCTTCTCACCCATTGCCGGCGCGCTGGGATTCGTGGCCCTGCCGCCCCTGTACTGGGTCTTTCTCTTCACGACGCTGGCTTGCTACGTGGTGCTCACACAGGTGGTCAAGGGCTGGCTGCTGAAGAAGGCCTGGGCATGAACAGGCTTGGCATAGGATTCTGAACGTGTCCTCGATCCCCGCGCTCTTCGGATCCTACCGCCTCGTCCAGACTCTTGGACCAGGCCACAGCGTTTCCTTGGCGGTTGGACCTGGCCCGGAAGGCGGCGCGTGCGTGGTCAGACGACCACCGTCCGAACGGCGCAACGATTCCGAGTTCCTGTCCCGTTTCCTTCGTGCTGCCCATCTGTCCCGGCGTCTGGCCCACGATGGGTTGGTCGCGATCCTCGATGTCGGCGAAGTGGAAGGCGAGCCCTATCTGGCCGAGGAATTTGTCGAGGGTCACGATCTGGCAGAGGTGTTGCAGCGCTGCGCGGCCGAGACGCGACGGGTGCCAGTCGCAGCGGCCCTGCACATCGCCTGCGCTGTGAGCCGCGCTCTCAGTTTCTTGCACGAGTTCGATGGACTCGGCCTCGTGCACCGCAAGCTACAGCCAGCCAAGGTGCGGCTTGGCTACCAGGGCGGGGTGAAGTTACTCGATGTTGCCTCTGGCCGCGCGGCCGGTGCCGATCGCGCGCTCCAGCCGGCGCTCTTCGTAGAGGAACTGCCCTATCTGGCACCCGAGCAACTGGCGGATGGCCCGGTCGATCGTCGGGCGGATATCTACTCCCTGGGGGTGGTTCTCTGGGAGACCCTGTCCGGATGTCCTCTTCTCTCGACCATCGAAGAGGGCCAGGCCGGATTGGCTCGCGCCACCCGCGAGCAAGTGATCGAACGAATCCGCGCGCACCGGCCGCCGCCACCATCGCGGTTCAATCCCGAAGTGCGCGCCGATCTGGACGCCGTGGTGATGCGAGCCCTGGCCAAGGATCCCGCGCAGCGCTTTCCGATTGCGGGTGAGATCGATCTCACGCTGGCTGCCATGGCCGGCGAGCCTGGTCGCGACGCCGCAGCTCGCCTGCTCAATCGGCTGTTCGACGCCCACCGGGAACGCGACGTGCGGGCCGCGGCGCTGGCCACGGCCGCCGGGCATGTGCCTGCAGCGATCCGAGTGCAGCCGCGCGCAGGGCTTGGCGCGTCCGGGTCCTCCCTGGTGGACCAGGGCGACGTCGGTGGGTCGGGGCTCGGCCTGTCCTCGGCTGCGGTCAAGGTGAGCCCCGCGGCAGAGGGAAAGTCGGCCGCCGCGTCTCTTTCGCGGACGACCGTGGTGTCGCGCAATGCCCGGTGGCTGCGCCGCTTCTTCTTGATCTTTGGCGCCGCCCTGGTGCCGGCCCTTGCCTTCAACATCTACATGACCCGACGCTTGGATTCCGAGGCCGCAGCCGCCCAGGTGCCGCCTGCCAGCGGGTCGGTCTTGGTGCCGGCGGTGACCAAGACGACAGGACTGTCGGCAGGGGAGCCGCCTGCCGCACGGCCAACCCAAGGTGCTGAGCCGCCTGCAGTGCCACCATCTGCCAGGCACTACCGGCCGGGGCCAGCGCTCACCGCGGGAGCGGCAGCGAAGCTCGGGGCTGGTCCTGACACCACAGCCGAGAAGACGCGACCGCGCGCCAGCGGAGAGGGAAGGAGGGCACTCGCCGCAGCCCGTGTTGCATTTGAGCGCGACGATTTCTCGCGAGCCATCCTGGAGGGGAGGGCGGCACTGGCAGCGGGCGAGGGCGGTGCCCACGCCATCATGGGCGCCGCCTACTTCAAGGTCGGCCGCTTCGAGGACGCGGTGCGGGAGTATGGCGAGGCCTTGCGCCTGGACCCTGGCAACCCCGCCCTGGCCAGACGGGTGGAGATCGCCCGCAGGACCGCCAGCCGTCGTGCCGAGGGCGGATCGCCGTAGTATGGTTTCGCCGCATGGCCCTTGTCACCTTGTCCGTAGTCGTCGTCGCGGGACCTCATCCCGAAGCTGAGGCGCTTGACCGGCGGGTTGCGGAGTTGCGGCTGCGATTCCCGCGCGCCGTCATCGATCGATACCTCGACCGCGTGCCATTCGCCGGGGAGGGCGCTTTCATCGCGCCCGGCGCCTCGGTGGTGGCCGATGTCCGCTTGGGGCTGGGCGTGTCGGTCTGGTACGGGGCGGTTCTGCGCGGCGATATCGCGCCCGTGATCATCGGCGATCGCAGCAACGTGCAGGATGGAACCGTCATCCACGTGGCGGACGATGGCCCCTGCCTGGTGGGTGCCGATGTGGTGGTTGGGCATCGGGCCATGCTGCACGCCTGCCGGGTGGACGATGCGTGTCTCATCGGCATGCAGGCCACGGTTCTCGACGACGCGGTCATCGGGCTGGGTTCCATCGTGGGCGCCGGCGCGGTCGTTACCCCGCGCACCATCATTCCGCCCTACAGTCTGGTGCTCGGTGTGCCGGCCAAGGTCGTGCGCACGCTCGACCCCGGGGCTGCCGACGAGCACCGTGCGTTGGCCGGCAAATACACCCGCATCACCGAGAACTACTTGCGCGACAGTTTGCGACGTGGCTAGCTAGCCCACCATGGAAATCGGCCCTATCCGCGACCGCATCGAAAAGTTGGCACGCCGCCTGGAGATCCTCCGGGGGCATCTTTGACATCGACGGCAAGCGCTCCCGCATAGCCGAGCTCGATGGCGAGGCGTCCAAACCTGACTTCTGGAACGCGAATGAGCAGGCCCAGACGCTCTTGCGCGAACAGGCGCGCCTGAAAGAAACCGTGGATGGTTTCGACATGCGGATACGCGTCCTGGAGGACGCGCGGGTTCTGGTGGACTTGGCCGACGAAGCCAAGGACGAGCCCACGGCGGTCGAGGCCGCAGGCGTGATCACCGCCATCGAAGACGCCGTAGGCAAGATGGAATTTGCCCGCATGCTTTCCGGCCCCTACGACCGGCAGGGTGCGATCGTGAGCATCAATGCCGGAGCTGGCGGTACCGAGTCGCAGGACTGGGCTGAGATGCTGCAGCGGATGTACATGCGATGGGTGGCCCGGCGGGGCTACAAAGCAGAGCTCCTCGACCTGCAACCCGGCGACGAGGCGGGCATCAAGAGCGTCACCATCGGCGTGCAGGGGGAGTGGGCCTATGGCTACCTGCGCGCCGAATCGGGCGTGCATCGCCTGGTACGCATCTCGCCCTTTGACGCCCAGGCGCGTCGGCACACGTCGTTTGCCAGCGTGTTCGTGTACCCCGACATCGACGAAACGGTGAGGGTCGACATCGACGAGAAGGACCTGCGCATTGAAACCATGCGCTCGGGCGGGGCAGGCGGCCAGCACGTCAACAAGACCGAGTCAGCCATTCGCATCACGCACGTCCCCACCGGCATCGCCGTGCACTGCCAGCAGGAACGATCCCAGCACAAGAATCGTTCCACCGCGATGCGCATCCTGCGGTCAAAGCTCATCGAGGTCGAGCAGAAGAAGATGGACGACAAGATGGGGGGCATCCACGCCCAGAAGAAGTCGATCGAATGGGGCAGCCAGATTCGCTCGTATGTTCTGGCGCCCTATCGGCTGGCGTCCGACCACCGAACCGGCCTGAAGGTGGGCAACGTGGATGCGGTTTTGGATGGCGACCTAGACCAATTCATGGTCGCGTTGCTGCTTCAGATGGCCGGCGATCCGTCGGCCAGGCCGTTGGCCAAGCCGGACGAAGATGATATCGAGGCATAGATGAGAGACTTCATTAGCGACGGCTGGTCGGGAGATTCCCGGCGCAGATCGGCCAGCGTGCGCGTGAGCGGTAGCGGTAGCGTGTGCGGCCCGCGTGGTTCGGCCTGCGTGGGCGGTAGCGGTAGCGTGAGCGGCCCGCGACACGCTGAGCGCTCACGCCCTCGCCCCACGCTTTTCGCGTGCCGCGCACCCCACACGAACACGCTCACGCCCTCGCCCACGCGACCCGCTAGCCGCGACCCGCGAGCCGGCCTAGCAGTGGCCCCGAGATTCCCGACACGCCGTAACTACGCAATGGTGAACCATGTCTGACGAACGCGAATTGATCGCCGAGCGGGAGCGCAAGGTCGCCGAACTTCGCGCCGCGGGTCACAACCCATACGCCAACGGCTTTCGCCCGACCTCGACGGCGCGTTCGCTGCACGACTGGTTTGCGGGCGGGGCGGATCGTGAGCATCCCCCCCAGGGCACGCGCGATGACGGCCGCCTGTCGGTTGCCGGTCGCATCGTCGCGATCCGAAGTTTCGGCAAGGCGGCCTTTGCCAAGCTTCGCGACCGCACCGGCGAAATCCAGATCTGGGTCAAACTGGATGTGGTGGGCGAGCAGACTTTTGCTTTGTGGAAGCTGGTCGAGCGCGGCGACTTCGTCGGTGCCGAGGGGCCCGCCAGCCTGCTGACCAAGACCAAGGCCGGCGAGGACACCGTGGTCGCGGATCGCGTACACATTCTCACCAAGGCGACGCGCCCATTGCCCGAGAAGTGGCACGGCCTGCAGGATATGGAGATCCGCTACCGCCAGCGCTACGTGGATCTGGTGGCCAATCCCGAGGTGTTCGAGGTGTTCCGCAAGCGTACCCAGATCGTGCGCCACTTGCGGCGTTTTCTCGACGAGCGTGACTTCATCGAGGTGGAAACCCCGATGATGCACACAGTGCTGGGCGGGGCGGCGGCGCGACCTTTTCGCACCCACCACAACGCGCTCGCGCTGGATCTCACCATGCGCATCGCGCCCGAGCTGCACCTCAAGCGCTTGGTGGTGGGCGGGTTCGATCGGGTCTACGAGATCGGCCGCAATTTTCGCAACGAGGGCTTGTCCCGCCAGCACAATCCCGAATTCACCATGCTGGAGTTCTATCAGGCCTATGCGACCTACGAAGACCTGATGGTGCTGACCCAGCAACTTCTAGCCGAGCTGGCGCGTGAGATCTGCGGCGGCACGCAGATCACCTACCAGGGTCACACGGTGGACTTGGGTCGGTGGGAACGCATTGCCATGAAAGATGCGATTGTCGCGGCGGTGGCCGCCGGCAAGCTGCCCCGGGGACTGGAACGGCCGATGCTCGACGACCAGGCTGCCTTGCAGGGTTGGGTGGCTGGCTCCGGCGTGCTCGACCGCAAGGATGAACTGTCGGCCGTGCTGCCCAAGTGTGAGACGCACGGTCACCGGGTGGGGGCGCTTTTCGACTACGCGGGCGAGCAGGCGCTGCCGCAGGATTGCCCTGTGTTTGTGGTCGACTATCCCGCGGAGACTTCCCCGCTCTCGCGGCGCAACGACGCGGAGCCGGGCAAGGTGGACCGTTTCGAGTTGTTCATCGTGGGACGCGAGCACGCCAACGCTTTTTCCGAGTTGAACGACCCAGCCGACCAGCGGGCTCGCTTCCAGCGTCAGGTGGAGGCCAAGGCACGCGGGGTTGAGGAAACCATGGACTACGACGAAGACTACTGCCGCGCGCTGGAATACGGGCTGCCCCCGACAGCAGGGGAGGGCATCGGCGTGGATCGCTTGGTTATGCTGCTTGCCGACCAGCCCTCCATCCGCGACGTCATCCTGTTCCCGCTAATGAGGCCAGAATGAGTCAGAAGGCTCGCGCTGGCTTCGAGTGGTTCGTGGCCTGGCGCCACCTGCGCGACCCCGAGCGCCGCTCGCGCCGGGCGCTCTATTTCGGCCTCGGCGTCCTTGTGCTCGCCGTTCTCGACTTGGCTGCGCTAAAGCTGTTCGGCCAGCCGGCGCGCTCCAACTCGGGCCTGCTGGCCCTGCAGCCCTCGGTGGCCTTCGAACGCCTGTGGATGGCGGGCACGATCGGCGTGATTGCCGGCGTGGTGATCACCTTCTTGGGCGTGCTCTTTGCTTCCTTCACCGTGTTCACGGCCATCTCTATTTTCGGCGTCTTCCTGGGCACGGCTGCGCCCATTTTGGCCCTTTCGGTGATGTCCGGTTTCGAGGTGGATCTGAAGACCAAGATTCGGGGAGCCAAGGCCGATGTCGTGATTACCACGGCGGACGATCAGCCCTTTCTCGACTGGCGCCGGGTACGGCAGGCGGTTCTGCGTGAGCCCGGGGTGGTAGGTGCCACTCCCTACCTCGAAGCAGAGGTGATGATTCGGTCCGGGTCGGCTCCCGCGGGGATCATGCTGCGCGGGATCGATCCGCAAACTGCGCGGACCGTGCTTGACCTCGGCCGCACCCTGCGCGAGGGCAGCGTGGACGATCTGGAACATCCGGACAGGGTCGCCGACGACCCGTTTGCCCGTGAGGACTGGGGGCGGGAGGCCGGCCGGGCTGAGAGCGAGACCCCGCCCGCACCGGGCAAGCGAACGCCGGCCGACGCGGTGGCTCCCGACGGGGTTCTGCCGTCGATCCTGCTGGGCGAGGAGCTTGCCGCGCGCACCCTGCGCGTTTTTCGCGGCAGCCATGTCGACGTCGTCTGTCCCCTGTGCAAGCTGGGCCCTTCGGGCCCCATGCCTGGGCTCAAGGTTTTTCGCGCAGCCGGGCACTTTTACAGCGGGATGTACGAGTATGACTCCAAGCTGGCCTACGTGGATCTGGACGAGGCGCAGAAGTTCCTCGGCGCGCCGGGCGAGGTGACGGGCCTGGATCTGCGCACCGGCAACCCCGATGCCGCTCCCGCCGTCGCGTCGGCGGTCCAGTCCACCTTGGGCGACCGCTACGAGGTTCGCTCGTGGGAAGATCTCAACAAGGGGTTGTTCATGGCGCTGCGCCTGGAGAAGATAGCCATGTTCGTGGTGATGACTTTCATCGCTCTCGTGGCATCCTTCTCCATCATCTCGACCCTAATCATGATGGCCACCCAGAAGGCGCGCGAGGTCGCCATTCTCAAGGCCATGGGCGCCGGTGACGGTGCCATTCGGCGCGTGTTCATCGCCGAGGGCGTGTACATCGGCCTGCTTGGTCTGGCGGTCGGCGTTCCCACCGGGGTTGTCGGCTGCAAGCTGATCGAGAAGTACGGGTTGCCCTTGCCCACCGACGTCTACTACATCAGCAAGCTCCCGGTGGTGATGCGGCCGAGCGAGATCATCGTTTTGGCGGCCTCGGCCATGGCCCTCTGTTGCCTGGCCACCGTGTACCCGGCGCTGCTGGCGTCACGCATGCGCCCGGTCGACGGGCTGAGGTACGAGTGAGCGCATTGACACCGCCCACGCCGGTAGCTACGGTGCCAGTCCCGATGGCAAAATCCGGTGCCACAGAAATTGAGCCAGGCGCAGCCCTTGGCGGCGCGCGCGTGCTGGTGCGCGATCTGTGGAAGGTATTCGAGCACGGCGGCCGTTCCATTGAAGTCCTGCGCGGAATCAACCTCGACTTGGCGCCAGGCGCGCTGGTTTCAGTGGTCGGCGCCTCCGGGGTGGGCAAGTCGACCTTGCTGCACCTGCTGGGCACGCTGGACGTACCCACGTCGGGCCAAATGCTGTTTGACGGCGTCAACGTGACCGACATGTCCGCGGCCAAGCTGGCGTCCTTTCGCAACCGCGAGATCGGTTTCGTGTTCCAGTTTCACCATCTCCTGCCCGAGTTCACCGCGCTGGAAAATGTCATGATGCCCGGCCTTGTCGCGCGCCGGCCGCGCAATGAGTGCCGCGATCGCGCCGAGGCCATCCTGGCGCGCGTGGGCCTGCAGGATCGGCTGCGCCACCGCCCCGGCGAGCTGTCAGGCGGTGAGCAACAGCGGGTGGCCCTGGCGCGGGCGCTCTTTCTCTCGCCGCGTCTGCTGCTGGGGGATGAGCCCACCGGCAACCTCGACAGCAAGACCGGGCGCGCCATCCACGATCTCTTCTTCGAGTTGAACCGCGAGTTGGGAATGACCCTGCTTCTCGTGACCCACAACGACGAACTGGCGGACCGAGCTTTCCGCAAGCTGCGCATGGTCGATGGTCGTATCCAGGAGGAGGGGTGAGCCTGTCGCGCCTCGCGCTGGCGGCCGGCTTGCGGAACGCGGGTCGCGGCTCGCGATGGCGTGAGCGTGAGCGAGTTCGTGGGCGTCTGGCGGCAGGCAGATTGTGGTTTGGGTACCGCGCACCGCTCACCCTCACGCGAGCCGCTCACGCTACTCGCAGCACGCGCACCGCTCACGCTACCGCTACCGCTCACGCGCGCCGGCCTGTCAGACTGGTCGTCGTCCTCTGCGTCTGCGCGGCATTTTGGTCCGGTCCGGCCTACTCTCAGGATGACGACGCGGCGGATGCGTCGCAAACGCCGCGCCTGCGACCGCCCTCGCCGTCGATGGAGACCGAGGCCAAGCCGGAGGCATCCATCAAGGTCCCCAGCTTGAAGGTGGTGCGCGTCCAGTTCCGTGGCAACCGCAAGGTCGAAGACGACGCGATTCGCGTCAACCTGCACACGCTGCCTGACTCGTCGCTGAACAAGGACACTCTGCAGGAGGACGTGCGCACCATCTGGAAGATGGGCTACTTCGAAGACGTGCAAGTCGAGACCACCGACGCGCCGGGTGGGGTGGTTCTGACCTACGTGCTTAAGGAGAAGCCCGCCATTCGCAAGATCTACGTGTCGGGGCACGACGAGGTCGGGCTGACCAAGATCAACGAAGTGCTCGACATCAAGAAGGAACAGATCCTCGACCTGGCCAAGATCAAGAAGAACGTGGAGAAGATCCGCGAGCTTTACCTGCAGCGCGGTTTCTATATGGCGGATGTCGAATACGAGTTGCGCCGCGATAGCCCCGGCGAGGTGGATGTGTACTTCCGCGTGCGCGAGAACAGCAAGGTGGAGGTGCGCCGGGTCAACTTCACGGGCAACAAGCACGTGACCGATCAGGAATTGCGCGACGTCATGCTCACCCAGGCCGGCGATCTTTTCTCGGCCGTGACCTCATCGGGCACCTACCGCGAGGACGTCTTCCAGCGCGACCTGACGCTGATTCAGGGCTACTACTTCGACCGCGGCTTTATCAACGTCAAGGTTGCGGAGCCACGCCTGGAGCTGTCAGCCGACAAGCGTTCCCTCTACATCGGCATCTCGATCGACGAGGGCGAAACCTACCGCATCGGCAGCATCGAGATGAAGGGCGACCTTCTGGAGAAGCCCGAGGTCCTGCTCGGAGGCCTGCAGGTCAAGCCGGGCGAGATCTTCAACCGCTCCAAGGTAGCGCAGGACGTTCAGAGCATCGCCGACCACTACAAGGACAAGGGCTATGCCTATGTGAACTCCACCCCCGAGACCACCGTCAACGAGAAGGCGCGGACGGTGAGCCTGTTTTTCGACATCCAGAAGGGCTCGGAGGTCATTTTCGAGCGAATCAACATCCATGGCAATTCGAAGACGCGCGACCGAGTCATCCGACGTGAGCTGCGCATCTACGAGGGTGAGCGCTACAGCCAGTCGGCCCTGGACCTGTCAAAGCGCCGGGTCAATGCCCTCGGCTTCTTCGAAAAGGTCGAAACCAGCACCAAGCGCGGTTCCGGCGACGACACCATGGAGGTCAACGTGGAGGTGGCCGAGCGGCAGACTGGGGCTTTCCAGATCGGCGCGGGTTTCTCCTCGGTCGAGTCTTTCATCGCGCAGGCGCAGATCTCGCAGAACAATCTCCTCGGCCGTGGCCAGTCGCTCGTCCTGCAGGCCCAGATGTCGTCGCTGCGGCAGCTCTTCATGTTGCAGTTCGATGAGCCGTATTTCTTGGATAGCAACTGGCACTTCGGCTTCAACCTGTTCGACCAACAGCGCTACTACCTCGGGTTCACGCGCCAGTCGAAGGGCGGCAGTTTGACCTGGGGCTATCTCCTCACCGACAGCCTGCGCCTGTATCTCACCTATACCTTGCAGGATATCGCGGTCAGCACCGGAGGTCGCAGCAACCTGTTCAGTGGCGGCCAGCGCAGCCCTTTGCCCGAGGGTTCGTTGGCCAATCTCCTACGGGCCGGCGTGGTCTCGTCCTGGCGTATCTCGTTGTCGCACGACACGCGCGACGACCGCATGTTTCCGCGCCGGGGCTGGTACAACACTGTCTCCGCCGAGTTTGCCGAGCCGGCCTTCATGTCGGAAGCCCAGTTCTCTCGTTTTGAAGGAACCGTGCGCTACTTCTATCCGCTGTGGGGACCGCTGGTGTTGCGCTTGAAGGGCGACGTCGGCGCAGTCATCAGCCGCAAGGCGCAGGGCGTGCCCATCTTCGAACGCTACTTCGTGGGCGGCATCTACGACGTACGCGGTTTCGGGTTGGCCTCGCTGGGCCCGCAGATCAAAGTGCCCGTGGCGCAGCTTCCCGATGGGCCCCTGCGGACCTTCGCGGTCGGCGGGAACATGCAGGTGGTGGGCAAGGTCGAGGTGGAAATGCCCTTGTTCGAGAAGCTCAACATCCGCGCCGTGGTGTTCACCGACGTGGGCAACGCGTACAACCTGGAGAGCCAGTACTGCCGGATCAGGCCCGCCTCGGCCGATCTCTCCGTGGATCCCTGTGTGGCCGTGTTCCCCCTTAACAGCTTGCGTTCAAGTTGGGGGTTCGGGCTGCGCTGGTTCTCGCCCAT
>PMCR01000458.1:3937-4273 GCA_003155465.1 Myxococcales bacterium | reverse complement strand
CGTGGGCGCGGCGGTCCAGAAGCGCGTTTTCGGCCGGGCCTTCCGCGGCGGGGTGGATGCGCCGGATCAGGCCCAACTCCTGGCCGATGTGCGCCGGGCGATGGGGGCGTCGTCCCCCGAGCAGGGTAAATCACTATGATGGGAAGCGGATATGAACGCAGAGATTCCGGCTCGGAGCCGGCGGGCACGGCCGCGTCGGCGGCGAAGATCCGCGTCTACGAACTGGCCAAAGAGTTTGGCATGGCCCCCAAGGACCTGGTCGCCAAGATCCGCACCTTCGGCGTCGAGGTGGGCAACCACATGTCGAACCTGGACGGCGCGGATGCCGACCGGGTC
>PMCR01000458.1:0-3859 GCA_003155465.1 Myxococcales bacterium | reverse complement strand
TGGCTGCGCTTGCACCCGTACCCGTCCCTCCGCCTCGCGAGCCGGAAGCGCCGGTGTCCGTGGCAGAGGCGCAGGCCCCAGCGGTGAGTGGGCCGACGCCCGAGTCGATGCCGGCTGCGGTCGAAGAGCCGGCCAGTAGTACCGCTGCAGCCGAGCCAGCGACCCAGGTGGAGGCTGAGCCAGCCCCGNNCCCAAGATCGAGATCAAGGACCGGGACGAGGAACTGCGCCGCATGGGGCGTGGCAGCCTGGTTTCGCGCGGCCCGGGTGGCCGTGACTGGCGCGCGCCGGGGGCACCCGGGCAGCGGCCGGGTGGGCCACCCCGCAAAAAGGTCGCGATGGCGGGCAAGAAGCTCAAGCAGACGCTCATCACGACGCCTGCCGAGCACAAACGTGTCATCCGCATGGGCGAAACCATCGGGGTGGCCGACCTGGCCCAAAAGATGGGGGTCAAGGGCAACGAGGTGGTCAAGAAGCTTTGGGGGCTCGGGATGATGGGTGTGAACATCAACCAGAGCGTTGAGATCGACGCCGCCACTCTGATTGCCACCGAGTTCGGCTATCAGGTTGAGTCCACCGCCTTCAACGAAGAAGAGATCATCGCCGAGGGACCGGAGGACAACCCCGAAGACCTGCAGCCACGTGCCCCGGTAGTCACCGTCATGGGCCACGTGGACCACGGCAAGACATCTTTGCTCGATGCCATTCGTAAGGCCAACGTTGCGGGCGGCGAGGCCGGCGGCATCACCCAGCACATCGGGGCCTATCGCGTTCACACCCCGCAGGGCGACGTTGTCTTCCTGGATACGCCTGGCCACGAGGCCTTCACCGCCATGCGTGCGCGTGGCGCCCAGATGACGGACATCGTGGTCATCGTGGTCGCGGCCGAAGAAGGCCCCATGCCGCAAACCATCGAGGCCATCAAGCACGCGCAGGCGGCCGAGGTGCCCATCCTGGTAGCTATCAACAAGATGGACAAACCGGGCGCCAACCCGGCCATGGTTCGCACCCGCCTGATGGAGCAGCAACTGGTCGCGGAGGAGATGGGCGGCGAGACCATCTACGTCGAGGTCTCCGCCAAGACCAAGCAGGGCATCGACCGGCTGCTGGAGATGCTGGCGTTGCAGGCCGAGGTGCTGGAACTGAAGGCCAATCCAAAGAAGGCAGCCAAGGGTCACGTGGTGGAGGCGCGCCTGGATCGGTCGCGGGGACCGATCGCGACCGTGCTGGTTGAAGAAGGCACCCTGCGCTGTGGCGATCTGGTGGTGGCCGGCGAGGCCTATGGAAAACTTCGCGCCATGCAGGGCGACAAGGGCCAGAACATCACTGAAGCCCCGCCGTCCACGCCAGTCGAGCTGCTGGGACTGGACGGCGTTCCCGACGCGGGCGAGATATTCAACGTCGTCACCGACGAGAAGTCGGCCAAGGCATTGGTCGAACACCGGCGCGAACAGCGCAAGCGCAAGGAAGCCAGCAGTAACACCCGCGTGTCGCTCGAGAACATCCTCGAGAAGATCAAATTGGGCGAGGTCAAAGAGGTGCGCATCGTGCTCAAGGCCGATGTGCAGGGTTCTGTCGAGGCCATTTCCAATGCCTTGCGGAACCTGTCCACGCCCACAGTGGGCGTGAACGTAATCTCAGCTGGCGTGGGCGGCATCACCGAGTCCGACGTGACTCTGGCCAAGGCATCCGCGGCCATCGTGGTTGGCTTCAACGTGCGGCCTGCGGGCAAGTCGCGCGCGTTGGCTGATCAAGAAGGCGTGGACATCAAGCTGTACCAGATCATCTACGACGCCATCGACGACGTAAAGAAGGCCATGCTGGGCATGCTTTCGCCAGTGACCAAAGAGAAGATCCTGGGCCGGGCCGAGGTGCGCCAGGTGTTCCACATCACCAAGGCGGGCACAGTAGCCGGCTGCACGGTGGTCGAGGGCAAGGTCACGCGCCGGTCCCACGTGCGCCTGATTCGCGATTCGGTGGTGGTGCACACGGGCCGGTTGAGCTCGCTGCGGCGGTTCAAGGAAGACGCCAGTGAGGTCACGCACGGCTACGAGTGCGGCATCGGCATCGAGAACTACGGCGATGTCAAAGAGGGCGACATCATTGAGGCCTTCGATGTCGAGTCCATCGCGGCGGTCTTGGACCAGCCCAGCGCCCCATCGCCGGCGCGAAAGTAGCAGAGGCCTTCCCCACCGGCATGACCGTTGGTATCGCCCGTATCACGCTCTTCGTTCCGGAGAGCCATTCTCTCAAGGAGAAACGTATGGTTCTGCGGCGGGTGAAGGACCGCGTGCGCAACAAGTTCAACGTCGCCATTGCCGAGGTGGGCGAGCACGATGTGTGGCAGCGCGGGGAGGTGGGCCTGGCGCTGGTGGGCAACGACCGACGTTTCGTGGAATCGGCGTTGGACGAGGTGGTGCGCTTCGTGCGCGGTCTGGCAGAGGCGACCAACGTGGAACGTGAGATTCTGACCTTCAGCCAGCCACTGGCGGAAAACGACCTGGGATGGAAGGGCTAGCGTGAGTCAACGCACGGAAAGGGTGGCAGGCGAAATCCGGGAGATTCTCGGTGAGATGGTTGTGCGCGGCGCGATCAAAGACCCGCGGGTGCGCGACGCGGGCCTGATCACAATCACCCACGTTCGCATCAGCGGCGATCTGCGCCAGGCCCGCGTGTTCTTCACTGTGCATGGCGCCGACGACGCAGGCTTGGAGAAGGTCCGTGTAGGGCTGCAGAGTGCGGCCGGGTTCATGAGGCGGCAGGTGGGCGAGCGCCTGAGGCTCAAGGCGACGCCCGGGCTGGACTTCCAGGCTGACCGCGCGTTGGACCAGGAGGCCCGAATTGAGCAGCTTCTGCGAGAGGTGGCCAGGAAAGAGTGAGCGTTCTCGTCGTCGACAAGCCGGTCGGCCCGACATCCTTCGCGGTGCTGCGACGGGTGCGCCGCGCGTTGGTGCGTGCCAGTGGCGGGGCGGAGCGTGCGCCCAAGCTTGGCCACGGCGGGACCCTGGATCCCATGGCATCCGGCGTGCTCCCGGTGTGCGTGGGCGAGGCCACCAAGGTCGTTCCTTTCTTGCTCGACGCCGATAAGGAATACCTGGCCACGATACGTTTCGGCGTGGAAACCGACACCCTGGATGCCACCGGGCAGGTGTTGTCCGAGAAGCCAATCGGGGACCTTGACGCTGCCCGCCTGGAGGCGGCGCTGGCAAGCTTTCGCGGTGAGATCGAGCAGGTGCCCCCGATGTTTTCGGCCCTCAAACACCACGGCCAGCCGCTCTATCGCTACGCGCGCGCCGGGCAGACGGTGGAGAGGCCCCCCCGGCGGGTAAAAGTGCACGACTTGGTGCTGCTGGAATTCGCGCCGCCCGATCGCGCGCGCCTGCGCATTCGCTGCTCGAAGGGGACATACATCCGTTCGCTCGCCGCTGACCTGGGCCGCCAACTGGGAGTGGGGGCGCACCTGACCGAGCTGCGCCGTACGGCATCTGGACCCTTCAGACTGGCACAGGCCTTGAGCCCTGAAGATCTCGACGTTTGGGTCGACCAGGGACGCGCCTTGCCCTTCGTCTCGCTGCGTGAAGCGCTGGCTCACCTGCCGGCCGTGACGGTCGGTCAGGTGCTGGCCTCGCGCCTGGCCCATGGCCAGCGTATGCGTTGGGACGAGATCGGCCCAGTGTCCGTCGAGCGCGGTCCGTTGTGCGTTCTACTCTCGCCGGATGTCCTGATCGCCGTGGTCGACCGGGGCGCGGATGAGGAAGTGCGCATCTTGCGTGTGTTCAACGTCGGTTGACTCCCGGCGCGCAATGTAGGAGATTAGGCCGAGACAAAAAAGAGAGAGTCACAGAAAAGAGCGTGATTGC
>PMCR01000553.1:1207-9059 GCA_003155465.1 Myxococcales bacterium | reverse complement strand
GCGGTTGTCGAGACCCATCCCCTGCACACCATCTCGGTGCTGGTGCGCAATCAGCCCGGCGTGCTGGTGCGCGGGGCCCTGGTGTTCGCCCGTCGCGGCTACAACATTGAAAGCCTGGTGGTCAGTCCCGATCCCACCGACGCCGGCTTTTCGCGCATGACCATCACCTGCCGGGGCGCAGCCGAAACCCTGGAACAAATGATCCGGCAGGTCGCCAAGCTGGTCGACGTGGTGCACGCCATCGACCATACCGGCCAGTCAGCGGTCGAAACCGAGATCGCGCTCATCAAGCTGCGGGCCGAGGTGAGCGCGCGCACCGAGATCCTGCAGATCGCCGAGCACTACAAGGCCAAGGTGGTGGATTGTGGGACCAACTCGCTCATCTTGCGGGTGACTGGCGGCAGTGAGAAGCTGGACAGCTTCATCTCGCTCCTGCGCCCGTTCGGCCTGGTCGAACTGGTCCGCTCCGGCAAGATCCTGATGACCCGCGGACCAGAGACGACGTAGAGCGGACGCGGCCGGCTACCGTATTTCGACGAGGCCGGTGGAAAGGGTTCCCGAACCCTCAGAAACCCCTTGGAGTTGATTATGCCCCTGAGTCAATCAGGGCTGGCGAAGGTAGTTCCGCAGCGGGAGGATGTTCTTGGTGCGGATCTCGTCGGCGGCCAACTCGGCATAGGCCTGGGCCCCCGCGAGGGTGGTATGAGCGCTATCGTTGTAGAAACCAGTCGCGTTGCCACGCTGGATGAGGTACGCCTGGCTTCTCGCCGTCAGATCGATGACGGGGACGTTGTTGGCCGTGGCCACCGCTCTGATGCTCTCAGGCAGGTTAACCCCGACACTGTTAATATGCGGAGTACCGGTATAGCTCGAGCGCACAATAGGAGTGACGAGCACCGGGAAGGCGCCCACGGCTCTTGTCTCGTCAACGTACTTCTTAAGATACGTTTCGAATGGAGCCTGTTGTGTTTGCTTATCGTTGTGGCCGAATTCAATCAGCACAATGTCATTGGCTTTGAGGAGAGCCTTGATCGCCGGCCATAGCTTGGGGTCGTCGTAGAAGCTGAAATAGTTTGTCCCACAAGGATTGCACTCCGTGAGACCGCCGGAACTCGCGTAGTTAGCCACGGAAATGCCGCAGCCGAAGTATTGCGGGAGCCGCTGGCCCCAGGCTTGGATGGCCGGGCCGTCTTGGTCGGTTACGGTTGAATCGCCCGTGATGTACATGACAACCGGGTTGACCGACGGCGCATAGGCGATGGAATCCAACTGGGGCGAGGGACCGATGAAGAGCAGATCCAGTCCAGGAGTTCCGGGCGACGCCGCCGACCAATCGGGTTGTCCTTGAGGCTGGCGGACGTTGACCTTCATGGAATAGAGCACGGTCTGCCCTGCGGCGGTGTCGACTTCGGCCAGCATCTCGCGCTTGGTCTCCGCCTGAACTTCGGTCTTTCCGGCGGCCGCGCCACCGAGCTTGAATGAGACGTCGTAGTTGCCTGGATCGCCGCCGAAGTGGCAAGCAATACCCCCGCCCTCGGGCTTGCACAGGGCTCGCGTCGCCGTGGTTGGGGTTGGCATGTTGCTGCAGTCCACAGGCGTAACGCTAGCGGAGCCCGCGGCCCCGCCAGCGCCCGACCCTGAGCCACCGCTCGCAGAGCCGCCGGTCGGGCTGCCCCCCCTTGCGCTACCACCTGCAGCAGAGGTCCCCCCGCTGGCCGAAGCGCTTCCACCCCTGCCCGCGGACGCACCTCCCGAGACACTGGCGCCCCCTTTGCCGCCATCCGCGCTTGAGGAGCTGGAGGTGACCAGCGTTGCCCCGCCGCTGCCCGTGATGCCGCCCGTGACAGGATTTCCCCCGGTCGGCGCACCGCCAGTCGAACCGCCGGTAGCGGTTGATTTTCCTCCGGTAGGGGTCACGCCGCCGGTTGCCACGCTTGAGTTGTCATAGTCACTACTGCTGCCCCCGGAAGGCACCACTCCGCCGGTCGCGCTCGATACCGTGGCAGTGGTGCCGCCTTGCGCGGAGGACGTCCCGCCCGACGTGGTCGTGCCCCCATTGGGTGTTCCGCCTTGACCGCCAACGTTGCCAGGTTGGTTTGATGAAGAGCTGCACCCAGGCCCTGGGAGTAGCAGCATTCCGCCCAGCACAACCATCAGGGATGTTGATGCCAGATTCCCTCCGGTCAACAGCGCCTTACGGGCATTCTGGCTGTGTTCTGCGTGCTTGGTCATGGCAAACATCTCCTTCAAGTAGCTTCCAAGGCGTTCGGGGTGAGGACTTGCCGAGCTGTTGTGCCGGCGCGTTGATTTCTTCCATTCTGGCATGGACCACGATTCAGATCCCCGTCCATCGCTTTGATCGTCCACAATACAGCAGTCTCTCCCGACTCCAAAGACCGATCCAGCGTGCCTGAATCACGCTGCCATTCGCAGCAGGCTGTTGATGAAGGCGTAGGCCAACTCCGGCGGAGAGAGCCCAACGGGCATTCTTGGGAATGACCGACTCCTAGGAGCCGAAATGGATGGCGCGCAACGTGACATTCGCCACAGATGCGATGCCCGAGTTGATCCCGCACGCGGTCGTTGCGGTGCTGGCAAGCCTCACGGTGCCTGGGGGCCCATCGGCGGACGAGATCGACGCCAGGGCGTCCGGTTTGCGGACGCCCGTCCTGGCGCTGGACATCAACGCGCTGATATCCCAGGGGCCCTGACCTTTACCTAGCCGTGTCCGGGAGGTTCGAGGCGGCCGCCTGCGCCCTCGCGTTGGCCGATGTCTTGCAGTTGTTCTCTCAGGCCCACTTCCCACAGAGGACGACAATCATGGACATCCCTTTCGACATCTCACCAGCGGCAATGACGGTGACAGTCCCAGGTCTGCGGGACAACATGCTGGGCGTGCGCAGGATGCAGGGCACTGAAACCCTGGGACGCCTGTACGAGTATCAGATCGAGTTGGTGAACCTGAGTGAACCCCAGGTCGTGCGGCAGGTCCTCGACCCAGAAGGAATCCTCAGACCAGAGACCCTGCTGGGGCAGGCTTTGACTGTCAGCTTGCCCCTGGCAAGTGAGAAGATCCGTTACTTCAGCGGGATTGTCACCAGGGCCTGTCGGCTGCAATCCCCGGACGAGTACCCGCACTACGGGGTGACCATCAGCCCCGAGCTGTGGCTGTTGACCCTGAACCAGGAGTGCCGGATCTTCCAGAACATGACCGTGCCCGAGGTGGTCAGGGAGATCCTGAGCCAGCACAAGATCAGCTCATTTCGGGAGTCCCTGTTCAGCAACTACCGGAAGTGGGACTGCGTGACCCAGTACCGGGAGTCGGACTTCGAGTTCATGAGCCGCATCCTGGCCCACGAAGGCATCTACTACTACTTCACGCACAACGAAAAGGGACACACGCTGGTGCTGGCGGACTCTGTCAGCTCGCACGAGGCACACGGGGACTTCGCAACCGTGTGGATGGGGCGACCGTCGAGTCATTCCATGTCTCCCGACTACTTGGAAACCTTCCAAGACAGCTACGCAATCCAAAGCACCAGTGTCACTCTCGCGGATTTCGACTTCCGGCTACGCCACCCGAGCGCACGGCTTGGCGTGCGCCGCCACGTCGAAGTGGAGCCGAAGTGCGCAGGGCTGGCGATCTACGACTATCCCGGCAAGCTCGTGCTGGCCGAGAATCGGGAAGACCCGACAGACGATGCCGACCCGGAAGGCAGCCGGGAAGAACGCGAACGGCTGGCCCAGACCTGGCTGGAGGAAAGGCGCTGCGAGGTCGAGCGCTACCGGGGCCAGGGGACCGCGCGCTGGCTGACAAACGGGTGCCTCTTCTCGATTGCCAACGCCCCGGCCTATGCGCAACGGCAGTTCCTGGTGACGGGCACCACGATCACGGTGCAGAATGCAGGGTTCACCTCGGGAGACGACGCGATCAAGGAGTCCTGTGAGATCGCGGTGAGCGCGATTGACAGCCAGACCCAATTCCGGTCGCCGCGGCGGGAGAAGCCGGTGGTGCGGGGTCCGCAGACCGCGCGCGTGGTGGGGCCACCCGACGAAGAGATCTGGACCGACAAGTACGGGCGAATCAAGGTGCAGTTCCACTGGGATCGCGAAGGGGTTTTCGACGACGACAGCTCGTGCTGGGTGCGGGTGGCGCAGACCTGGGCGGGAAACCGCTGGGGCGCGATTCACATCCCGCGGGTGGGCAACGAGGTGGTGGTGGAGTTCTTAGAGGGCGATCCGGATCGACCCCTGGTCACGGGCAGTGTCCACAACGCCGACAACATGCCGCCGTACGCGTTGCCGGAACACAAGACCCAAAGCGGGATCAAGACCCGCAGCAGCAAGGGCGGCAACGAAACGAACTTCAACGAGATCCGCTTCGAAGACAAGCAGGGCCACGAGGAGCTGCACATCCAGGCGGAAAGGAACATGTCCACCCTGGTCAAGCACGACCAGACCCTTGCCGTGCACGGGGATCGCAGCGTGACTGTGAACGGAAACGAGACGCAGGTTTTCAAGGGTGATCGCAACACGGCGGTCGAGGGTGCCAATACCGATGCGATCTTCGGCGCGCACGAGGGGACGTACTACGGGGGCAGGACCGAAGTCGTCGAGAACGGCGACACCCTTGTCGTGGTCGGGTCCCACAAGACGACTTCGGTCGACGGCGAATACAACATCACTGCAAACGAGCACTACCGCGTATTGTCGGGCAAGAACGACACCAGCCATGTGGATCTCAAGGATGGTGTGGCCACGATCACGGCGGCAAACGAAATCAAGCTCGTATGCGGCGACGCGAGCCTCAGTCTCAAGAAGGACGGGACAGTGGTGATCCAAGGCAAGAAGTCGTTGAGCGCGTCCGGCGCCGAGGCCAAACTTGAGCTGGACTCCGCTGGGGCGACGCTATCGGGTCAAAAGGCGACCGTGGCCGGCAAGACCATGACGGAGATCAGCGGAGACATGGTCCAGATCAACTGATGACCGCAACCCGGGGCCTGCGCATAGACCGCGGCGCCGGTATCACGCTACTACTGACCCAAGGGGGCACACTGTTCCTGCGTTGCGCAGGTCAGGCAACTCATCGCCAGCATCGTGCCGGGCGGCGCCACGGTTCCTGTCTTGCGCAAGGCAGAGATCCTCTGGCCACGGTATGCCTCCGCGCAGCCGCTGACCGGATCCATATCGTACCAGAGGTACCAGCAGGGCCGATTGTCGTCTGGTACGGAGTTGATCTGGGGATTTGCGGGGTCAAGCGGCAGCCCGGATGAAGGATCCTTGCACTCGGGAATGGGGGTATCCCTATAGCCGGTCGGAAGGCACGTGCCCGTGCCAGGGGCATCGCACAGAATGCGGTCGAGAACCTGGCAGTCGGGCTGGGTGCCGGGGGTACTCGCATCCCCGTCGACCAACGGGTTTTGGAAGCAGGCTGGTCGCAGTAACTTCTGTACTACCGACGCAATAGACTGGCCAATTTGCGTCATGGCATCCGTAAAGTTTGAGTTGCAGATGCTGAAGGTGTTGCGATCCGAACCTTTCCTGAAGGCATCTACGAACTGCTTCAGGCGAAAACCGGCATAGGCCTTGTAGATGTTCCCATCAGCGGCCGTGGTCGAGGGAATCTTGCAGATCGGCATGTAGTCCCACAGATTTTCCTGCCCCATGATCGAGGTGGCATCCTTGCCAATCTGGTACTGATCACTGGTTTGAACCGTGGCCGGCAAGACATCGCTCGGGTCTGGCGGCCAACCGAAGATGCCTGACACGAGGATCTGTTCGGGTCTCTTGGTGACCGGGACATCGTAGCCGTTCTTGTCTTTGACAGTGACGGTGACCCCGGTGACGCTATTGATCATGTCCTCGACCCTGATGAGCGGAAGCCAGGCGGGGTCCGGGGAGGTGGGGGAAACCTGGTCCTTGGCCGCGCAGTTGGAAAGATTGGTCGTGAAGCCTGATCCCGTGTAGCCCACCGCCGGGTCGATGTAGTCAGGAATTGGCTGGTAGTTGCAGACATGACCGCGCGCCGCACATCTCATGCTGGCGGTTTCGGTGGCAACCCCGCCCATAGACATGGGCCTCTGCAAAAACATGCCATTGTTCTTGCTATCGTCCGGGTCAGCGGAGCAGTCGTCTTCATCGGTAATCAGAATGATGGCCAGATAGGCTTTCGGCCGCAGAAAGCCAACGTTTCCCATGTTTACGTCGATACAGTTGTTGCCGTTGTAGTCGCAGGCAACCTCCTGGGGGTTGAGCGCCAAGCGAAGCGCTTGCAGTTGGTGTTCATAGCCGCAGCCCATGACACCCACGGCCTTGGCAAGGCAAGCGAAGACGTCAGAAATGGGACGGCCGGAGTAGTTCGTGTCCCGCCCGACTTGCCCGTTGGGTTTCTGGACATCTGAGATCCAACGGGCGCCATCCGCGAGGCCGCAGCCATCGGTTATCGGGGGGTTCGCGGCTGCTGCCCATTGACTACCAGGCGCGACCGTCGCCCTCGCCCCGGGGGTCTTATCGTTTCCCCACAGGAGGCCTCTGTCGCCGAGCGGGACGTTGCAGTTGCCGCCGATGCCCTCCTGACCGGCTCCCATGTCGCTGCTGACTACGCCGATGTGGACGTCAGGCAAACCGCCAGGAAGCGTACTCAACATCTGGACCATCCCTGGGAAGCTATCAGCCAGCGCTTTCTGCTTGGGGTCCATCGAGGGGGAGTTGTCGACCAGGAAAAGAATGTCGACTTCGCGCTCTGGGCTGACCAGGACGGAGACGGCGGTTTGTTGCGCTGGTTGGGCACCTGGCGGCTGGAGGGGGTAGGGCGACTTTCGGCTATTGGACGTGCAGGCTCCCAGGGCCAAGAAAGGAGCAACGACCAACCCCCAGCGCACGCACTGCCAATGTCCGAGGGGCAACAACCGTGAAGGATGATTGGTCATGCGAAACCTCCTCGTGGACAAACCGGAACAACACGCTGATCTCCTGCGAAGCCTACAGCAAGACCGAGGCCGAGGAAAACGCAATTCAGCGCATGATCGCGGCCCGCGTGGGCCGGAGCCTGCTAGTACTCTTCTGCCTCGGGCCTGACCTTCCCCCGCCAAACCCGGTAGATGAACACCGTGTAGCCCAGCACGAAAGGCAGTGCGCAGAGAACGATGATCAGCATGGTCAGTTGGGTGCGCGGCGACGAGGCGGCGTTGAAGGCGGTCAGGCTGCGCCTCACGTCGTTGGTACAGAGAACGAAGATCGGACAGGCCGCTATGGCCAGGATGGCGACCACGCAGGCGATGATGAGCGATGAACAGAAGAAAGCGAGGCGCAGTCGTTCGCGGCGCAACAGAATCGGCAGACCGACCACGCACAGGAACATGAGAGTCACCGGAATCCAAGGTGCAAACGACTGGCGCGCGCGCAGAAAGAGCCAGGCCGCCTCTGAAGGCGCCCACAGCGTGGCATCCAGGAACAAGGCCACGAAGGTGGCCCAGGCGAACAGGGCTGCGGCGACCGCGCGCTTGCCCAGCTCGCCCTCGGTTTTCATCGCCAGCCAGCAAGCGCCCTGCATGGCGAACATGGCCAACGTGGTCGCCCCGATGAAGAGCGAAAAGGGGTTGAGCAGCGTAGCGAAGGTTCCCGCGTACTCCCCGTGTTCATCGAGAGGCAGCCCACGCATCAGGTTGCCCACGGCCGCGCCCAGCACCAGCGCAACCAGGGTGCTGCCCACTGCGAAGCTGCGGTCGAAGAAGCGGCGCCAGGCTGGCGATGTCCCTCGGTTGCGCGCCTCGATGGAAACCGCGCGCACGATGAGTCCCAACAGCACCAGCATGATGGCCAGGTAGAAACCGGAGAACACCGTGGCGTACAC
>PMCR01000553.1:0-1156 GCA_003155465.1 Myxococcales bacterium | reverse complement strand
ATCGCGTAGCCCGCCACCAATACCGCCACCAGGGTGAACCAAGTCAAGTCCCGGATCATGACGGCACTTTCTCCGCGCCCCCACCAGGTCCCTCCAGCACCTTCTTGCGAACCAGATGGAAGGTGAGGCCCAGAAGCCCCATGTAGATGACCACGAACATCAGCAACGAGATGGCCACCTGCGCCGCCGGCACCGTGCGAGAGAAGGCTTCCTCGGTGCGCAGCAGGCGATACACGCTCCACGGCTGCCGGCCGACCTCGGCCGTGACCCAGCCGACCTCGTTGACCACGAAGGGAATCGGCAGGCAATAGCAGAGGACCTTCAGGTACCGTCGCGACACGAACAAGCGGCCGCGCCACCAAAGGAACACACCCAGTGCCAGGACCACGCCCAGTCCCAGGCCCAGCCAGAACATGGCGTGAAACGACATCGCCGTTGCGGTGATTGGCGGCCGATCTTCGGGCGCAAAGGAGTCCAGGCCGGTGACCCGGGCGTCAAAGTCGAAGTAGGTCATGAAGGACAGCAACTTGGGCAACAGCACCTCGGGTAAAGGCTGGCCCACCACAGCCAAGGGTGCGCCGGCTTGCGTGTGGTGCAGGACCTCAATTGCCGCAAACTTCTCCGGCTGGGTGTGGGCAACCTGGCGGGTGTGGGCATCGCCCACCACGACCTCGGCCGCAATTGCGACCAATCCAAACACGAGGGCCAGGCGCAGCGAACGCCGGGCGAACTCCTGGTGACGGCCGCGCAGAAGGTAGTACGCGCTGAGCGAGCCGACGAACACCGCGGCCGTGACCCACGAGCCCAGAACCGCATGCAAGAAGCGCAAGGGTGTTGACGGGTTGAACACCGCGGCCCAGAAGTCGGTCAGCTCCGCGCGGCCGTGCAGGATGTGGAAGCCAGCCGGAGTTTGTTGCCAGGAATTCGCCGCCACGATCCAGAATGCCGACAGGGTCGCACCCAGGGCGACCATGAGAGTGGCAAACCAGTGCGTACGCCGTGACACGCGCTTTTCGCCGAAGAGCAGGATGCCGAGGAACGAAGACTCCATAAAGAAAGCAATGAGCGCCTCGGCAGCCAGCGGCGCGCCAAAGATGTCACCCACGAAACGGGAATAGCCGGCCCAGTTGGTGCCGAACTCGAATTCCATGACCAC
>PMCR01000042.1 GCA_003155465.1 Myxococcales bacterium | reverse complement strand
CCATGCCGGCCCATCAGGATGCCTTCCTCGCCAATCGCCGTGAGCTCGGCGAGCACGTGAAAGCGACGACTGGCCGCCAGGGGCGAGTGCAGAACGACATCACCGAGGTCTCGGTCGAGCTGCGCGGGCTCAAGCAACAACACGGCGAAATCGAGCGCGAGCTGACCTCGCTACGCGCGCGGCGGTCCAACATTCCGGCGCGCATACTGGCCATTCGTACCGCCCTTTGCCAGGCGCTGGAACTGCAGGACGAATCCCTGCCCTTCGTCGGCGAGCTTTTGCAAGTGCGGCCCGAAGACCGCGACTGGGAGGGCGCCATCGAGCGCCTCATGCACAGCTTCGGCCTGTCGTTGCTCGTGCCCGATGCGGACTATGCCCGCGTGGCCCAGTGGGTAGATCGCACGCATCTTGGCGAGCGACTGGTGTATTTCCGCGTGCTTTCCCATCGCGCGGCCGATGTTGAGACCTCGCCCGCCGCGGTTCTGCGCAAGCTCGTGCTCAAGCCCGATTCCCCCTTCTACGACTGGCTGGAAGGCGAGATCGCTCGCCGCTTCGACCATGTCTGCTGCGACACCCTGGAACAATTCAGGCGCGAGAAGCAGGCCCTGACCCGCAGCGGGCAGATCAAGACCAGCGGCGGCCGGCACGAGAAGGACGATCGCCACCGGCTCGACGATCGCTCGCGCTACATCCTCGGATGGTCAAACGAAGCCAAGATTGCCACCCTGGATAGCGAACGCGCAGGGCTGGAAGCGCGCATGCACAAGGTGGCGACGCGACTCGGGGGCCTGCAATCAGAGCAGCAGTCGCTGGCAGAGCGTCTGGCCCACCTTCATCAATTGTCGGCCTTCGAGGACTTCCGCGAGCTCGATTGGAAACCCCTGGTTGCCGAGATTGAGCGATTGGAAAGCGAGCGCCGCCAGCTGGAAGCGGCCTCGGACATTCTGCGCGCCCTGGAAGAGCAGCTGGCCGGCCTGGAAGGGCGCATGCGTGTCACCGAAGCCGCACTGGAGAGCGACAACCGAGAGCTAGCCACCACCCGCTTCAAGTGCGATCAGGCGACCCAGCAACGACAGGCGTGCCTGGAGGTGCTTGATGCCACGCCTGCCGAGGTCAAGACGCGCGACTTCCCGCGCATCGAGGAGATGCGGGATGTGGCGCTCGGCTTGCACATTCTTTCCGTGGAGTCCTGCGACGGGCGCGANNTGCGCCGCCTGGAAGAACGAATCGTCAAGGCCATGGAGGCCTATCGCAAGGACTACCCGGTCGAGACGCAAGAGCTAGACGCGCGCCTGGATGCTGCAAGCGAATTCGGCGAGATGTTGCGCCGCCTGGAACAAGACGACCTGCCCCGATTCGAGGCCAAGTTCAAAGAGCTGCTCAACGAAAACGCGATTCGCGAAGTGGCCAATTTCCAGTCGCAATTGCACCGCGAACGGCAAACCATCCGCGAGCGCATCGAGGCCATCAACCGATCCCTGCGTGACATCGACTACAACCCGAATCGCTACATCGCCCTGGAGATTGTGGCTTCGCAGGACGCCGACATTCGCGATTTTCAACAGGACCTGCGCGCGTGCACCGAGGGCGCGCTCACCGGATCCGAGGATTCGGCGTATTCGGAATCCAAGTTTCTGCAAGTGAAGCGTCTCATCGAGCGCTTTCGCGGTCGTGAAGGCTCCACTGATGCCGACCGCCGCTGGACCCGCAGGGTCACCGATGTCCGTCACTGGTTCAGCTTCTCGGTCTCGGAAAGGTGGCGCGAGGATGACCGCGAGCACGAGCACTACACCGACTCGGGCGGCAAGTCGGGCGGGCAAAAGGAGAAGCTCGCCTACACCGTGCTCGCGGCCAGCCTGGCCTACCAGTTTGGACTCGAGCGAGGTGTGAAGCGCTCACGCTCATTCCGTTTCGTGGCCATCGATGAGGCTTTTGGCCGCGGTTCGGACGAGTCGGCCCGCTACGCCCTCGAGCTCTTCGGCCGCATGAACCTGCAATTGCTGATCGTCACGCCTTTGCAGAAGATCCACATCATCGAGCCGCACGTGTCCGGCGTCGGCTTCGTGCACACCGAGGATGGACGCTCGTCCATGCTGCGCAACCTGACCATCGAGGAATACCGACAAGAGCGCGCGGCGCGCGCGTTGAAGAACCATGGCGTGGACCACTCCTGACGACGTTCGCGCGCAGGTACAACGCCTGTGGGATCGCGGCCGCATCCTGGCCGCTCGCCTTGGCGCACAGCCCCTGTTTCCGCTGGCGCTGCGGCTGGAACGCCCGCAAGTTCGCGAGCTGTCCGATCGTTTTCCCGAGGCGCGGGCGTGGATTCGCGCCCTTGAAGAAGGCAGCAGGAATGCCACGGGCGAGGGTTACGAAATCGTCTACGCCGAGGTCAACCATCGGCAGCTTGGCCCAAACCGCGTGCCCCAGTCCCTGCTGGTGCCGAGCGAGCCCGATGCCCTGGCGCTGATTGGAAAGCGGCGCCAATCAGACGTGTTCGATCGCCTTGTCGAAACCACCAAAACCACGCATCCCGAGCTTCTCTCGTGGATCGCGAAGCGACCGCTCGACTTGCTCGACCACGGCGACGACTGGGCACGCATCCTGTCCGTAGTTTCCTGGTTCCGCGACCATCCACGCCCCGGCATCTACGCCCGCCAGATCGACGTCGAAGGCGTACACACAAAATTCATCGAGACGCACCGACGTTTGCTGGCTGAACTGCTCGACCTCGTCTTGCCTCAACCCATCGATCAGCAGGCCATCGGAGCGCAAGCCTTCGAGCGACGCCTGGGGCTCCTGTCCAAGCCCGCCCTGGTGCGCTTTCGCGTGCTCGACGAGCGCCTGCGCATCCAGGGGCTCAACGATGTGAGCACGCCGCTTGCGCAGTTCGCGCGGCTCGATCTGCCGGCACGGCGCGTGTTCATAACCGAGAACGAGATCAATGGACTCGCGTTCCCAGCGGCCGAGGCCAGCATCATCCTCTTCGGTCTCGGTTATGGTGTCGACCGACTGGGCCTCGTCCCTTGGTTGCAGGACAAAGACATCTACTACTGGGGCGACCTCGACACCCACGGCTTCGCCATCCTGGACAGCCTGCGCGCAGTGTTTCCGAACACGCGCTCCTTCCTCATGGATCGGCAGACCCTGCTCAGCCACCGGCCGCTGTGGGTGGAAGAACCGGAGCCGTCCCAGGCTCCACTCTCACGTCTGACTGAGGACGAGTACAAGGTCTTCGAGGATATCCGCTTTGACCGCCTCGGTCGTCGTGTGCGGCTGGAGCAGGAGCGGATCGCCTTTGGCCACGTCGCGCGCACTTTGGCCAGCCTGCTTTCCTGAGCAGATCTCGTCTCGTGACAGGAAGGGATCGGGCTGCCCCGCCCATCACTTGGGAGTCAACTTCATCACAGTGCCGCCGTGGGTTGTCCAGTAGACGCTCGTGGCGTCCACGGCGATGTCTTGCGGCGAATTCTGGCCCGAGGCGAGGAGCGTGGTCGTGCCACCATCAAGAGAGACCTTCATCACGGTTCCGCCGAGATAGGTCGTCCAGTAGACACTGGTGGCGTCCACGGCGATGGCAAAGGGAGCCGGGCTAGAAGCGAGGGTAGTGAGACAACGACCGGCGGTACACTGAGCCGTGGAGGGCGCGATGGCCGAGCAGACTCGGCCGCATCCACCGCAGTTGCTATTGTCCGCCTGGGTGTCCACAGGACGACCGTTGCATACCGTCCGACCCACACGTGCGCCGGGCGAGTCGGCAGGGGCCGCCACATCAGCCGTGCCGGCGTTGACCTCGTGTGGCCCACAAAGAGCAAGGAACAAGGACAGAACTGCTGAGAGCGCGTTGGTCTTGGTTTGCATGATGACTCTTTTCCCTTGCTGTCCCGAAACTCATCGCCGAGGCTCAAGCGGCCTCACAGTGGTAGTAGTTGAGGAGGCCCCCGAAACGTGAGCTACAAGCAATCGAGTACATGGGCACGCCGACCAGGACCGCCAGCGGTATCGACGATCACGCGCCCGTGCCCATGATCGAGGCCATGAAGAACCCGATGAACAGCGGCACAGCCGAGCACGAACAGAAGGGGGTCACCACGCCCAACCGGGCCGCCAGCACGTTGCCGACCGCCTGTCGTCGGCCCGCCAGCATGCGCCGAGTGCGCTCGGGAGTGAAGAAGGAGCGGACAATGCCCACGCCGAAGACCACCACAAGAAGCAGCATCAGTACCTTGGGCGCCTCATAGACGAACAACTCCAGGGCCGAGGTCAGCCGTGAGTTGGCGGCCATCGAGAGGAGGTCGTGTACCAACCAGCGGACAAACGCCTCCAGGTTTCGATACACCAACCACCAGGCGGCCAGACCACCGAGGAGCAGAGCCGCTTTCAGCCCGCGCAAGTTGAGCGGGGCGCGCTCTTTCACCGTGTCCATCATTGCCTGCTCGATCCAGGTTTCGCGAAGAAGTCGCCGATCCGTCGCCGCAGTTCATCGCGCACCTTGCGAAAAGCATCCAGGCGCTCGCCTTCCGAGCTGCTCACCGCCGCAGGATCACGCAGGCCCCAATGCAGCCGCGTGGCTCTGCCGAGGAACACCGGGCACTCCTCCTCGCCACACAGGGTGATGACCGTGTCGACCTCGGCCGCTGGGATCTCTGCGACCGCCTTCGCGCGATGCCCAGAGATGTCTATCCCGATTTCCCTTAGCACCGCGATCGCCTCGGGTCGGACGCTGGTCGGGCGCGAGCCAGCGGACCAGATCTTCGTTCCCCCCGGCGCCAGCGAGCGGGCAATCCCCTCGGCCATCTGGCTGCGGGCCGAGTTGGCCACGCAGAGGAAGAGTACGCCTTTCATGTCGGGGCCTCCTGGGTCTCATGGATGGCCTGCGCCCCTCGGCTCATCGGGTCGCTCCTCCACCCCTTGTCGGGGTCTTCCTCCCCGTGCTCTTGGCCGCACGCGGCCATGATGTCGCACACGCACAGCTCGTC
>PMCR01000471.1 GCA_003155465.1 Myxococcales bacterium | reverse complement strand
CGTGGAATCGCTCACCGCCATCGACCCAAGAGTGGCGCCGTGGGAACAGCGATCAATCCAGGGGTGGCGGGCTACGGCGACTGCCACAGGGGCTTGGTCAGGTCGATGAACTGCTCGAGCATCCCGCCGTGCATGTAGTCCACGCTGGTGTCGGGGTAGGACACCATGACCAGCACCATGCGCTTGCCCGGGATGACGAAGGCGTACTGGCCTCCATGGCCCCAGGTGGAAAAGCCAGGCGCCTCGGGCACAGTCCACCAATAGTAGCCATACCCCAGCCGTTCATGGTCCGTGTCCTGAACCTTGGTCGTGGTCGCGAGATCGAGCCATTCCTGCGAGACCACGCGCGTGCCGTTCCACACACCGCCATCAAGCACCAACTGCCCGAACTTGGCCAGGTCGCGCGGTCGCAGATGCAGGCCGTGGGCGGCCATGGTTTCACCCTGCGCGCCGTAGTCCCAGTAGTAGTCGGTGATGCCCAGCGGGGAGAACAGAAACTCGCGTGCCAGGCTTTCTTCGTTTCGGCCGGCGAGCGCCTGCATGGCATAGCCCACCAGTTGCGGGTCGGCGTCGCGGTAGTTGAAGACCGCGCCTGGATCGGCGAAGAGTCGCTTGTCCAGGATGTGGCGAATGGGGTGCGCCGGCTTGTCGACCCACATCTCGACGGAGAAATCCGTGTTGTTGAAGTCCAAGCCCGAACGCATGGTGAGCAAGTGCTCCAGCGTGATGGTTTGCTTGCGTGGCTCCAGACCCACGCACTGGTCGGCCAGAATCGAGCACAGGGTGGTGTCCAGGGCGGGCATCCAACCTTGATTCCGACCGATGCCAAACATCACCGAGGTCACGCTCTTGGTAGTGGACTGCAGATGGTGGACGTGATCGCGGTCGGACAGGCGGCGCAGGTAGGTCTCAAAGACCAGCTGGTTGTCCTTGACCACCAAAAACGCCAGCGTGCCCACGAAACGCTCGGGACGCAGCAGCTCGTCGTGGATCGCGGCCAGGGCTTGCGGATCCAGCCCCACGCTTTCGGGCGTAGCGATGGCCCATCCGTCGTTCAAGGGCTCGGGCTGGGTGGGCCCCCGATGCTTGAAATCCTCGTCGAGCAGGCAGCCCGCGCCCAGCGTCGCCAGGAGAAGCGTGAGCCATACCCTTTTCATCGCCACCCCCAGGCTCGGCTGGCATAGGCGCACAGGCTCATGTTGATGTTGGTGTCAGGAATGCCGGTGCGAGCCAGGCGGAAATCCAAGCCAAAGGACCAACCCCGTCCCACGTCAAAACGATGGTAGCCCGCACGCCGGACCGCCAGGTCAAAGCGGAAGACTTGCAGATCGTTCAGCATTACGAACTTCTCTGACTGTTCGGGCACCGTGAAGTAGTAGTCCACGTGAAACGACGTCTCTTGCTTCTTGTATCGGTAACTGGGCGGCCGTCCCTCGAAACCCAGCAGGCCCATGGCCGCCGAGGCTTCCAGGCGCCAGGTGTCGGTGAGGCGACGCAGGTAGCGCGCGCCTGGCCCTAGCCACTGCGAGCCCAGCCAGTAGGCGTGGGCGTCGTCCCAAGAGAAGATCAGATTGGTGCGGCTGTCGAAAGCTAGCGCCGGGCCCACCTCCAGGTGCCAGGCGTCGGCGTAAAGCACGTTGAAGGTCCAGGCCAGATCAGCGCCGTAGTCGAGGGTGGCACCTGGATGGCCGAAGCGGCTGAAGAGAAACGCCAGGGCAATATCCGCCCGCGCGCTCATCACGCCAGGCCCGACCCAGCCGCGGTAGAAACCCTGGAGTTGAAGTCCCGGTCCGGCAAAGGCCAGAGGCACCAGCAGATCCTCACGAACTACATCACCCCGCAGCCCCAGGCTGACGCCCGCCGTCTGGTGGTTGGCCTGGGCCTGGGCGCTCCCAGGCCATAGCATCGAACCGACGAGAAACGCCGCCCCGAGCAGATACGCGGCGAATGTGCCGGAGGACTTCCTCATGGGACAAGAGTACGACAACCGAGCTGGAGTTTGTGGGGGAACTACGCGCCGCCCGGAGGGCCGGCACACGGCTGGCGGACCGCGGGCCGCGTGAGCGAGGGTGTGAGCGTGTTCGTGTGGGGTGCGCGGGAGGCGGGGCCGCGTGGGGCGCGGGCGTGAGCGCCTCGCGTGTCGTGGGCCGCGCGCGCTCACGCGAGCCACCCATGCAAGCCGCTTTCCGCAAATAGTTAGACCCGAATTGCCCCCACCGTCCTCCCGGTATGCTCAAAGGATAGTTTCGCTCGCTTCACATGCGCCGTGACCGACACATCATGGCAAAGAAGAAAAGACGAAGCATCCGTTCTGCAATCGCCCTTCATCTTCGTGCAAGTGACTGACATTACGGCTACCCCGGGTTCGCGCTGCTTGCGCTTTTCATACTGGCCCAACGTCTTCGAGAAGAGGAGGCGTGCACAAATGACTTCCATGCAGATTTTCGTCAGGTTGCTCGTGGCGCTGTCCCTGGTGGGCGTCCCGTCGCCTGCTGCGGCCAAGACTCTGATCGACTACTTTCTGCCCACGCCCATCGAGGCTCCATTGCAGTCGAACGTGTGGGGTGCCGCGGCAGTTGGACCGCGCGACATCGACAACGGCCTCGAAGACCCCACCATCAAACAGTGGTGCTATTGGGACGGAAAGATCATCAAGGGGCACGATGGCAAGTACCACATGTTTGCCAGTCGCTGGGACCAAAGCAAGGGTCATGTCGGATGGGGGGGCTCAGTGGCCGTGCACGCGGTCAGCGACAATCCCATCGGGCCCTATGTCGACAAGGGACTCCTCTGGCCTGACAACGAAGCTGGGAAAGGCCACAACGTAACCGCGCTTGAACTGCCGGACGGCACCTACGCAGTTCTCGTCAGCACCACTAGGCCGGGCGACGTCTTCACTTCCAGCTCTCTGGACGGACCGTGGACCTACAAGGGCTCGGTACAAATCGACGGCAATGGGTACGCCGTTCCCAAGGCGCAGAACCTGAGCCTTATCGTCCGCCCGGATGGCAGCTACCTGATGGTGTCCACCCACGGCGTCATCATGCTGAGCACCACTGGGATTATGGGACCCTACAAAGTCCAGGGGCCAGGCGTCTATCCGAGCGCTCCTGGCTTCACCGGAACCTCGGAGGATCCCGTGATCTGGTACAGCGGCGGCCAATATCACATTGTCGCCGATTGGTACATGGTGCGCAAGGCGATGCACATGGTGTCTCCTGATGGCATCCACAACTGGACGAGTGGGGGATTGGCCTACGATCCGACCACCGATTTCGTACGCTACACAGACGGGACCGTGAACCATTGGTACAAAATGGAGCGTCCCGGCGTGCTCATTGAAGATGGCCACGTCACGCACTTCACGCTCGCGGTGATCGACGTTGAAAAGAACCTGGAACTCGGAAACGACCAGCACGGCAGCAAAGTCATTGTTGTTCCCTTCGACGGAGTCAGCTTCGATGGCGGTGGCGGCGCAGGTGGAACCGGCGGAGCATCGGGAAGTGGCGGCGCCATGGCAACCGGTGGCAAAACGGCAACTGGGGGAACTCCGGCAACTGGAGGCAAACCGGAAACCGGTGGCACTACAGCAGCCGGTGGAACGCTGGGAACCGGCGGCGCCACTGGAAGCGGCGGTGTCATCGCAAGTGGCGGCGCGACCGGAACCGGCGCCACTGGAACGGCGACTGGTGGTACCGCGGAAACTGGCGGCAGCACGACGGTCAGCGGCGGTGTCAACGCCGGCGGCACGGTCGCAACCGCTGGCGCAGCTGCCAATGGCGGCAGCGCCACAACTGGCTGGACAATTGCGGCCGGTGGACCCGCCGGAAGCGTCGGCGTGTCTGGCACTGGCCTTGGCGGGGCTGCGAGCGGCGGCGCGGCCAAGGGTGGAACGCCGGCACCCCCAACCGGCGGCACAACAACCGCGACTGCCCCGCCCCAGACAAGCAGCGGCTGTTCCTGTCGCATCGCCGACGGCCAGACAGCCGACTACCCCGGTCTTCCGCTGTTCGCGCTTCTCATGCTCGCCCGTCGTCTTCGCAAGAGGAGCCAGCACCAATGACTTCCGTGCGAGCTTTCCTGAGATTGTCCGTGGTCATTTCATTCCTGGGCGTCCCGTTCCCTGCTGCTGCCGCCATCATGATTGACTACTTCTTACCGACGCCCATCTGCGACAAGTTGGAGTCTAACGCATGGGGCGCCGCCGCGGTTGGCCCTCGCGAACAGCACAACGGCCTCGAGGACATGACCCTGGCACAGTACGTCTATTGGGATGGAAAGATCATCAAAGGGCCAGATGGCAAGTATCACATGTTTGCCAGCCGNNCACAATGTGACGGCACTTGAACTCCTGGATGGCACCTACGCTGTTCTCGTAAGCGACACCAGACCGGGCGACGTTTTCACTTCCCCTTCTCTTGACGGCCCATGGACCTATCGCGGCTCGATAACCATTGACGCCAATGGGTTCAGCGCTCCGGCAGCAAAAAACCTGAGCTTCGTGGTTCGTCCGGATGGCAGCTACCTGATGGTATC
>PMCR01000365.1 GCA_003155465.1 Myxococcales bacterium | reverse complement strand
AGCAGGCGAGAGACGTCGGCGGCATCAGAACGGCGTTTGCTCGGGCGACGGCGCGGCTCCTCGGCGGCTTCGAGCTTGAGAAGAACCAAGTCGGCTAGCTTTGCCACCCGAAGCCGCATGCCGAGCAAGTCGAAGGTCTGGGCGCGCTCGACCGAGCCCGGGGTGAGTTGGTCGGCCATGAACTGAATTGCGGTGCGCTGTTTGCGAGGTGCCGACCCAGGCGCCCGCCAATTGTCGGAGTGATCAAACCGGCCCTCGTGTTCAAAGCCGGCCCGTTCAAGTGCAATCCTGGGGAGGTCCTCGTAGCTGACGAGAGCGACGTCGATGTCCCGCGTCGTGCGCGGCTCCTCGGTGTAGAGCTGCACGGCGATGCCGCCGATCACCGCGTAACGTACGCATTCCTTTTCTAGCAGGTCGGCGAGTTGGCGCAAAGCTGCTTCCTTCGTATCTCCATCGGGCAGACCCATGGTGAGCCCCCATTGTTCGTCGAGGGCGAAGCTGTCCCGCAAACGCGCCTGGACCTGCGCTGCTGTCGGCAACCGCGCCATGAGGTGATTGTAGCAGCCTGCCATGGTGTTAACATAGTGAGCGCGCACTGCAGCACCCTCATCTTCACCGGCCATGCGTTCGCTCGGATGTTCGCCAGGGCTATTTCACCTTGACTACCTGTCCTATCTGCAAGCACGGTGAGATCACACCGGGGTTCACCACGATCGCGCTTCGGCGCGGAGAAGCCACGATCATCCTCAAGGGAGTTCCAGCCGGCGTCTGCGACAACTGCGAGGAGTATCACTTGTCTGAGGAAGTGGCCCAGAAGGTCTACGCCGTGGCTGACTCGGCCGTGCGCTCTGGTGCCGAGGTCGAGATCCTGCGCTTCGCCGCGTAGTCCTTTGAAATCGTGTCCGGGTGATGTCCACCCGGACAGGGGTGGACACCTTTGCGCGCACGCGGCGGCACAGGATCGCAGCCTCATCCGGATGCCGCCGAAGTGTTCAAGCCGGCGTGCTTTTCTGGCGATCTACGTCGGGCCGGCCACAGCCGTTTGTGCTTTTCGAAGGCTGGGCATACATTGTGCAGAAGCGGTTCGCATGGCGCATTTGTCGACGCGATCTGATCCCTTGTTCGCATGGACACCGCAAGCGCGACTGCTCGGTCTTGCAGTCCTGGCTTCCGCCACGATCGGTGCGTGCAGCCTGCCCCCGTTTCCGGCACGTGACGGACCCAGCACCAATGCCCGATTGGACAGCGGCGTCCGGGACACCGCGCGCGCAGATGCGGCCGCCGACAGGGCCGTCCCGGACGCCCCGCCATGGACAGCAGATGCTCCCAGTGTCGTCACGGACGCCCCGCCATGGATAACAGATACTCCCGTCTGGGACGCCCCGCCATCGGTGACACCGGACGCTGGCGGCGAAGAAACCTCTGTCCCAGACGCCCCGCCATGGTGGACGCTGGACACCGGCGTGGACAGTGCGCCGCCCGTCGATGTCATGATCGGCGCGGCGGACAGCGCGCCGTCCGACAGCGACGACGCCTCGGGTAGTGTGGGCACGTTCGCCTCCGTCAGCGCGGGATACGAGGTCACGTGCGGCGTGAGGACCAACGGCACCATTGCCTGCTGGGGTGACAACTACTACGGCCAGGCCACCCCGCCGGCGGGCACGTTCACTTCTGCCAGCGTGGGTGGCGAATGGGTTGTGCACCAGAGCCACGCGTGCGGCGTGAGGACTGACGGCACTATCGCCTGCTGGGGCGACAACACCTATGGCCAGGCCACCCCACCTCCAGGCACATTCGCCTCCGTGAGCGCGGCTCTTACGTACGGTTTGGATGGCGCGGATACATGCGGCGTGAGAACCAGCGGCACCATCGCCTGCTGGGGCTACAGCTACAATGGGCCGCCTCCCGGCACGTTTGCCACTGTCAGCGCGGGCAATCGATTCACGTGCGGGGTGAGAACCGACGGTACTATCGCCTGCTGGGGTGGCAACTACGACGGCCAAGCCACGCCGCCAGCGGGCACATTCGCCTCGTAAGCCAGTTCACGGACGGGGCACCCCCACGACTCTCGCCGCAGGCCAGAACGGCCCTTCAGGCATCGCCGTCGACGCCACGAGCATCTACTGGACAAACTTCCACGACGGCACGGTTGTGAAGCTGACGCCAAAGTAGCACGCGCAGTGCAACGCCGCGTGTATCGAAGCAGTCTGTCCTCCGTTTGGTGGGCAAGTTGCGCCTATGCCTGTCGCGTCTGTTCATAACCCGCCGGATCCGCTAGTGTGCGCGGCAACTTCGAACGAGGACGCAACATGAACGTGCAGAACATCGTCGTGGCAGGCAAGAGCGGCGCGGGCAAGCAGCCGCGCGTGGACGTGCTGGTGCAGACCTACGGGCTGCGGCAGCTGGCCACGGGAAACATTTTTCGCGAATACCTCGGCACCTACAACAAGGTGCGTGGCAACGCCAAGACCGACGGGCTGTGGACTGACGGCAAGTTCGCGGCCGATGCGGCGATTCGCCAGGCCTTGGCTCCTGCTTGCGCCCAGGCAGGCGTGGACGTCGATGCGGCGATGCTGGGGTTCAAGGCGGCCCAGTACGTGGATCGCGGCCGCTTCGTGCCTGACGAGATCACCAATGCGCTGCTGGCCGCGGCCTTTCGCGCCGGCTCCGGCAAGGGCTTTGTGCTGGACGGCTACCCGCGCACGCCTGACCAGTCGGACTTCCTGCTGGCGCTGGCCAAAGATTGCGGCACGCGCATCGATCTGGTGCTCATCGTCGACAACGAAGACGAAGCCATCGTGGCGCGCACCATCGGCCGGCGCGTGTGCCCCAACAAGGCCTGCGCCAAGGTCTTCCACCTGCAGTTCAAGCCGCCTACGCCCGATGGCAAGTGCACGGCGTGCGGCACGGCGGTGGTGCTGCGTTCGGACGACAGCGAGGAGAAGATTCGCACGCGCCTGGCGGAATTCCAAAGCAAGGCCCTGCCTGCCATCCGGCGTCTGTCAGCCGCCGGCATACCGACCGTGTCGGTCCCGGGCAACCTGCCCGTGTTCACTGACGAAGCGGTCAAAGAGAGCGTGCTGGCGGTGGTCCAGCCCGCGCTGAAGAGCTAGCCACGGCTCGTCGAGAGATTCGTTGCCAGCGCAGGACGGCCAGCGTGCGCGTGAGCGGTAGCGGTAGCGTGAGCGGTCCGCGGAGCGCGGCCTGCGTGCGCGACTCGCGTGTGCGCGACGGGCGAGCGCGAAGCGCGAGGGGTGGGCAGGGTGGGCTGTCCGTCCCGAAGCCCCCTTGTGGGTGAGCGGCCCCCGGCACGCGGTCAATCCTCCGCGTCCCGCCCACGAACTCGCTCACGCTCACGCCCTCGCACACGCAACCCGCGATCCGCGGCCCGGCTGCCCGGGCGGCCTTCGCATCCCATCTCTGTGAGAACCAGCTAGCTTCAGGATGGGGTAGACTCCAAACCAACACCCATGGAAAAGCAGTCCCGCATCTACGTCGCCGGCAACCGCGGCCTGGTCGGTTCGGCCATCGAGCGCCGCCTGCGACGCGAGCACGACACCATCATCACCAGCGACATCGCGGATTTCGACCTTACGGATGCCCAGGCCACCGACGCCTTTTTCGCGCGCACCCAGCCCGAGTATGTCTTTGTCGCGGCGGCCAAGGTCGGCGGGATCAAGGCCAACGACAGTTTCCCCGCCGATTTCATCCGCATCAACCTGCTGATCCAGACCAACCTCATCCACGCTGCCTTTCGCCACAAGGTGCGCAAGCTGCTTTTCCTGGGCAGTTCCTGCATCTACCCCAAGCTGGCACCTCAGCCGCTGAAAGAGGAATACCTGCTGACCGGCAAGCTGGAGCCCACCAACGACGCCTACGCCATCGCCAAGATCGCCGGCCTGCTGCACGTACAGGCCCTGCGCCGCCAGCACGGCCACCGCTGGATCAGCGCCATGCCCACCAACCTCTACGGCCCCGGCGAC
>PMCR01000506.1 GCA_003155465.1 Myxococcales bacterium | reverse complement strand
ACCGGCGGACAGGTGGCGCCCACCACACCGCTTGGTGCCAAACAAACCACCATGCCCTTCGGCAACTTCGAGGCCCCGTTCAATCTGCCTTTCTTGGCCGACGCCTGCGGCGCCACCTATGTCGCGCGCTGGACCGTGTTCCATGTACGCCAACTGGCCAAGGCGATGTTGGAGGGACTGAAGAAGCGCGGCTTCGTGTTCATCGAGGCTCTCTCCCCCTGCCCGACGCTGTACCAACGCCGCAACAAGCGCGGCGACGGCGCAGACGAACTAAGGTTCTACAAGGAAAACAGCGTGATCAAGCACGGCGCCGACACCAAGGAGCTGGGGCTGACCTTCAACGGTCCCATCGTGGTGGGCAAGTTCGTGGACCGCGAGCGCCCCACCTGGTTGGACGCCATGAACGAACACTTCGGCAAGGTCCTGGGCTCCGGGTACACGCCCTGGGGAGGCGAAAATGGCTAGTCGCGTGGGGAGCCCGCCGGCCTTCGGGACAGACAGCCCGCCCCGCGCGCTTCCGCGCGCGCCCTCGCCAGCGCCGCGCGTGGCGGAGCATCGCGGGAGGGCTGGGGAACCCTTTCAGGGTTCCCCTACCAGGACCGAAATTCGCGTCGGCGGGCTGGGCGGCCAGGGCATCATCCTGTGTGGGTCCATCATTGGCAAGGCCGCCGCCATATACAGCGGCCGGCACGCGGCCCTGATCCAGGCCTTCGGACCCGAGGCGCGCGGCAGTGCGTGCAGCGCACAGGTCATCGTCGCCGACGAGGCCATCGGCTATCCCTATGTGCGACGCCCCGACATTCTGGTGCTGCTGTCGCAGGACGCGTTTGTTCAGTTCGCTCCGCAGCTGAAGCCCGACGGTCTGGTGCTGTACGAGAACGAGCTGGTGCAGGTGCAAGGCAAGCTGCCGGCCACGGCGCGTTCGCTTGGCATCCCGGCCACGCGCTTCGCCGAGGAACTGGGCCGGCGCTTGGTGCTCAACATCGTGATGGCGGGTTTCTTCACTGGGGCGACAAATCTGCTGTCTATCGAAGCGGTGGAGAAGGCGGTTGTCGATTCAGTGCCCAAGGGCACCGAGAGCCTGAACTTGAAGGCCCTGATGAAGGGCTACGAATATGGTCGAGGTCTCGTCACGCCAACCTGAAACTAGAGCACGCAGTAGTTCCTGGGATTGGTGGCGGCGGTTGCGGTGTGACCGTCGGCAATCCGATTGTGGTGAATAGTGCGGGCTAGTGCGGTCAGGGGGACGAGCAAGCCCAGGTTGACGGGGCGGCAGATGACCCGGTGCCAGCGTCGACAACGGCGTGGGCCGAGGAAATCGGCGCACCCGCGTCGGATACGCTGATGTACCCGCAATGCGAAGTCGTGAGCGTGCCTGAGTAGATGGGGAGTTTTCCGCCCATGCAGAATCCGCCACTGCACTGCACCTGAACCGCGGGCTGGCCGCAAGACACGCACGTCCCGAGACGACTACTGATGCTTGGGATCGACGCCACCATCGCGTCATACTCGGTCCTGCCCACCAGGTATGCCATTGCCAGACAGGTATCCATCGCCACGCAGCAGTCCCCATCAACTTGGCACGGCGCCGGAAGAGTCGGAGTCATGATGACGCCTGCATCTGCGGTTGGGCAGGCGCCGTCGGATTTCTTGGACACGCCGGCAGCCTCGCGATAGCAGCTGTTTCGGTAGGTCTTTCCATTGCAGCCACACTCGGGTTGGGAGAGTGTGAGGCAGTTCGTGTGTTGGACCACGCAAGTTCCAGTCGCGGCGGACACGTTGCAGGAACCTGCCGGCACTTCGCAGAACTGGCCGATCGCGCAGCTTGCCCCCGCGATGCCACCGCAGGTCGTGGAGGCGCCGCATGCGCCGTCGTGATCCTTACTCACGCCGGAGAGTTGGCGGACGCAGTCGTTGGGATAGGTCGCCCCATTGCAACCGCACACAGGCTGGTAAATGTCCGAGCAAGCCTGGGGCTTGGCCACGCACAATCCGCCCCCGTCGGAGGAGCCGCAGTACCCTGTGTCCAGATCGCAGAGTTGATTGACCGGACAGGCTTCTCCCCGCTCCCCGGCGCAGGTCGCGCCTATGCTACCTCCGGTGCCTCCGGTCCCCGTGGCGCCTCCGGCTCCCCCGGTACCGCCGGTTCCGGGGCATTCGCCATCGAAGCTCTTGCCGGAATAGCTGGTGCTAAGACGGGCGCAGTCGTTGCTGTAGGTCTTCCCGTCGCAGCCGCACACCGGCCGCCAATCCGTAGTGCAACCCTGCGGCTGGATCACGCAGGTTCCCATCCAATCGGCGATGTTGCAGCTCCCTGGCGGCATGTCGCAGATTTCACCGGCCGCGCAGGGCAGTCCCGCAAAGCCGCCGCACTTCGTGCCCGTGCTGCCTCCTGCGCCACCAGTCCCTGTGGCGCCGCCAGTCGCGCCCCCACCGCCCGCTGGCGGGCACGGGGTCAGGCAGGCCCCGGCGAAAGGACTGAGGCACTTTCCGCAGCACAGAGTCCAGTCTGGCGCGCATCCCGTACCGGGCGCAGTCGTTCCGCCGCTCGCGATCGTCCCGCCGCTCCTGGTCGTTCCGCCGCTCCCGCTCGTTCCGCCGCTCGATGTGACTTTGCTGCTGCCGTCAGCACCGCCGCTCCCGCCCGAGCCAACTCCCGTGTTTCCTCCGCGGGGCGCGACCCCGCCGGAACCCATGGTTCCGCCGCTCGGCGCGGTGCCGCCAGCTCCGGGCGCGCCGCCAGCGGCGCCTCCGCTCCCGGCCGCCGCAGCGTCGATACCCGCTCCAGCAGCAGCGTCGATACCCGCTCCGCCAGCACCTCCGCCGCCCGCACGCGCGTCCAGAACCGACGTCTGCGCGTCGACATTCTGCGAGCCGATCTCCACCTGATTGCTGCCACAGCCGGCGAGCAAGCCCGCAGCTGCCATGCCCCCTACAAGAACTCCCAGAGTCGCTGGTGTCGTCGCTAGTCTCGTCATCACTGGCCTCCTTGCTAGGTCTCTACGATGCTATGGCTCTACGGTTCCCGGCCCGGCGCAATTTCGTTGGACTGTTTTGCGGTCTCGTCGGGTTTCTGGCATGCGGAACGCACCCGCCCAGCCAGGGGCGACTGGGGGGCGGAGCGCAGGAAACGTTCGGCCTGGGCCTGAGCCGCGGGACCAGGATGGGCCTGACAGAGGGCAATGGCCCCGATGGCTCGCCGTTCCTCATTCAGCGTTCCCTTGCCGAAGCGGCGGTCGTATTCGGCTAGCCGGCGCAAGGCCTGGGCAGGAAGCCCCGCGCGCAGGTCTTCCTGGGCCTGCCGGAGCACGGTCAACTCCGGATCCAGAGAGTCGAGCGCGGGGCTCGGCGCGCTCTCGGCCACGGGCAGGCTCACCGTTCCCCCTGGTCGCGCCTCGCCGCGAACCACCTCACGACGCCGCACCTCGGGCAGGAGCGGTTTGGGACGCGGTTCTTCCATGACCGCCGGCGCCTCGGCCACTGGCCGGGTTGGGAGTGCAGGCGGGGTCCGGGACGCGGAATGGCGGGACGCCGCACGGTGCAGCGCTGCGGGCGGCGCCGCCGTGTGCGCTTTCCAGGCCCACAGAGAAGCCGAGCCGCCGCCAAGTACCGCCACGGTCAGCGCAGCCACGGTAACCTTGGTGGCCACGGTCATGGCGACGGCCCCACTCGCAGCCATGGACGCAGCCCCCACGGTGGCCACGCGCAGGGCAACGGCGTGCTTGATTCGCTCCCGATCCACGCGGGTGGGAGTCTCCGCCCCTCGGGCCGCTTCCAACAGCGATCGCGCTTCAGGTCCGAGGTCGTTCATGGCTGCCTCCGCAGTTCGTGCGCCCGAAAGCGCAGCAGGGCCTTCTCGAATTCCTGCCGGGCCGCGCGCAGACGCGACCCGACCGTGTTCGCGTTCGCCTCGATGATCTCGGCGATCTCCGCCGCGGTCATCTGTTCGATCTCGGCCAAGACAAAGACCTCGCGCTTGTCCTCATCGAGGTGGGCCAGAAGACCATCCAGGACACGCAGGGCCTCGACCCGCTCGTACATCGCCGCGGGACCGTGTTCGTGATCGGCCACCAGGTCTTGGATCGCGGGCGGATCTTCTGCGGCCCGGTCTCCCGGCTTGCGCTGGTGGGTGCGCCAGTAGTGCCTCACCACATGCACCAGGATCTTGAACACCCAGGTCTTGAGCTGGGCTCGCCCCTCGAACTCGGCCAGCCGGCGGTACACGATGAAGAACACCTCTTGCACCACATCATCCGTGTCCGCTGCCCGAACTCCCATGCGACGCACCGTCCGCCACACGAAATCCACATGGGTCTCGTAGACGGCATCGAAGTCCGGAACGCACGCGCGGTTCGACGAGGCCGTGGATGCGAGTGCGTTCCCGACAGGGGATCCCATGCTGATGGCTTGGTTCCCGGAGGCGCGCGAATCCGTCGTCAAAAATGCAGCTCGATCCCGGCGCTTAGGCGTGCCCCAACCACTGGGGCTTGGAAGACCCGCGTTGGCACGTATCTGAACACGAATTCGGAACGCCGAAGGGGAGCCAACACATCTAGGTGTAGGGGAAGGCTGAGGTGGGGGCCTAGCGGAATTGCCGCGTAGGCGCCCGCGCCCAGTGCCAACCAAAGCGTGTGGGCCGGAAGGGGGACGCTGACGCCGACCCCCTTGGCCGACACCACGCCTATCTCGGCATCGGCACAGGGACCGAAGGCCGGACCCTCTCGCCCCAAGTTGAAACATCCCGCGAGCGCGGCGGCTGTGAAGTTGAACTGGCCATGGGCGTCCGCAGGCGCCGGGGGAGCCGCGGGCCAGGCCTTCTGATCGCGCCTCAAGCCATAGGTCCCGCGCAGTTCCGCGCGCCAACGTCGCCCGGCCAGGCCTATCCCGCCGCCCAGACCCGCGTCGACGGAAGGCAGAGTCCCGTAACTGCCTGCTGCATGAATGCCAAGGAGATACGCCACGGATCGGGGCTCTTTCTGGGACGCGGAATCGCTCTTCGCAGGAAGTGGCGGCAGCGCCGGTCTGGGCTGCTTCGCATGCGCCGCCACCGCGTCGGGATCGATCATCAAGGCAATGATGAGGGCCGTGGCATCAGCCAAGTCCTGGCAAGAAGCGGCCTCGATGGATCGCCGTCCTGGTCGGCCTGCCAGCTCGGTTTCGATCGCGAGCGACCAGGTCTGTCCCTGCGCCACCACTGCGACCGCCTTGATGTCGCCGCCTTTGGGCACGCGGATCTCGCCGCCCAGCAGTCGTGCGATCTCAGCGCGCACCTGGTCGCGCGAAGGACAGTCGGAAGGGACTTGCCAGGAGAATGTGAGGGCTCCTGCCTCATCGGCGTGTGCGGAGCGTGCGCTGCCTACCGTCGCCAGACTGAGCACGACGCTTGCGCACAGAAGGTAGGGTGGCCACCGGTTCACGCGATCCACAGTACACCCGGTGGGGGCGCAATGAGAATGCGTGAGGACAGGGGGAACTGCTGGCGCCGCTTTTCGCAGATCAAGCCTTTCCTGAAGCGCGGTTTTGGGTAGCCTCCTCGCCATGCCGATGATCTTCGAGTCCTGGTTCGCCGCGCGCCATCCCCGGATCCCGATCGCGGGTGCGACCGCGGTGCTCCGGCTGGCCGAGGGCGGGGCCACGGTGCCGTTCATCGCGCGCTATCGCAAGGAACAGACAGGGGCGCTGGACGAGGTGGCCATTCGCGCGGTCATCGACGGCAAGGAATCGTGGGACGACATCGTCAAGCGGCAGGCGTATGTGGTTGGGGAAATCGAGCGCCAGGGGAAACTGACGCCTGAGTTGCGCGACAAGATCCTCTCGACGTTCGACATGACGGCGCTGGAGGACCTGTATCTGCCGTACAAGCAGAAGCGCAAGACCAAGGCGGTGCTCGCGCGCGAAGCAGGTCTGCAGCCCCTGGCCGACTGGCTGTGGGATTGCGGCCACGGGATCATCACGCCCACCCAGGGTGAAACACCCGACGGTCGCGCGAGCGGGTTCTGCGATGCCGAGAAGGGCGTGCCTGACGTGGACGCGGCCTTGAATGGCGCAGTCGAGATCCTGGTCGAGCGCCTGTCCGAAGACGCTGGTTTGCGCAGTACCGTGCGCACGAGCTTTTTCGAGGACGGATTTGCCAAGACTCGCCAGGGCGAAAAGGCCAAGCCCGCCAGCAAGTTCGAGAACTACTTCAACTTCGAGGAGCCGGTGCGCAACCTGCTCAAGCCCGAGAACTCCCATCGCTACCTGGCCATGCGGCGCGGCTGGATGGAGGAAGAGTTGGTGATGAACCTGGGCGGCCCCGCCGCGCCCGAACCGGCCGAGCCGGCGGCCAGGCCCCGGCCAGGCATCACGACCGACCCGTTGATCGAAGAACTGCTGCATGGCTTCGAGGCTGCCGCGTGCAGCAAGCCCGATTTCGCGGGCGCACCGTTGCTGAAGAAGGCGGCGCGCTTTGCCCTGCGCGTGCACGTGATCCCGGCCATCGAGAACGAGGTGCACAAGGCCCTGCGCGAGATCGCCGACGAGGCGGCCATCAAGGTTTTTGCCGAAAACGTACGCAAGCTGCTCCTCGGCGCTCCGTTTGGTCCCAAGTCGGTCCTGGGCGTGGACCCTGGGCTGCGCACCGGCTGCAAGCTGGCGGTGGTGGACGACTCGGGCAAATACCTGGGCAGCACGGTCATGCACCTGGAAACGCCGTCGGGGCTGGCTGCGGCCGGCGCCATCCTGGCCAAGCTGGTCAAGGAAGGCGGCATCCGCGCGGTGGCCGTGGGCAACGGCACCGCGGGCCGCGAAACCGAAACCTTCGTGCGCAAGGTGCTGGACGAGGCGGGTTTGCGCGCGCCGGTGGTCATGGTCAGCNNAGCGAGTCGGGCGCCAGCGTGTACAGTGCCAGCGATGTGGCGCGCGAGGAATTTCCGGATCTCGACCTCACGATCCGCGGCGCCATTTCCATCGCGCGCCGGCTGCAGGATCCACTGGCCGAGCTGGTGAAGGTCGATCCCAAGAGCATCGGCGTGGGCCAGTACCAGCACGATGTTTCGGCCACCGCTCTCAAGAAGAGCCTGGATGCGGTGGTGGATTCCTGCGTGAACCAAGTGGGCGTGAACCTGAACACTGCCTCCTATCACCTGCTTGGCCATGTATCGGGAATCGGTCCGGGCCTGGCCAAGGCCATCGTCGAGCATCGGGGCCGAAAAGGCCTGTTCCGCTGCCGTGCTGCGTTGCTAGAGGTGCCGCGATTTTCCGCAAAGGTCTTCGAGCAGGCCGCGGGCTTCCTGCGCATCCCCGAGGCTGAGCACCCGCTCGACAACACGGGCGTGCACCCCGAACGCTATCTCGTGCTTGAAAAATTGGCCGCGCAGCTCCACGTCCCAGTGGCCGGGCTACTAGGCGCAGGAGTCAAGCTGGTCAAGCAGGCGCGCGAACTGGAGAAGGAGCTAGGCGCCTTCACCTTCGCCGACATCATCGCCGAGCTGGAGAAGCCCGGCCGCGATCCGCGCGAGAATTTTGCACCTTTTTCCTACCGCCAGGACATCCATACGCTCGACGATCTGCAACCCGGCATGGTCTGTCCCGGCATCGTCACCAATGTCACCAACTTCGGCGCCTTCGTCGATATTGGCGTACACCAAGACGGCCTGGTGCACATCTCCCAGCTCGCCGACCGCTTCGTGAAAGACCCGCGCGACGTGGTCAACGCCGGCGACCGGGTGAGTGTGCGCGTGATTGAAGTGAATCTGGACAAGCAGCAGATCGCCTTGTCGATGAAATCAGGCGCAGAGGTGACGCGGAAACCAAGTGAGAAGGGCAGCGGTCCACGGGACGACAATCGCGGCAATCGGCCACAGGGTCCGCGCGCCCCCATGCCCCCGCCGCAGCCAAAGAAGCCCTTCAACAACCCGTTTGCGAGCCTGGCAAAACTGAAGGGTTCTTGATTGCGTGTGCAGGCAGGCGAGCGGGTTCATCTGAGGAACTGCGGACGGCCAAGAACGCAGAGGGGAGAGGGGAGGACACAGGGCCGGAGAGGCTTTGTTGATGACCTTGGCCTGGATCGAGGTATTCTTGGGGTGGGTGATCGATGACAAAGTTGTGGTTTCTCTGTCTTGCTTCAATGTTCTTGGGGTTGACGGCGGTTGCCGCCGAGGGAGGGCGTACCATGCATCTGACTTCGCCCGATTTTGCGGCCAGTGGAGAGATTCCCACGGCGCACACTTGCCAGGGGGCAGACCGCGCGCCTGCTCTGGCGTGGACTGACGTGCCCGTGGCCAGCAAGAGTCTGGTCTTGATTGTCGACGATCCGGACGCACCCGACCCCGCCGCACCAAGAATGACCTGGGTGCACTGGGTGGCCTACAATCTGCCTGGTTCTGCGCGTGGAGTGGCGGCCGGGGAAACCCTGCCAGCCGGCGCGTTGGACGGCCTCAACGACTGGAAGGGCACCGGTTGGCGCGGGCCTTGTCCGCCCATCGGCCGCCACCGCTATTCCTTCAGACTGTACGCGCTCGATGCCTTGCTGCCGGATCTCAAGCGGCCGACCAAGGCGCAGGTGGAAAAGGCCATGCAGGGCCATGTCCTGGCGCGGGCCGAACTGATTGGCACCTACAAGAAGAAATAGCGGCTACTTCACTGCGTAGTCGAGCACGTAGATATTGGGCGAGCTCTTCTGCGGGTAGAAGACGGTGAGCTTGTCTTCCGCCACCAGTCGGGCCGTGTCGATGAGCGGATCCGAAAAGAACCTGCCCGAATCGGTGCTGTCGAGGACGACCCAGCTGGCGAAGCTGGAGGCGGCTGATGCGGCGGCAATTCGCAGGTCAGGCAAGACCGCGTAGACGTTGTTGCTGGAGGAAATGGCCAGCTTGCCCCGAAAATTCGCCGCGACCGGCAAGCCCATGGCAGTCCTGGTCCAGGTCCCACTGGGGTTTCTCCAGTAGTGGAAGAATTGGCTCTTGCTCCTCGCGCTGGTGAAGTTGGCATCGTCGGCCTGCGCATCGGGCATGTGAGACTGGAGCACATGCACTCTTCCCGTGGCGTCAACCGCCATATGCTCCTGATTGATCAGTCCGCGATTCTGGCCGATCGGCCAAACCGTGATGCCCGACGAGTTCTTCGTCACGGCAGACGACCCGGTGGTGGCAACCGTGGTGCCGGTATTGTTCTTCCAGTTTCTCCCGTGGTCATCACTGTAGATGTAGAGCAGGTCGTGATTAGTGGAAGCATCGGGGGTGTCCCGCCAGCACCAGGCCATGTGCAGGCGGGACCCACCCCTGGTGTAGGACAGACCATGCGGATATGCATTGATGCTGTCCACGATGCCGTTGACAAACATGCCCATGGAAGTCCAGGCATGGGTGGTAGCGTCGTATTCCCACAGGTACTCGTCGCCGCTGCCGCTCGTGCCGATGCGCGCCTCGAACAGCATCTTGTTGCCATCGGGCTCGGTCACGAAGCGCGGGTAGGTCACCAGGGCCACGGTCGTGCTGCCCACCAGGCTGCTGGTGACGGCAGAAAAACTGGAAGCGGCCCAGGTTGCCGTGCCTGGGTTGGTCACGAGTGCAGCAATGGACTTGCGGTAGTGCAGATTGTTCCCGTGGTGATCGAAGGAAAGGTGAAGCGTGCCATCGCCGGGGCAGATGCCGAGTGAGATGGTGTTGTGGGCATCATCGGCGCTGAGGCTGTAGTCCATGAATTCGACGGTGGACCAGGGACCGCTGGGCAAGGCTCTTCTCGCCAAGACGACATGGCGGCTGGTGTTCCAGAAGGCGGCGTACTGATAGCCCTGGTAGCTGACAATTCCGTCCTGCTGGAAAGACTCCCCATTTAGGTAGCCCCCATAAGACACAATCGTCAGGCCCGCATTGGTCAGCATGACTTCGCCGTCTTTGCTGATACTGGCGGTCGAACCGCCAGTGGAGCTGCCGCCGGTCGCTTGGCCACCGGTCGCCGTGGCCCCGCCAGGGTTACCTGCCACGCTGCCGCCCGTCGCTTGGCCACCGGTCGCCGTGCCTCCGCCCGAGGTTCCTGCCGTGCTACCGCCTCTTCCCCCGGTCGCGGTCGCCCCGCCGGAGATCCTTGTCGTGCTGCTGCCTCCAGCTCCGCCGCCCGCACTGGAGCCTCCGGTGACTGTGGAGATCCCGCCCGTGGCCATGCCACCAGGCCCGCTGCCACCGGCCGTAGCGCCTGCGTTCCCACCGGCGCTGGAGCCTCCGCTGATTGTCGAAATTCCACCCGTGACCGTTTCCCCAGCGCCACTGCCGCCCGTCGCGAACGTGGTGCCGCCAGCGAGGCCACCACCGCCCGCGCTCCCGCCGCCGGCGTCGGCCACGCTGGCGCTGCTTGCGCCACCGAAAGTGGAAGACGCGGAAGAGATCGCAGTCGTGCTGCCGCCGGCAGCCGCGTTTCCCCCCTGCGCTGGAGGCGGCGCGGTCCCACCCGCCTTGCCGCCACTGCAGCCCAAGAACATGCAGAGACTGGCTACGGCCGAAACGCCGACTCGTTCGCGCGACTTGTGCCTGGAGCTCATCATTTTGGACGAGCAATTCTCCCATTTGGCGCGGCCCCATGAAAGAAACATCCCGTCGCGGCCTAGTCTCCCCGATCCCGCGCGATGGCGCGGGATCAGGGGCCAAGCCCTTCGGCCCGGCGCCCCGCGATTTCGCTGCGCTGGGCGCGGGATTATGGTAACTCGCCGCACGCCCCCCGCTCTTCCACAACAGAGGGACCTCACCTGCACGCCACCGCGCCGGCCCCTGACCCGACCGCACTGCACCAGGGAGCCGCGACCGGAAGACACCCCAAGCCCGAGACTGCACCGAATGCTGCGTCTTTTTGCCAACTAGTTTCGCCCCGTTGCCGACAACTCCAGCTGGTGCTGTCCACGCAACCAGCAGCAAGCAGTCACAATGGGCGTTCGCCCCAGATCAGGGATGCCAAACGCAAGTGCTTGCACCTTTACTACTACTTCGTGGACCGCGACCTTGGCCTCATCCACGTCAAGGTGCAGACCTGGTTCCCGTTTCGGATCCAGGTGTACGTTAACGGCCACGAATGGCTGGCCCGACAGATGGACCGACATCAGATGCCCTATGTGAAGCTCGACAATGCCTTCCTTCGGCTGGGCGACGTCGAGAAGACGCAAAGGTTGGCCGATGGCTTCGAGCGGGTGGATTGGGTGCACGTGCTCGACGGCTACGCCATCCAAGTCAACCCGCTGCTCGAACAAGGGGAGATTCTGGCGACGATGCGGTACTACTGGGTGACGGCTCAGGCGGAGTATTCCACCGATGTGCTGTTTCGCAGCCGTGCGGACCTCGCCGACCTGATGCCTCGACTTTGCCAGTACGCCACGCTGTACTTTGGTGCCAGCGACGTGATGACTTTTCTCGGGCGCAAACTGACCGGCCATTTTCTTGGCGAGGTGGTGACCGACCACTTCCACGTCGAGCTTCACGGCAAGCGAATACCAGGCCGGCGAGTCAAGCATCGCGTGAAGTGCAACTGGATTAAGATGTACGACAGAGGGCCTGTACTGCGGGTGGAGACGGTGATCAACAA
>PMCR01000353.1 GCA_003155465.1 Myxococcales bacterium | reverse complement strand
AAGGCGGTCATCACCGGAGACGTGACTCAGATCGATCTGCCCGACCACCGGCGCTCTGGTCTGACCGAGGCCGAGTCGCTGCTGCGGGGGATCGATGGCATCGCTTTTTGCTACTTCACCGAAATCGACGTGGTCCGCCACCCGCTGGTGGCCGAGATCATCCGCGCCTATGACCGCAAGACACAGACCAACGGCGCCGGCCGGCCGCCGGGCAACGAGGGCTAGCCAGCGTGCGTGAGACGCCCGGCCCCGTCGAGCGCTCGCGCTACGAGCGCGACGAGTTGCTGGCCATATCGCGTGCCTTGTCTTCGGAACGCGACATCCGCAAGCTACTTGACCTGGTCTTGTGCAAGAGCCGCCGGATCACCGGCGCCGATGCGGGCAGCGTGTACGTGCTGGAGGCCGCGGACGTAGACGGCAACGGCCAGCCCGACAACCTGGCCTTTGGCAATCCCACGCGGACGCCGCGGCTACTGGGGGAGGTGGGCCGGCGCCGCCCGCAGACCCCGGCGCGCGGGGTGCGAAGCCGTCCGGCCCGGCTGCACTTCATGTTGTCGCAGAACGATTCCATTCCGGTGGACTTCAAAGAGTTCACCCTGCCGGTTGACGACACCTCGCTCGCGGGTAGGGCCGTGCTGGCCGGCCGGCCGATCAACGTTCCCGATGTCGGGCAGGCTGCGGTGGCCGCCGGGGCCACGGCGCGCAGCTTCGACGAAAAGATCGGGTACCGCGCGCGTTCGATGCTGACCGTGCCCATGCTCTCCGCCGAAGGCGAAGTCATTGGCGTCATCCAGCTCATCAACAAGAAACGCCGACCCAAGCAAGTCCTGTCCACACCGGCGGATTTCGAGGACGGCGTGATCCCGTTCGACGCGCGCGCCGAGGAGATGGCGCTGGCACTGGCGTCGCAAGCGGGCGTGTCCCTGGAGAACGCGATTCTGTACGACGAAATCCGCCGCCTGTTCGAGGGCTTCGTCGACGCCTCGGTCACCGCGATCGAATCCCGCGATCCGACCACCTCGGGCCATTCGCGCCGCGTGGCCACCTTGAGCGTGGCCCTGGCCGAAAAGGTGGACGCCGTCGACGACGGCCCTCTCGGTCCCCTGCACTTCTCGCGCGAAGATCTGCGCCAGATCGAATACGCGGGAATGTTGCACGACTTTGGCAAAGTCGGCGTGCGCGAGCAGGTGCTGGTCAAGGCCAAGAAGCTCTACGATTCTCAACTTGAGGCCATCCGCCTGCGCCTCGCCTACGTCCGCAAGTGCATCGAGGCCGACTCGCTGCGCCAGCAACTGGAGCACATGCGGCGGGGCGGCTCGGCTGCGGCTTTGGCGGCCATCGAGCGGAAACAGACAGAGGGTCTGGCGGCCCTGGACGAGTGCTGGCGCTTGGTGCTGACGGCCAACGAGCCGACCCTGCTGGAACAGCCCGTGCTGGCACGCCTGGCGGAAGTGGCGGCGTGGAAGTACGTCGACGAAGCCGGCCAACCCCAGCCGTATCTCTTGCCCGAGGAGGTGGCGGCCCTGCAGGTGGCGCGGGGCAGCCTGACGCCGCTGGAACGGCAGCAGATCGAGAGCCACGTCAACCACACGGTGGCCTTCCTGCAGACCATTCCCTGGGGCCGCTCGCTGCGCAAGGTGCCGCTGATCGCCGCCGCCCATCACGAACTGCTCAACGGCGCGGGCTACCCGGTTGGCCTGCAGGGCGCCGAGATTCCCGTCGAGGCGCGCATGCTGACCATTGCCGACATTTTCGATGCGCTGACCGCAGCGGACCGTCCCTACAAGGCCGCGGTCCCGGTGCACCGTGCGCTGGGCATTCTGGAAGGCGAGGTCAAGGCGGGCAAGTGCGACGCCGATCTGTTTCGTGTGTTCGTCAGTGCAGAGATCTACAAGCGGACGATCTGAAATGCCCATTGATGTCGTCATCCAAAATGGCGCCCGCCGCCTGGTCGGCGCGGCCGCGGGCCGCAAGGTTGCGAATCGACTGCGCGCGGCCTTGCGCGGGCTGGGGCGCTCGCGCTCGTCGGCTACCCTGGTGTTCACCGGCGATGATGAAATCCGGTCCCTCAATCGCGAGTTCCGTGGCCTTGATCGCGCTACCGACGTGTTGAGTTTCCACATGCAGGAGCTGCAGGCTGAAGCCGATCCGGCGGGCAATGGGGTTTTTCTCGGCGACATCGTGATTTCGGTGCAGACCGCCAGCCGCCGCGCAGGCCGTGCCCGCCTGGACCACGAGCTTGAACGTCTCGCCGTGCACGGGCTCTGCCACCTCTTTGGCCACGACCACCACCGCCCTGGCCAGGCCCGCCGCATGCGCGCGCTGGAGAGGCAGCTCCTGGCTGCTACTTGGCAGCGTCGGGCGCTGCCCGCAACGGCTCCAGCACGGCGCCCGGAAGGTTGCCCATGTACACCTGACCGTCGACCAAGAAGGCGGGCGTGCCCTCCAGCTTGAGGGCAATGCCGACCTCGATATCGTTCTTCACGGCAACTAGCCCTTCGCCTTCCATGCATCGATCGAGCCTAGCGCGATCAATCTCGAGATCAGCCGCAATCGCTCTCGTGGATAGAGTGTCAAGCGAGTTCGATTCGGCGAACAGGGTGTCATTGGCTTCCCAGAAACGCCCGGCACGGCCTGCGCATTCGGCAATAAGCGCTGCCCGGCAGGCGGTCTGGTGGAAGGGCCGCTCGATGCTGCGGTTACACGCTTGGTCGAGGGGAAAGTGGCGGTGGATAAGGCGCACCCGATCAGGGAACTGCGCGACGATGGCGCGCAGCTGAGCGTGCGCCAGCCGGCAGTGTGGGCACTCGTAGTCGGAGAATTCGGTGATGGTCAGGATGGGCTTCTGCGCCCCGATGAAATGACCACCGCCCTGTGCCTCGCCGCGGGCCAGGCCTTCCAGCGCCGGCCGGAACCCGCGGGGACTGGCGCCGCGTCGCCAGTAGGGTGGAACCAAGGCAACAAGTCCCAGCGCCATCGCACCAAGCAGGATGAGGATCAACAGGGTCTTGCCTGGACCTTCGCGAACGAAGGGCCAAGGGGCTGCCGCCACCTCGGAGAATCCGATGGCCGCCGTCTGAACAAGGGCCAGCACGAAAAGCAGCAGGTTGATGGCATAGGTGGTGGCGCAGAGGACACACAGGGCGCGCAAGCGGAATGCCGAGATGGCGCCCAGCGAGACGCTGATCGCGACAAATCCGCTGAAGAGCAGCAGGCCGCACGCCGCAGTCAAGGCGGCGCGACGGCTGCGCAATCCCCACAAAGCCACCGCCGCCGCAAGACAGTAGCCGAAGATTCCCCAAATCGCGGTGGGGACGCCCAGCAAAATCGAATAGGGGCTGCGGGCCACGTCATCGCAGTTGAAGGTGCTGCCGCGGCCGCAGAAACTGTGGAAACCGGCCTCGGTGTGCACCTTGAAATGAATGCGGGCCAGGGCCAGCGAGATCAGTAGCCCGGCAAGAGACAGGATGAGCATGGCCCACCANNGCTGACGCCGCCGGTCTTGTCCATGTGGCAGAGCAAACCCTTACCACGAACTGCCCCTGATGGGAGGCCCAGACTGACTGAGCCGTGTCGTGGACCTAGCGCTTCCCTTCGCCGCCAGTCCGGCCCGATCACAGCACGCCGTAGCTGAACACAAACATGCTGAGCGGACCGTGCATCTCGCCACCAACCAAACCAAAGATGCGCACTCCTAGTCGCCACTCCTTGTCACGGGGCAGCCCCCGCGAGCGGATCGGGCGAGCCATACAGTTCGGCGCGCCGGCCATCTCCGAGTTTGACCGAAACCCTCTCGGTCGGCAGCTCCTGAGAACATGCGCCCCAGTGACAGTACCAACATGAATCAAGGACTTCTTGGCAACGGGTAGCTCTCGACGATCTCGTGCAACGCACCTTCGGGACGCAGGGTGCTGCGGTAGAAGTGGAAGTCGCTCACGACAAAGCAGCCGCCGTCGAAACTGGAATGCTCGGCCAGGAAGCGATCGAGGTCACGATGGGGCCGGGTCGGGAAGCGGGCCAGGGTCAGGTGGGGCGAGAAACCGCGCTTGGCGGTTTCGGGGTCAGGTCCAATCACGCCGTCGACCGCATGTTTGAGTGCTGCCAGCGAACCGCACGGAAACAGGCCGAGCCACAAGACTCGCGGCGGCTTGCGCGCGCCGGCCGGTGGAAACACTCCCGTGCCCCGAAGCGCAAGCTCGAAACGCGGCATGCGAACTTGGCGCAAGCGCGCCCGCAGATCATCGAACTGGTCCTCCGGCGTGTCACCCAGAAAACGCAGGGTGATGTGCAACTGCTCGGG
>PMCR01000463.1 GCA_003155465.1 Myxococcales bacterium | reverse complement strand
CAATTACCCGACAAGCCGTAGCTAGCGCGTCCTCGGTCCTACATCCTGATGTCGACCAGGGTCTTCTTGCGTAGCTCGCCGAGGAAGTTCTTGGTCTGACGTTCCATCTCGCGCTGGCGCAGCTGACCGCGGATCTGGTCGCGCACCTCGGCCAGGGGCTTGGGGTCCTGGGCGCGGCGGCCCAGCAACTTGATGACGTGGAAGCCGCGATCGGCGCGGACCGGCCCGCGCACCTCGTCGACCTTCATGGAGAAGACAAGTTCCTCGATGGGTTTGGGCAGGATGTCCTTGCCGAACCAGCCGAGATCGCCTCCCTCGGCGCGGGTGGCGGGATCCTCGGAATACTCGCGTGCCAGCCGGCTGAACTCCTCGCCCGACTGTGCCCGCTGGAGCAGCAGTTGGGCCTGCTTTTCCTTTTCCTGCGCCGCGGCCGCGTCGGCGCTTTCGGGTATGGCCAAGAAGATGTGGCTGGCGCGTACTTGTACATTGGCAGCCTGCATGTGGCGCTCGTAGTAGCTCTGCACGTCCGCATCGGTCACGCTCACCTTCGAGCCCACCGCGATGTTGATGACCCGATACTTCAAGATCTCGCGTTTCGTGTTTTGGCGATAGGCGGCCAGACTCATGCCCTGTTTGCGCAGTTCATCGCGCAACTGGGCGTCATCGATGCCGTAGTCCTTCTTGATCTGCTCGATGGACTTGTCGACTTCCTCGCTGCTGATTGAAACCTTGAGATCGGCCGCCTCCTGCATCAGGAGTTGCTCGTCCACCATGCGTTCGAGAATCTGACGCCGCACGGCCGTGGCACGCGCGGCTCGCTGGCCGGGATTGGAGATGGCGGCGATGTCGGCCATCATCGGCGCGGCCCGTTCCTCGACTTCGCTCTGCAGGATGATGTCGTGGCCAACCACGGCGACGATCTTCTCAACCACGCGCGCCTGACCCACCGAGGGCAGCAACAGCAGGACGGCAACCAGGGACAGTCGGAGCATGGGCATGAAGCGGGTTCCTAGGGTTTGGGTGTGGGCGCTGTGGTTGGTGTAGAAGTGGAGACGGGCGGGTTGCTGTCGGGCCGGCCGCCATCCGCGGTCGGGGCCAGGGCGATCTTGGCCAGTTCATCCTGGTAGATTTCCACGCGGATCGACTTGCGCGCCTCTTCCACCAGGTCGCCCTTTCTCCGCGCCCGCATTTGTTCGAGAAGTCGCCTTTGGATTTCGCCCTTCACCTCAGCGAATGATCGCGTGATCTCAGGACGGCGATCCGTCAACTTGATGATGTGAAAGCCTTTGTCAGACGCGATCGGTCCTGCCACGTCGTTGACCTGCGCCAAGGCAAAGGCGGCCTCGACCAAAGCCTTGGGCTCGCGCGTGGTCTTGCGGTCGAAGAACATCAAGTCGCCTGCGCGCGGCTTGGAATCCGGGTCCTGCGAATAGCGCTCCACCAGATCGCGAAACGTCTTGGCGTCGTGATGCCCCGCTGCCTTGGTCTCGGTAGCGATCCGGTGCGCGGTGGTCACGTCGTGCACAAGGATCTGGCTGACGCGAACCTCCTCGGGACGGACAAACTCGGGCTGGTGCTCGCGGTAGTACGCCTCGACTTCTGCCGGCGGAACGTCCTCAGCGCGCAGCTTGTCGTTGATCTCCCGCTTTTCGAACTGCGCCACCATTTGCTTCTTGGCGATGCGCTGGACGTCGGGGTCACGATCGTAGCCTCGCCGCAGGGCTTCGCGGGCCATGAGCTCGTAGCGGACAAGATTGTCGAGGAGCTCCTTCTTCTTTTCCGGCGTCGAGTAGCGCGCGAGCACGAACGGGGTGTGGGAATAGCGAGCCAGCACCTCCTGCAGATCAGCGGCCGTGATCTCGGTGTCGTCCACCCGGGCCAGCACCGGCCCCGAGCGGGACGAAGCCTTGCCCCCTGATCCGGGGCTGGGCTTGCAGGCGCCCAGGGCCAGGGCCGCAAGGCAGAGAAGACAACGACGCATGCTGCTTGCATGGCACAGGTGCGAGCTTCTAGCAAGTCACGCACGCCAGTACCTCTTGCAGCCGCTTTCGAGCGGCCGCCAGGTGGTCACGCTTCTCTTCATCGTCGAAGGCGTATGACAGGCGCATGTCGGGCGAGAGTTTCCAGCGGCTACCTTTGCGCTGCACCAGCCGCATGACTTTGGCCGGATCCAGACGCGCGTCCACGCCTGCAGACAGCACCAGCCGACCTGCGGTCAGCTCGTAGGCCCGCGCGCCCGAGCGGCGCACCAGGGTCTTGTCGCTCATGACCTCGCCCAACAGGCGGGCTTCCTCGGGCAGCGGTCCATAGCGGTCTTCCAGCTCAGCCAAAGTCGCGCGCACGTCGCTGTCGTCGCGGGCCTGGGCCAGGCGCCGGTAGAAGTCGAGACGCTGGCCGGCGTCGGGGATGTAGTCGTCGGGCAGGAACGCCGGCACGTCGACTGCGATCTCGGGGTCGAACTCGCCTCGGATGGGCTGCCCGCGCAGCTCGGCCACGGCTTCTTCCAGGATACGTGCATAGGTGTCGAAGCCGACGGTCGCGAGCAGGCCGGACTGGCGATCGCCCAACATCTCGCCCGCGCCGCGGATCTCGAGGTCGTGCGTCGCCACCTGAAATCCGGCGCCCAGCTCGGTAAAGCGTTGCAACACTTCGAGCCGCTGGCGAGCCTGGGCCGACAGCGCGCCTTCGGTTGCAATCACTAGGTAGCAGAAGGCGCGTTCTTTGGCGCGGCCGATGCGTCCGCGTAGCTGGTAGAGCTGGGCCAGCCCGTAGCGATCGGCGTGGTTCACGATCATGGTGTTGGCGCGCGGAATATCGAGGCCCGACTCGATGATGGTCGTGCAGCACAGAATATCGTAGCGCCCGTCGACGAAGTCGATCATGACCTGTTCCAGCTTGGCCTCGGGCATCTGGCCGTGGGCCATGCCCACCCGCGCCCCGGGCGCCAGGGCCGAGACCTCGCGCGTCCACTTGGGCAGATCCTCCACCCGGTTGTGCACGAAGAACACCTGGCCTCCTCGTGCCAGCTCCTTGGCAATCGCCTCGCGCAAGAGGTCGGGATCATAGCCACAAACGAAGGTGCGAATGGCCAGCCGGTCGGCAGGCGGGGTGGCAATGATCGAGATCTCGCGCAGACCGCTCATAGCCATCTGCAAGGTGCGCGGAATTGGCGTGGCGGTCAGGGTGAGCACGTCCACCTGCGAGCGCATCTCCTTGAGGCGCTCCTTGTGCGTGACCCCGAACCGTTGCTCTTCGTCGATGATGAGCAACCCCAGGTTGTGAAAATGCACATCGCGCGACAACAGGCGGTGGGTGCCGATGACGATGTCCAACTTCCCTGCGGCGAGGGCGGCGATGGTGTCCCGTTGTTCGCGCTTGCTGCGAAAACGCGAAAGCGACGCCACCCGCACCGGGAAGTCACGCAGCCGCTCCGCAAAGGTCACGGCATGCTGTTCGACCAAGACTGTGGTGGGGGCAAGCACCGCGACCTGGCGGCCGCCCAGCGTGGCCAGCAGCGACGCGCGCAAAGCCACCTCCGTCTTGCCGTAGCCCACGTCGCCGCAGACCAGGCGATCCATGGGCGCCTCGTCTTGCATGTCGGCCAGCACCGCCGCGATGGCCTTGTCCTGGTCAGCGGTCTCCTCGAACGGGAAGGTCTCCTCGAACTCGCGGAAGATGACGTCAGGGGGTGGGAAAGCATGACCCGGCAGCGCCTGTCGCTGGGCGTAGAGTTGCAGCAGGTTTTCGGCCAGCTTTCGCGCCTCGGCGGAAACCCGGCGTCGTTTCTCCACCCATGTGGCGCCGCCCAGCTTGTCAAGCCGCATGGTCTCCGGCGTGCCGCCCACGAATCTATGCACGACGCCGATGCGGTAGACCGGTACGTAGAGCCCACCACCGTCGTACTCCAGGTGGAGAAAGTCGTGGGCCACTCCCCGCAGCGTGAGTTTCTTCAGGCCCCGGTAGCGGCCCACGCCCTGCTCGTCGTGCACCACCAGGTCCCCCTCGGCGATCTCGGCCAGATCCCCGAACCCTGGCGCCGTGGCCGCCGTGACCGCGCGGTGTGCGCGCGCACCGAAGATCTCCTCTTCGGCGACCAGGGCCAGACGATCATCGGGCAGCCGGAATCCGCGGGTGAGCGGCCCGACCAGGATGTCGAGGGCGGGGCGGGCCGCGCTGCGCGTGAGCAAGCCTGGCGTGCGCCCTTCGCTGTGGTCGTGCGGGGTTTCGGGTGCAAGGCCAAAGGCCTGCAGAACCCCGGCCAGCCGGTCTGCGTGGGCGCGGCTGGGCGCCACCAGGCACACGCGGTAGCCATCCGCGTGCCAGCGCCGGATACGCTCGCATAGGGCATGCCCAAGGTCTTCGTCGCCGCGCTGGTGGAGCAGTTCGGCGCGTAGGCTGGTGTTCGGCTCTGCCGTCACCCGGATCCGCGGCGCGGGTGGCCCCTCGTTGACAACGGACGGCGTCACCTCGACCGTGCGCAGCTCCAGGCGCGTCGAGGCGCCAAGGGCGAAACGCGCTTGTTCCTCGTCGAGCAGGAATTCCTCCGCATCGAGGGCGATGCGATGCTCGGCCCGCCGATGCACGGCACTCTCGCGCACTCGGGAGAAACTGCGGCGCGCCTCTTCTAGGACAGCCGCCGGATCCTCGACCACCACTCGTGCCTTGGGCGGAAGGTACTCGAAGAACGAGGCGAGGCGGGCATGAAAGATGGGAGCGAGCGCCTCGCTGCCGAGAAAATCCTCGCCTCGCTCGATCTGCTCCAGCAGGTAGCGGGTTTTGCTCGACGGGTAGGCGGCTTGGTCGGCGGCGGCCAGCAGGCGCGACCGGGTATCGGCCCCTGCGGTTACCACGGTCTCCCGTACCGGGTGGAGCGCCACTTTGTCGATGGGCCGCAAGGTGCGCTGTGTGGCGGCGTCGTACAGGCGGAGTGACTCCACCTCGTCACCGAAGAGATCGATGCGTACGGGGTGCTTGTAGACGGGGGGAAAAACGTCGATGACCGCTCCGCGTACAGCGAAGGTTCCTGGATCCTCGACCACCTGCGCACGGCCGTAGCCGGCCCGGCAGAGGTCACCTATCAGGGCCTCCCGGTTCAGCGCGCAGTGGGCTTCGACCACGCGGCAGAGAGCGCCGAACTCTCTCGGGGGAATCACCCGCCGAAACACCGCAGCCGCGGGCGCCACCACCACGGCCGGCGCGCAGCCGTGACCCAGGCGGAAGAGGAGTGCCAGCCGGCGCATGACCGTACGGCGATCGGGCTGCATCTCGGCGTGCGGTGAGACTTCAGGTGCAGGCAGATCCAGAACGGGCAAAGGGGCCAGCGGATCCTCGGCTGACTTTCGCGGCGCCAGGAAGAATGACAGGTCTGCACAGCGCGTCTCGACCAGATCCTCGCCAGCAACCACATAGAGCAGTGGAGCGTGGCTTCCGTCCGGATGCGCCAGATGGGCAGCGATGGCTGGGCCCATGGCGCCCGCGGCGCCATAGACCTCCAGCGCGGTCCCGGCGCCCGCGTTTTCCAGCAGGGCCTCGATGTCACGCAATACGAGTCGGGTATCCACGGAGAAAGCAGCGCCCGGCAGGGCTGCCTAGTCATACCTCATCCGTGGCCCGCCGGGCAGGAGCCACTCCAACTCGACTGCGAATCCTGCGTCGAGAGCAGAGTCGTCGTTGACCACAGGGTTTGAGCGGGATAAGGTGCCACCCAATCAAGGAGGAGCGCACATGAAACGCGTCTTGGGGCTGTCTTTGGCCTTTGTAGTCCTGGCATTCATGGCAGCCTGCGAAGAGACCAGACTCCGCATCGATCGGGTGGAGCCCGCCGAGGGCATCACAGCCGGCGGCGACCACATCAACATCGTCGGGGCCGGGCTGCAGCCAGGCAAGACGCAGGTCCGCGTCTCATTCGGCGGTCACGTAGCCGAGCAGGTCGTGATCTCGTCGAAAGAGAAGATCAACCTCGTCACCCCCAACGGGGACAAGGGGCCGGTGGACGTGATCCTAGACTTCGATGATGGACAGCGCTTCAAGATCCCAGGCGGCTTCCGCTACGTAGAGCCAAAGCAGAACGACGACATGCGCAAGGCTTTCTTCAACAAGCCCAAGACGGCTGACAAGAAGTAGCTACTGATAGGCCACGCGGAAAAGCTGCTGGCCCATAAGAAGCAGGCTGCCGGTCGGTACGAGTCGCGCCTCGCGAACCCGCAGGAAGGTGCCGTTCGATGATCCCAGGTCGGTCAGGCACACGCGGCCTTCGCGCAGGGTGATCTGCGCGTGCGTTCCCGAGACGTAGCCGTCCTCAGGGAACAGGATGTCGCCACGCTCACGGCCGAGCACAACCGTCTCGTCAAAGAGCGGGAACGCGGGGCCATCCACGTCCCGGCCCACGATGACAGACAGGCGGCCCCAGTAGCCTGGATTGGGTGTGCCGACGATCTCGGTCCCATCTTCGAGCGGTGTGGGTGGGTTGATGACGTCGAAGCGGAGCAGCTCCTGACCGATGCGGAAGGTGTCGCCTGACTCCAGCGGTTCTTCTTGGGTGAGCTTAACGAATACGCCATTCAGGCTGCGCAGGTCGGTGACTGCGAGCCCTTCTTCGTTGAGAACGAACTCGGCATGGCGAGGCGACAGATAAGGGTCGGCGTCGAAGAGATGGCCCTGGCCTCGTCCGACCAGATTCTCACCCTGGTGCAAGGGGTGACTTCCACCCTCGGTGCCGTCAGGACGGATGAGAGTGAGCTGGCCACGAACCGTGACCTTGACGGGCTCAGGGGCCAGCGCCGCGGCCTGCTGGAGAGCGGCTTCCACCACAGAGCCGGCAGCCGCCTTCATGCGATGACCGCAAGACCCGCAGAACGCAAAGCCAGGAGCCACGGCTTTGCCACAGCGTGGACACAAGGCGGGCCCCGGTGCGGCGGCGGGGGTAGGGGAAACGGCAGGTGGCGCAAGTGCCGCCTGCACCGCGACGGGGGCCGGGGTCACGAGATCGACGGCGACTGAGCTCGGCAGTCCAGCCGGCCTGGCGGGATATTGTGCGGCCGCGACCGAAGCCCGGGACGCCGCACTTGGCGCTGAGGCCGGATGGCTCGGCCCGGCGGCTGCAATGCCACCAGGGTGCCATGCCGTCGGCGCTGAGGCTAGCCTTGATGCCGCAGCAGCGTCCTGCGGCGAAGTTGCGATTCGCGGCCGGGGCCCGTCTTGCGCAGCGGCAGATGCGGGTGCAACCGCAGCAGGGGTTTGGGCGACTGAGGCACCCGCCCCCGTGACGACAGGGTTTGGCGAGGCCGGTGCGACCCGCTGGGCTCCCAGAGCCGCGCTTGGACGGACCAGGTGGGGAGCCGAGCCGGGAGCGGCAATGGGCCGGGCCACCGGGGCTCCTGCCGGATTGGACGCCAGGGGACGCGCAACCTGAGCGGCACCAGGGGACGCGGCGGCAGGATGACTCTCCACGGGCTGGGCCGCTGCCGGCGGCGGGGGTGAGAAGGCCATTGCCCCGCTCAGACTGGCGGGCGGCTGGGCAGCTGGGGTCCGGTTCGGGGACTCAACCGGAGCTGGCGCGGGAGCTGCCGCCTGCAGTTTCAAGCCGCAGCCGAGGCAGTACTTGAACTGGTCCTGGTTTTCCTTGCCGCAGCGAGAACAGATGATCACGGGCTATCCTCCGCGCAGTTCATAGTAAGAAACATCACTACCTCAATTTCCCTCATGGCCGCGTCGTCCCGGCTTCACGAAATCTCCACCCGCAGAAGCTGCTGGCCGAGAAACACGTAGTCACCATGTTCCAACGGGGACTCATCACTGATGCGCGCGAACGTGCCATTCTTTGAGCCCAGGTCGGTCACGGTGAACACCCCATCCGGGCCGATGCTGACCTCGGCGTGGCGGCCCGAGATGAAGGGGTCGTCGGGGAAGTTGAGGTCATGGCCTTCGCGACCGAGCGTGATGCTGTCACCGCGCGCGCGCACGATGAGGCCAATCTCGCCCCCGCGTAGCCGTTGGATGACCCGCATCTTCGAGGCCCGCTTGGGGCTGGCGTAGAAATACGTTCCTTCGGCATCGGGCTGCGGCCCGAAATCCGGTGGCAGGGCTTCGACCTGCAGGAGCTGCTCACCAACCAGGAAAACCGCGCCGGATTCCAGCCGCGCCGGAGCGCGGATGCGCACGAATACGCCGTTGATGGAGTTGTCGTCGCGCACGAACAGCTTGGCGTCCCGGTAGAAGAAGTTGGCGTGGCGTGGGGAAACCAGGGGATCATCGGGAAACAGGATGGCACCTTCGCTGCGGCCCACGACATGCTCGGTCCCGCCGAGCTCGTAGGCCAATCCGTCGGCGCTGTTGGCCTTGACCACCACCAGCTTGGCCACCCCGGCAGCCTGGACGCCCGAGAAGAACATGGTCTTGCCAGCGTTGGGGCTTGGCACTGGCTGTACTTCGATGCGTGCCCCACACTGGCCACAGAAACGATCTCCGATCGGGACTGGGTTGCCACAGGTCGGGCATGGGCTGGTAGACATGGAGTCCTCCACACGGGAAGCAGGCTGGGGCCGGCCGGACGATGGGGCAGAAGCGCCAGCCTCGACGATCGGGGCCTGACAGACCGGGCACCGGGTCGCGTCGAGGCCGGTCAGAGCGTCGCAACGGGAACAAACCAGGCCGACGGGCATGCTTATGGGGTCATCTTGCCCGCATCGCACGGCCTGTCAAGCGGGAGGCCGTGGCTATCGCCTTGTCGACACGTCGTCGCTGACCGCACTTGGCTCGTAGCGTTCGCGCAGAAAATCACGCACTGCAACCCTAATCCGGTCGGGTATTCGCAGAGCCAAGGCCTCCCGCGAGATTTCGGGCGTCTTGCGGTAGGTTTCGAAGAATCTCATGCACTCCGCGCAATTGCGCAGGTGGGCAGAGAAGAGCTGTCGCTCCGTGGTCGGCAGCGAGCCGCTCAGAAAATCGAGGCAGTAATCCACGATCTCCCGGCAAGTGAGAAACCCCAATTCATCGTCAGAAGGCTTCACGTCGTTGCTTTCCCGAGAGCCACTCTTGTTAGAGTATACCCTACCATCGATGACAGCCCAAGGCGAATGGCGTGGTCTTTCGCACGATGCTCTGCCGCGGTTGCCGGCCGAGACGGCGAAGTGGACGGCGGCATGGGCTCGGGCTCGATCGCGCTTGCCGCTGTCCGTGGCGATTTCGGCGAAGGGGGTAGGGGAGGTTGAGATTCGTCCCGACTGGGTGGCCTTTGTGCAGGATGGAGTTGGGGATGAAGTCGGCCTCGACGGCCTGGACTGTTTCGCGCTGGAACACGGAGGCCTTCGCGGCTGGGTGGGAGTGGCCCACCACATCTCGCTCGCCCTTGTGCACTCCGTGTTGGGCAGGCCGGCACCAGCCGCGGTGCGTCCGCTCGGCCGCGCTGAACGGGGCGCCATGGCGGCCATCCTGCTCTCCGCGTTGGACGCACTCGGCGTACCACAGGGTGTCGAGATTGGGCTCGGGGTCATGGCGGGGGCGCCCGTTCCGGCCCCAGATCGACTGGTGGTTGGCGGCTCGATCCGTACCGCCACAGGCCTGGGCGGCCGGGCCCTTCTGGCAATGCCCGTTGTGTGGCTGGCTGATGCCGCGCGGATCGGCCCGGTCAGTCCTTGCCTGGAAGGGCTGGCGTCGAGCGCGATCCTGGAACTTGGCCGAACCGATCTGCCGGGTGCTGCCCTTGCCTCGGCTGCTGTGGGCGACGCGGTCGTGTTTGACGGCGTTGCTGACCTTGGACCCCACGATCTCTGGCCCGCGTGGCTGCGCGTGGGCGACTTCGTGGCACCCGCCCGTGTGGCCGCTGACGGTACGCTGGCCATGGCGGGCCCCTTTTCTCAGTTTGAGGAGGATGCGAAGCCGATGGAATCGCAAGATGAGAAAACACAGTGGAACCCAGGAGAACCCTCATCGTCCGAGGTGGCAAAGATCCTCGCGACCGCGCATGTAGAAGTCGTCGCCGAGATCGGCCGCCTCACGCTTCGAGGCGACGAACTGGCAGGGTTGATGAAAGGTGGAGTGCTCAGCCTCGGGGCATGCCGAACCGAAGCGATCCAACTTCGAGTGGGCGGTCAGCTGTGGGCGGTCGGGGAGCTGGTCAGGGTGGGCGACGAACTTGGCGTGCGCATCCTCAAGCTGCACGCGGGGTGAGACAGACAGCCTCCAGCGAGGCGGCGGTCGCCGACCAGCGCGGGGCCGCGTGCATGAGCGAGCCCAGCAGCGGATGCCACAGTTCGACGTTCGCGCGCAGTGCGACCGCACGCTGGATGGCGCCAACTCCGCCCCATGGATCCGTCGGCGTATAGAGTAGGCCGCAGCCTGTCTGCGACGCCACGTCGCAATCTACCAGGTAGTCTCCGGTCGCGCTGGCGTCGGGCGCCAAGGGAAGGGCCCCGTAGCGCAGGGCCAGGCTAGCTGGCCGTCCGGTCAGGTCGAGAGCGTCCGCCAGAAGCACAGCGTCGGCCGCTGCCAGGATCTGCCGCTCGGCCTCAGAGCCCGACTCCGGGAAGATGGTGACCTTGCCCGGCGACCGAATGGCCAGAACGTTGGCTTGGTCGCCAAGCACGCGATCCCCTCCCGCGGGAAACACGACCGCGACATCCGCGCGCCCCAGCCGCGACACGGTTTCGAGAATCTCGCGGCCGCCCCGTGCGGGGTCGAGCGGCCCAGTTGCCAGCAGGAGCGTGCGTGGCCCCACGGCCAGTGAGGTGCGCCGGACCAGGGTCCTACGACATTCCTGCTTTCCGGATGGGGACTCAGAGGAGAAGGTGGCGGCTAGGGCGGGATCAAGGGCCGGGTCGTGCGGCAGTTCATCACACCCGAACCGCATCGAGGTGACCGGCTGGTCCGAGGCACGGCAGGCCAGCTCAGCGGCGCGGCGAAAGGCTTCCGCGGCCGAGGGGCAAGGGAGAATCACCACGTCGGCTTCGATGGCGCCGAGTCCCACCAGTACGCCATTCGAGACGGCCACCGCAGGGTTGTCTGGATCCAGCTCGGCACGCTCGTCGATGGAAAGAGGCTGGTCCCAACGTCCGTCGGGCACGACCAGGGCTGCATGGGCGGAAGGGGCACAGGCCAGGGCTAGCGCCGACGTCTCGCCCCAGCCCACCACCACGTCCGGCCAGCAGATCTGGTCGCGGACCAGAGAGGTGGCGGCGTTCGCCAGCAGGGCCGACCGGCGACCGCGATTGTCCGAATTGGCGCCGAGCACGTAGAGAGCACACTGGCTCACCGCCGAACGTCCCTCGTAGAGCGATACTTCCTGGTCCGTACCCCCTGCTCGGGTCGTGATGGTTCGCAGGCGTCGCGCCATCCCGGGCAGACGGGATGCCTGGTCCGGTGTGGCGAGCGACAGAACAGTTATGCGGTGCTTGGCCACGGACAGGGCAAGCGCCAGGGCAGCCGCACACCCGGGCAACTCGCCATCGACCACAGGCGCGACCTGGTCAGCGACAAGCAAGAATTCAGCCATCTACCCCGCAGGGACCTCGGTGTTGGTGCGGCCGCCTTTGCGGCCCGACAAGTACGTCAGAANNGACCTCACTCGCTCGCGCCGCGCTCGTCTTCTTCTCCGGGGAACTCGTTCACAGATGGGTATTTCATGATCTCCTTGCGAGAGATCTTCCATGCCTTCTGCACAATCCAGGAGAGAGAACGGTCTTGACGCGTGGCTTCTTCTTGAATCTCCTTAAGCATCTCTTCTGGGAAGTAGAGACTTTGTTTCCTCTTATCCGAACCGGCCATGAAGCACCCCGTTGTAGCTAATCTCACCTGGGAGAATTCTTGCATTTACGCAGTTCCCAGGCACGCTGTCAAGGACACGGATTCATTGGTATCTTTTCTGCGACATGATTCGTTCCGGCGGTACACTAGAAACGTACGTCCGTACAACCTGAGTCAAGGGGCTTCATGGAAGGGACCGGATTAAAGAAGAGAGATCTCAAGAGGTTTCGCGAGATCCTGTTGAGCCGCAAGAAAGAAATCCTCCGCAACGCGCAGCGGACGTTGAGCGAAGATATGACGCTTGAGTCCGATGATCTACCGGACGAGATGGACCTTGCGTCGTCCGAGTACCTGCAATCGTTCACGTTCAGGCTACGTGGACGCGAGAAGACATTCTTGCAGAAAATCGACCACGCTCTTGAGCGAATCGACGATAAGACTTTCGGCCTATGCGAGCAGTGCGGCGAACCGATCTCGCTCAAGCGGCTTGAGGCCAGACTGGAGACGACTCTTTGCATCCGCTGCAAGGAGGATCAGGAGAGGATGGAGAAAGCCTACGGGTAGGGCCAGGGGAGCGACCCCCGAGGGGAATGGCCAGGGTCGCTCGCGTGCTCGCTGACGAGCTGATAGAGCCCAGCCTGGCTGGTTCGACCACGAGCGCGGGCAGGTTCTCGATCACGTCAAAGGGGGGAGGCGGGACGTCTTGCGAAGCTCGATGACCGTCGAGCTTGCCCTCGCGGCCCTGACCGTTTTTCCGGGCTGCGTGGGGATCTTTGCCACCTCCGGCGGGGGCAGCCTGTCTTGGGGTACCCACGCGCATGGATCCCTCTTGCGGGCGGTCGCCTTGCCGGTCGAAGGAGACGGGTACCAGATCCACCCCGACTGGCGTACGCGCGGCCGGAGCTTCGCCATCGAGGAAATCGTGGGCGGATTGATGCGTGCCTTTGCGCGGGTCGAGCAGGCCGCCCCGGGCGGCCTGGCCTATGTCGGGGACCTGTCGCTACGTCGTGGGGGAGATTCGAGCATGCACCGTTCGCACGAAAGTGGACGGGATGTGGACATCTTCTACTATGCCGCGGATCAGGACGGGAACCCGCTCACCAACCTTCCCGCCATGCTTCGCTTCGCCGATGACGGCACTGTGGTGGCGTGGTCATCCGCGAAAACCGGGCGACGCATTCACGAGCCGCTGCCCGATGGCCATCTCGATCTGCGGCGGACATGGGCCTTGGTGGCGAGTTTGCTTTCCGACCCGATCATCGAGGTGCAGTGGATCTTCATCCACAAGCCGATCACGGAGTTGCTCCTGCAAGAGGCAGAGCAGGAGAAAGCCGATCCAGCCCTGGTGGCGCGGGCACGCGAAATCCTTCACCAACCCACGGATGCGCGGCCACACGACGATCACATGCACGTGCGCGTGTTTTGCCCGGTGCAGAACCGCGTGTTTGGCTGCGTGGACAAAGGGCCGCGACGGTGGTGGAAGAAACGCTGGAAATACATGAGTTCCCTCAGCGTCGTGCCAGCAACTCTCGAAGGCGACGACGGCCGACGATCCGTGCTGCTGAACCCACCCCACGCGGTCTACTGGCAGTAGCTAGAGCCTTTCGGGCAATTACGGGCCGCCCGCAGGGCCGGCCCGCGGTTCGCGGCTAGCGGGTCGCGTGGGCGAGTGCGTGAGCGCTCCGCGTGCCGCTCACGCTCACGAGAACCGCCCACGCAGGCCGCGTTCCGCTCACGCTACCGCCACCGCTCACGGGCACGCTGGCCGATCTGCGCTGGACCGGAAGGCCGATCGTCCATGTGGGCCGGCCGCGCGGGCTCGGCGCACAGGCGGTCGAGCAGTGCCAGGAGGAGCGTTCGCACGGCGTGAGCGTCGGGTGACTCGACCGCCGGGCGAGGACTGACGGCCGAGAAGACGCGGGAGACACCTGAACAAAAGCTTAGTACTTTCTCTATTGAGAAGAGTCTATTGAATAGAATACAGTCACAAGCGGCTAATGAAACGAAGCACAGACATGGCTGCCGCTGGGGCTCAGATGGGGGCGATGCACGCGTCGGGGCTGCTCGACGAGCATGAGTTGGCCGACATCGAGGGCCGGTACCCCAAGGGCATGAGTTCGCGGGAGATCATCGACGTCTTCGCGTCGAGGGGGGTGCGCTTCTCGGAAGCGACCCTGCGCAAGTACGTGCAGCTGGGACTGCTGCCGCGATCCGTTCGGGTGGGGCGCAAGGGCAAACACTGCGGGTCACGCGGCCTGTATCCGTCCGGCGTCATCAGGAGGGTGAACCAGGTGAAGGCCATGATGGCGCGCAACCTGACCATCGAGGACATCCAGCGCTCCTTCGCCCGGTTCAAGGAGGAGATCGAAGGAGTCAGCAAGGGTCTGCGTGATCTCATCGCCGGCTTCGAGCGTGAGGCTAAGGGGCCTGCGCTGACCACGGAGCGACGTCAGCAGGTCGAACGAGAGATCGAAGCGGCGAAGCATGCCGCCGGTGAACTGGTCCGGCGGATCTCTGGTTTGGAAGCGAGTTTTTCCTCGCAGGCCGCAGCGGCGGCAGCGGGGACTGCCGCGGGGGGCGGCAGCGACTTGTACTAGCGCGTGCCCCGACTGACGCGCGCGAGGGAGGGACACCATGGCCGACGAAAAAGCTGAATTCGAGGAGTACGAGGACGACACGGTCGACGATCAGCCGCAACCAGAGGTCGCGAGGATTCGCCGCAAGGTGCGGCCGTCACGCGACGGACGTTTTCGGTCGAAGACCATCGCACCCAAGCGCTTGACCCGGGATGAGAAGCGCTTGGCGCAGGAGTTGGTCTATCCCGCGGATGTTGTGAAGCCGCGCACGCGTGAAGAGTGCCTGGCCATGCCCCGCCCATGCCCGTTCGTAAGCTGCGAGCATCACCTGTACCTGGACGTGAATCCCGACAGCGGCGCCATCAAGCTCAATTTCCCCCACCTGGAGGTGTGGGAAATGGCCGAGACCTGCTCACTGGACGTGGCGGATCGAGGCGGCATCACCCTGGAAGACGTTGGCGCCATCCTCAATCTGACGCGCGAGCGGATTCGCCAGGTGGAGGTGCGCGGTCTGGTCAAGATCCGCAGCAAGAACAGCGAGGCACTCGGGCTAGGCAATCCCTGAGTGAGTTGCGCGTTCCGATCAGCCGACCGCCCGGCCCCAAGTCCGCTCGCCGGGATCGACGAGACCGTGGCAGAACGACTTCTGGGCGAGGCATTGGCCTCGGGCGGGGAGTACGCCGACCTGTACTTCGAGTTCCGCAGCGCAGCCGATTTCGTCATGGAGGAGGCGCAGGTGCGCAGCGTGGGCCGGGCGCTGACCGTCGGTCTTGGTGTGCGCGTCTTGCGTGGGGATGCCACCGGCTACGCCTACACCGAGGAGCTTTCTTCGGCGCGCATGAGCGAGGTCGCGCGCACGGCTGGGCAGATCGCGGCGGCCGGCCGTCGGGTGGCGCCGGTGGCGCTGACCCCGCTTTCCTGCCGCGATGTCTATTCCGTGCCCGAGTCATCCCTGACCCGGCCTGGCCCGGACAAGGTGGCACTGCTTCGCCGGGCCGATGCCGCGGCACGAGCGTTGGATGCGCGCATCGTGCGCGTGGAAGCTTCGTTGTCGGAAGAGTGGCGCGAGATTCTGGTCTTCACATCGGATGGAAGGCTGGCGCAGGACCGCCAGCCCATGCTCCGTCTGGGGGTTCACGCCGTGGCAGAGGAAGCAGGCCGGCGTCAGGGTGGTCGTTCGGGCACGGCCCTGCGCCGGGGGCTGGAGCTGTTCGCCCTGCCCGGGCACGCGCCCGAGGAACACGGCCGTGAGGCGGCGCGAATCGCGCTCGACATGTTGCACGCCGAGGAGGCACCCGCCGGACCCATGGAAGTCGTGCTCGGGCCGGGCGAGTCCGGCATCCTTCTGCACGAGGCAGTTGGCCACGGCCTGGAGGCAGACTTCAACCGCAAGAAGACCTCGAACTACACGGACCAGATCGGCAAGTCAGTGGCGTCGCCCCTGTGCACCGTGGTCGACGACGCAACCGTTGCTCATGCGCGGGGCTCCGTGAATGTGGACGACGAAGGCAACCCGGGCCAGCGCAACCTGCTGATCGAGAAGGGCATCCTGCGGGGCTACTTGCAGGATCGCATCTCGGCTCGCCACTTTCACAGCGAGGCCACGGGCAACGGCCGGCGCGAGAGCTTTCGCTGCCAGCCTCTGCCGCGTATGACCAACACACTTCTTCTGGGCGGCCAGGACGACCCGGAGGACATTGTTCGTTCGGTGAGAAGAGGCGTCTACGCCAAGAACTTTTCGGGCGGGCAGGTGAACATCTCCAACGGCGACTTCGTGTTCTCACTGACCGAGAGCTATCTGATTGAGGACGGCAAGCTCACCGCGCCTTTGCGCGGGGTGAACTTGATCGGCAACGGCCCCGAGGTTCTGCGCCAGGTGACCATGGTGGGGCACGACTTCAGGCTGTCCGAGGGGACCTGGACCTGTGGCAAGGAAGGGCAGTCGGTGCCAGTGGGCGTCGGGACCCCGACGGTGAAAATTGCGCGAATCACGGTCGGAGGCACGCGCACGCCATGAGCAAGCTTCCCGATGCGCGGCGCTGCCAGGAATGGGCCGAGGAGATGCTGTCCCACGCTCTGGCTGCTGGCGCGGATAGTGCCGAGGTCCTGGTGGGGGACGGATCCGAACTGGAGGTGAAGGTTCGCCTGGGCGAGCCTGAGCTGGTCAAGGACGCCGGCAGCCGGGCGCTCGGGCTGCGCGTCCTGCGCGACCATCGGGTGGCGGTTGCCTACACCTCGGACTTCGCACCCGCGGCAATGCGGCAGTTTGCGCGCGAGTCGGTCGAGCTGTGCGGCCTGGCCGAGCCGGACCCGCTGGCCGACTTGCCGGACCGGCACGAGATGGCGCGCGAAGTTCCCGACCTGGATTTGTGGGACGAGACAGCGCCGTCATTCGATGCCGCCCAGGCCTTGCGTCTGGCCAAGCAGGGCGAGCAGGCGGCGCTGCACTTCGATCGCCGCGTGACCAATTCAGAGGGCGGGGTTGCAAGTCGCGTGATGGGCGCGACGGCCTTTGCCAGCTCGGCCGGTTTTTCGGGTGGCTATCGGGGCACCAGGCTTTCCTTGGTGGTTGCGCCGGTGTGCGACGACGCCGACGGCAAGAAGCGCAACGGTCACTACTGGACCTCTTCGCGCTTTACCTCGGGGTTGCTTGACCCTGAGGCGGTCGGTCTGGAGGCGGCCCGGCGCGCTCTGGCCAAGTTGGGATCACGCAAGATTGCGACCTGCCAGGTTCCCGCGGTGTTCGCCCCCGAAGCGGCGCGTGCGCTGCTCGGACAACTGGCGGGTGTGGTCTCGGGCGGGGCCGTGTGGCGCAAGAGCAGTTACCTGGCCGCGCGCGAGGGTACGGCCGTGGCCTCGTCGCTGGTCACGGTGGTGGACGATCCTCTGCGACGACGCGCGCCCGGATCGCGGCCCTTCGACGGCGAGGGGCTCGCCGCGCGGCCCAATGTGGTGGTGTCCGAGGGTGTTCTGCGCAGTTTTCTTTGCGATGTGTATTCCGCGCGCAAACTCGGCCGTCGTTCAACCGGATCGGCGGGACGAGGCGTGGGCGGCGGGCCGCACGTGAGCACGTCGAACTTCATCCTGCTTCCGGGGAAGACAGAAGCAGCCGATCTGGAACGCCTGCCACAGGGGCTCTATGTCACCGATCTGATGGGTTTTGGATTCAACCCGGTTACGGGTGACTGGTCGCAAGGCGCGAACGGTTTCTGGATCGACAACGGCAGCCGCGCTCATCCGGTCAGCGAGATCACCATTTCGATCAACTTCGACGATCTTTGGAAGAGCATCGATGGGGTGGGCAACGACCTGGACACGCGCAGCTCGGTGCAGAGCCCGACGTTGCGAGTATCGCGTATCACCGTGGCCGGGACGTAGTTTGCTCTTTTCACCACAGAGGCCACAGAGGCCACAGAGACGGATCCGCCCGGCTTCGTTGCTTCTAGGTTACATGCGTCCACGTATGCGCCCTCGGCGCGCCTCGGCGGCCGAAACATGGCCGCTCTTCTGACGGGCGGAACTAGCTCCCGTGAGCCAACCGGGGCAGCGCCAGTAGTCGTCCCGATTCAAGCGAAGCCGCGTGAAGGGCTGCCGGACTGAACTCAAGACCGTTTGGCCAAGCCAGTGCACCTAGCTCCAGGTAGAACGAGGAAAAGTACGCAGGGTCGCGTAGCGGACGCGCAAGCACCGTGTCGTGCTCGAGAATTGGAGCCATGTCGTATGTGCCGGTCGTGTCGTCGGAAAACCACAACTCGATCGTTGATGCTTCCCCATGTCGTGCGCGGGTGATCTTAATCATTGTCCGCTCCTGGAATGCGG
>PMCR01000405.1 GCA_003155465.1 Myxococcales bacterium | reverse complement strand
TCACAGGCCTACTGCGCAACTTCGGCCTAGCGCTGGTCCTCGGTCAAGTGCAGGAGGCCTGGCAAGGGAGTGAGCTTGACGTCGAATGTGGTGGCGAACTGCGCTCTGAATATGCCACAGGCACCACTCCCAGCGCCGACCCCAGGCGCAGCGTCGAAGACGACGGCACCTTCTGCTACACCTTCTTCCAAGCCGTCGCACGGAAAGCGTAGCTCGAAAGCTCGTTCACCGAGCACGGCGAATCGGTCCAGCCCAGGCGACCGAACCGATGATGGCCAGTCTACAAAGGAGCTGTGACATCAAGCGAACCCACCTTGCGGTCGACCAGGCGAATGGCCGCGTCCACCTGGCCTACAGCGACTGCGATGGCGTCATGACCGTTTTCGCGGACTGACTCTGCCGGACTCTGCGCCTCTGCAGCCACCAGGCCGCGCTGGCCAACAGCGCGAACACGCCCAGCAAAAAGCCGAATGCGACCCGATCGGATATCCGATCCGACAGCAGGCCGAAGATGGGCGAGACCACGACAAAGAGCACGCGACCCAGCATGGCAGAAACCGAGAGCACGGTGGCGCGGCGATCGGACGTGATAAACTGGTTGAGGAGGTTGAGCAGCAAGGGTGTGGAGAAACCCCAGGCCGCGGCGGCCAGCGGGGTGAGCAATACGGGCCAGGGTGCCGAGGTGGCGGCGAGGGTGAGCAGCACTGCAGGAATGACAGCCAAGAGCGCGTAGCTGCCGCGCGGGCCGAGAACCTGCGCCAGATGAGTCGCAGTGGCCGCGCCTGCGGCCGAGGCACCCGAAAACACGGCAAAGTACACGCCGTAGGAGGCGACGGTGACACCGTGATTGGTGAGGCGGAGGAAGTAGCCCCAGATGCCGATGATGCCAACCGCGAAGAGGCCGGCGGAGAAGACCATGATGGGCAGGAGGCGCGGGTCAGCTAGGGACTCGCGCGAGATGCGCAAGATCTGGTGTAGCGATGCGCGGGAGGTGAGCGTGGGACGTGCTGGCTCGACCAGGGTGAGCGCGATGGCAAACATGATGAGGGCGGTGCCCGCGTTTGCGACAAACGGCAGGCGCAACCAGGCGGCGGCAATTAGTCCTCCGGCCACTGCGGCGGTGGCCGTACCCACCCGGGTCCACGCCTCTGCCTTGCCTTCGATGCGCGCGTAGGCGGTCTCGCGGCCTTCCGCCTTCAGCGTGTCGAAGATCAACGCCGATTCAGTGCCCGAAAACAGGCTGTAGCCAAAGGCGAGCACGACCTCCGCGCCGGAAAATAGCCAGAAGCTGTTTGCAAGACCATAGGCCGCCATACCAGCGGCCATGGCCAGGCTGCCCATCAGCAGGGCGCGTCGGCGGCCGAGCACGTCGGCCAAGTAGCCGGAGGGCACCTCAAACGAAAGACTGGCGGCGGAGAAGATGGCCTGCACCAACAGGATCTGCGTGGCGTCGAGTCCGCACGAGCGATAGACCGGCACAATGGCCGGCATGATGAGAAGAAAGTCCCGCAGGAAACGAAAGGCGTAGAGTCGCGGAATGTTGCCTGGCATGGGGCCGGATTTCACTGATGTGGCAGCGACTGTTAGCGCGCAGGGGTCGCAACGGTTGCGTCTAGCAGAGCCGTCAGTTCGTCCGGGCGTGTGAATTGCAGCATGTGGCCAGCATGGGGGAACACAGTAAGCTGCGCGCCCGCAATCTCGCGTGCCAGCCGATGGCCACCCTCTGCGACGCGGGCCCTGTCTTCGCTGCCCACCACGATCGACACGGGTCGCCTGATGCTCGGGTAGCGGGGCACCAGGGCACCCAACTGGCCGGCATGGGTGTGCATTTCCTGTGCGAGCGTCAGGGTCACCTTGGGCCGCAGCAGGAGCGATTGCCTCCGCTCGATGTAGCCAGGCGGAATCAGCCGCTCATCAGGGTGAAAGGCCTCCTCCAAGCCCTCCCGCACCATCCTCCCACCCAGCGCAGCCCCCAACACCACCGCCACACCACGGCCGACGAGAGGCAGGCGCAACAGCTTACCAAGCGCCGCGTCTGCCTCATCAATGGGATACACAGTGCTACCTACGATGAGAAAGGACGTCGCTGGGGAATTGTCGTCCGCTGCCAGCTTGAGTGCGATGGGACCTCCGTATGAGTGTGCCACCACCAGGACATCGTGCAGGTGCAACTCCTCCATCAACCGCCGCGCAATGTGCGCGTTGTAGTCGATGCCGCTCTCTTTCGCGGGTGGGTCACTGAATCCGTGGCCCGGACGATCGTACGCCGTGATCCGGTACTTGCTGGCCCAGCGATCAAAGACGGGTTGCCAGTCTTCCAAGGACGAGGGCGTGCCGTGGATGAGCAAGACCTCACGCCCCGAGCCCTTCTGCAGGTAGTGGATATTGACGCCGTCAACGCTCACCATCTGGCCGTCCGTCTCCGCGGGAAGCCCGAGGTGATCAGGCGTGGCCAGGCCCAGGAGAGTCAACCCGACAAGAAGAGCTAGCAAGCAACCTATTGCGATCTTGAGTGCGCGCTTCATGAGCAGTGAGTCTTGCGCCCTGCTCGACCTGGCGTCTAGCGGAAAGATGTGACTACACCGCTGCGCAGTAAGCTCAGGCGCTCTAGTGCCCGAGGGCGCTGTTTTCATCGACGACCGATGATGGGCCGAAAACTCTCTTCATATCGTCTGACGAGATGCCGTCCTTGCGTCCATATGCCGAAGAGACGTTCAATTCTGGATCCTTGCCGGAAAACGTGACCGTATTGTGGGCCTTCTTCGCTGTTCCGTTCGCATCGTAGAGGCTTGCCTGTTTGGACATATCCAGCAGAACGCCATTTCTGGGCGCTTCAGGATCTCGCTTTTCCGGTGGCCATCGGCCGCGCCAAGAGTCACTCGCCCAAACGACGCAGGTGCTCGCGCGCCACCCGCGCCGATATGTGCTCGGGCGAGCGTGCTAGCAGTTCCTTGAACGCGGCGGCGGCGTCGGTCCGGCGGCCCAGCGCTTCGAGAACCAGGGCACACCCGAAACAGGCTTCGTCATTGGTCGGAAGCTCAGCCAGGGCTGCATCAAAGTCGGTCAGGGCGGCGGCCACCTGGCCCAGGCCAAGCAGGGCAAAGCCGTGGTTGGCGCGGGCTTGTGGCGCGGGCAGACCGTCGAGCGAAGCTGCGGCTTTGGCCAGGTCGCCGAGGCGGAGGGCCGTTGCTCCCAGGTCTTGTTTCGCGTCGTGCTGCCAGCCGGAATCCAGAAGATCCTGATAGGACGCACGCCAACGGGCTCCGGCGAAGGCCAGCTGACACGCGACCGCGACCACGTCCCAGCCAGCGACCGCAGGCGCCGGCCGACGCAGACTCACCCACAACTGCACGCTGTCGGGTGTCAGCAGGTGCAGCACGTCCGCGCCTCGATCCCACCCGACGTCGAGCGCCTGGCACCCCTCGGGGAAAAACACGTCGCCCAGCAGGATGGCGGCCACGGCTTGGGCTGGGCAACCGACCCTGTGGGGTGCGGGTGGTGATCTCGACGAGCGAGCCTGCTGAGACGAAGCGGAGCGGCCTCGGCATACATGGTTATCGGCAATGGCGCGCAAAAGTTGCCTGTGTCCAAACCTACATTCACCCCATTGCCAAGCTCGTTTGCCGCACCTCTGACATTGCCACTGGCACCACTTCCAGCGCACCTCTGAACATGCCACTGGCACCACTTCCAGCACCACTTCCACGCACTACGAGCAGGCTCTGTAGATTCGGATGGTCAGAGGTTTTCGCGTATCTCGACGTCGTCGATGTACCATCCGTCGGCAACGTACTGAGAGCCGTATGCATTGTCCCAAAGTCGGAATCGAATCTTCACCTGCTTGCCCGCGTAGCTTGCGAGGCTGAGCATCTGCTGTGACCAGGTCGTCGTGTTGACCGCGTACGTGAATGACGTCAGTTGCAACCAGGTCAGGCCGCTGTCGGTCGATAGATCCACATAAGCTGTGTCGTACGGAGCAGCGTTGCAGCCGTACCGGCGAGAATCAAGCGCAAGTTTGTGCCAGAACGTTAGCACAGGCTGCGTGGCAGCTGCCAAATCGACATTTCGAGCCAAAGTTGCCGAACCGTTGGCACTATCTAGATAGTTCCCGTCGGGGCTGTCCGCAAGTGAGTGGGAGCCTGACACAGCTTTCGAGCTAGTGGTCGTGTTCCAGTCCTTGCCGCTCACCGTCCAGTTGTCCAGACCTGCTTCGAAGCCGTCACAGAAATATCGCTGTGTGGTCGCGGCGCCACAGCCCCCCGCGATATTCGGAAGCGCGGAGGACCGGTCAAGCTCGCCAATCTCGATATCATCAATGTACCAGCCGTCGCCGGTCGCTGAAGCGCTTCGTGAGTCGTCCCATAGTCGGAACCGGGTCTTCACTTTCTTGCCGATATAAGATGTGAGGTCGAGCGTTTGCTGGGCCCAGATGCTTGTGTTGTTCATGTTGGTGAGCTTGGCGAGTTGGGCCCAAGTCAAGCCGCCATCGGTAGATGTCTCTACGTATCCGTAGTCTCCAGAATCGGCGTCGCGGCAACCACTCCCACAAACGGCGGGACTGGCAATGCAGTACAGTGCAAGCCTGTGCCAGAACGTGAGCACCGGCGCTACTGCACCGGTCAGATCAATGCTTCCCGCCATCGTCGCCGAGGCGTTTTCGCCGTTCAGGTAGTTGCCAGTCGGGCTTTCTGTGAGGCTCGTCCCATCGCTGCGATCAGTCGAGGTGATGCCGGCCCAATCCTGAGTGCTCAACGTCCACTTGGACAGGCCGGCTTCGAAGTCTTCGCAGAAGTAGCGCTGGCTGGTGACTTGGCCACAACCGCTGGGCACAGGGGAGGCACCGCCATCGCCCGAGGTCACAACGGCCGTGTCCGGCGTCGGTGCCGTGGCGTCTGGCGCAGCGTCGGCCGGCCGGTCGATCGGCAGATCCGGCGAGCCCGCGTCGGGCGTTGCCGTCGTGCGGCCAGCCCCAGCCGCAGCGCCGTCTGAAGAACCGCCCGCACCACCCAAGCCGCTTGCGGCATCACGGGCGCTGCCTGCGGCCGCCGCATCAGCACCGCCGCCTGAAGAAACGCTTGCCCCGCCTGCGCCAGTTCCGCCCCCACTGCCAGCGGCCGCAGCATCGCCAGCGCCGCCGGAAGAGCCGCTTGCGCCCCCCGGACCACTTCCGCCACCCGTACCACCCGTGGCTGCTGCCGGGCCATCCGTGCCGGCGTCCGGGGCCCTCTTCTGCGGGAGCTGGCCGTTTGTCTTGAGATCGGCCGAGTCGGCGCAGACGCTCGTCACGCAGACTTGGCCGTTGGTGCAGTCCGTGGGGGACTGGCAAGGGGTTCGGCACTGGAGGTCGGAGGCGCACACCGAAGTGCCGGTGCACGGCTTTGTCGAGCAATCCACTTCAGCAGGCAACTGGCAGACTGGGGTGTTGTCCACCTTCATGCAACTCTGCCCAACTGGGCAGTCCACCGTCGCGTGGCAGGCGTCGTGGCACTTGCCCATGCTGCACAGAAGCGGTGAGTTGCAGTCGCTGTTGAGGATGCAGGCGCTACCCACCTCTATCTTCTTCGCCGAACTGGTGCATCCAAGCGCTAGCCACGATGCAACGGCAACCAAGCCAACAAGGCGCGGTGCTGACATTTCAAACCTCCAATTCTGTTTTCGGAACGCTGAAAGATTGCCAGGCAAGGGTATCACAGTCGGCCGGTCACGGTTCACCCGAGGTACCGCGAAGTACTCATGCTTCCATTCTAGTTGGACGTGCACTCCAGCAAGCGCCATGCCGAAATCAGGCGCGCCAAATTCCACGAAGATCGCGCCAGACCGCGTGGCCTTGCCAGCGCGAAACTGCACTTGAAGTGCAACCGCTCGCCTGGCTGTTGCACTTGAAGTGCAACAGCTCGGATGAAACGCGCCCAGAGCGACCGTTCGTCTGCGAGGTGGGGACGCCCTCCGCGGTGATGTCGCGAGATAAGGACGGAAGCGTTGTTGGTTGAAGTCCCGCGGCCAGCGCAGATCGGCCAGCGTGCGCGTGAGCGTGAGCGGTAGCGTGAGCGACCAGCGGCAAGCGGCTAGCGTGGGCGGCTGGCGTGAGCGTGCGCGGCCCGCGGCCCGCTAGCCGTCTTCCCGCATAACGCCCACGCTCACGCCCACGCGACCCGCTAGCCGCGAGCCGCGGGCCGGCCCTTCGTGCGGCCCGAATTACCCGACAAGCCCTAGCTACCTCTATAGTCAGTGAATCCTGGCCACAATTCTCGCGATGGGCTTCTGGACAGTACGGGTCCATTGCGAAGCGGTAAGAACGCGAAACAGCGTAAGACAAAGCGGCGGAATAGCGTGAGAGCCAACACCCCGTCCCTCAGCTCATTCCACTCACCCGCAGCAACTATGGCATGTGGCACCGGGGAAACTCCAACCCAAGGCTCCACCGCCCGCCCGGCTACATCGCCGACCAACCCCACACAGCCTCTCCACCCCGATCTCGCTTTGGGGTCACTGTCACTCACCGGCATCCAGGCAATGGATCATCTCGCCGGTGATATCCGGACAGTGGAGCGCATCTGCAGAAGGCTTGTCGAAGATCACAGTGAGGTTCCTGGCGGATTCCATCTGCGCGGAAATTCTTCTGATCCGGTTCGCGAGGGGCCCCATGACCGCCTCTTCGCGCGAGTGCATATCCTTTTGATCGCGTTGGTACATGGCTTGAATTCTGCCCACCCATGCCTGCAACTCGGCCTCCCGCTGCCGCACAACATCCGCAGGCAGACCAGCCCGCTCTCTCTTCAGGTCCTCTATGGCCTTCTTCGCCGCTGCTTGCTCCTCGTTGAGCTGCTCCTGATACTGGTTGAAGACTTCCTTCAACGCAGTTCGCGCCTTGCGACCTTGCGCGCACTCAACCGTGGCCCGTTGGATGACCACAAAGGCTACCTGGCGGCTGGCTGTATTGGGCGGTGCAAAGGGAGTTGCCGCAGGGTGGGGCCGTGTCGGAGAAGTCGCCGCGACCTGTGTCGCGGCCACAGCCGGCGTGGTCGGTGGCGACGGTTCGGCCTCCACAGGAGCCGGCACCTTCGCTGGAGCGGGCGCCCGGCTCGACGAGCGGCCCGAGCTGTTGAGCGAATTGTCGAGGTCGGCTAATGGAAAGTTATTCTTGATCAGGCACCCTCTATCTTCAAGCAGTGTGACGTATTGAGATAAATTCGAACAAACATCATCCTTGAAGAAGACTCAGGGCAGCAGGTTCGAGTCAATCTCGAGGTAGGTCAGAGTGGGGACTGTGTCGCCGCTGAGGTACGCTGCCACGACGAGTGTGTCGCCGCGAGCCACCATGGCGAGGTCGTTGGTCAGATACCTGACCGCGCCGCCCATGACAAAACGGAAGTCAGTGAGTATGGGTTCCGACCCGGTGAGGTGAGCGACCACGAGATCTGCCGTCCCTGTGCCACTCATCTCAGTCCAACAACTGTTCCCGAGCGACTGTAGCTGTTCCTGACCAGCACCACGGCGCCGTCGGCTGTGGCAGATATCGATGGAGCAGCGGGGACGTACATGCAGGTGAGATCAAGAGCTTTGGTGATGACACAATCCGTACTTCCACAGGTAGAAGCCGGATCGATAGACCGAACCACGACCTGGCAGTCGGTAGAAAGGGTCGGGGCTCCGACCTTTTGCTCGACGGGGCAGAGCACAGAAGGTCCCGCGGTTTCCGCGCCGCCGGCGTCTGCCGCGCCGCCAGCGTCCGACAGAACCTGGCCGCACGCGCCGCCCTGAGGCGCCACCCCGCCCCCGGTGGCGCCTCCGGTTGAGCTCTGTCTATGCGGGGATGCCTTTCCGCCGCAGGCAAACAGACAGAACAGACACAAGAAAAGCGAGAGTAGAGCGAGTCGAGCTGTTCTCATAGGCGCTACCGAACCCACACCACTGTGGCACAGGGGCGCTAGGCGGAACAAGCGTCGAAATCATCGACTGGCTCGACAGCTCCTGCCCCGGGCCCCGGTGGGATCGGGATTGCTTGACCGCGGGCCGGCACTGGGGTTCTTCTGATGGGGCATGGGCAATGCTGGGCTTGCGGACGTCTTCATCAGCTACACCGGCCGCGATCGGGGCTGGGCGACTTGGTTGGACTTCATCCTGCGCGAGGCACGCTACATTGCCCGCCATCTGGAACATCACCGAGCAGCGCAACCCCTATTTCACCGGCCGCGACCAGGCCCTGGCCGAGTTGCACCAGGCCCTGACCGCGGGACAGACACCATGATGTCGGCGAATTCGCCCACGATGAGTGGGATCCCGGTGGCCACGGCGGCGGGCAGCCGGCTCTTGACCTGCGAAGCACTCGAGTCCTGCCAATAGGTGTGAACGCTGTACAGGATATTGTGCAGGGGATCGGCATCAACCCGCCAGAACAGCCACCCCGCCCACTGCCAACGCGGCGCCAACAACCTCGACCAGCGAGGGTCGTTCGCGAAAGGCCACGGTCGAGACCGGGATGAGCAGTACCGGCACCGTGGACATCAGGGTGGCCGCCGTGCCCGCGGGCAGAAGCTGCGTGGAGAGTAGTCCCAAGGAGACACCGAGAAACGGCCCGAGCAAGGCGCCCAGGCACATGACCAGCAGGGCCCGCCGCAGTGAACGAAGTTGCCGCGGATCTGCGGCCGTTCCGCCCGGTGCGACGGCGTCGCGAAGCCGATCGCACAAGGCGCGGGCCTGCCCTGCAGCCAGCAGCACCGCCACGAAACCAAGCAGGCCAGCGAGTACGCGAATCTCGGTCGCGGCAAAACTGTCCAGTCCGATTGCGCCGCGCTTGCCGAGCAGCAAGCCCGCTGCCTGTCCCGCCGATCCGCCAAAGGCCATCAGGATGCCGGTAGTTCGCTGAGCGCGAGTGGCAGTTCCGTCCCTCGACTGGTTCGGCTTGCCGCCGATGGCAATGGCGATTCCAGCCACAGTGAAAGCCATGCCCAGCAAGGCGCGGCCGCTCATGCTCTCCCCGAGAAACAGAAATCCGCACAGCGCGGTCATGAGCGGCACCGAAGCGTAGATGAGCATGGACAGGCGCGCCCCGATGAGCACGAAGGCCTGGAAAAGAAGCACGTCGCCGACCACGAATCCGACAAGTCCAGAGAGGCCGAGGTAGAACCACGCGTCCTGGGACAAGGCCGCAGGCAAGAGATTGCCCGTCCGAACCAGTGAAAGGACAGTGAACAAGACCGCCGCCACTGCCAGGCGCAAGATATTGACCGCCAGGCTGCCCAGGCGGCGGCTGGCCGCCTCGAAGCACACGGCTGTGGCTGTCCACAGCACGGCAGTGGACAAGCCGGCCGATATGCCGAGCCCGCTGCTGGAGAGTCCTGCAAGATTCATGGGCGGGTTCATACCAAGGTCATCCCCGTCAAAACAGCACTCCGGCGGATCCTCGCAGGACCCCGTGGACGAGCAAGACCGCCGAAGCCGCCACCATGGCGCCGGCCAAGATAAACACCACCTCGAATCCCGTGTGGTTGGCCAGTGGGTCCTTTTTCGGGTAGTGCGGACACGATACGCTCCAGAACTGCCGGACTGGAGCGAGTAAGACCGCATTACCCTCTCCCGTTCGGCGGAGAGGGTGAAAACGGCTTGCTCAGCGGTCGGACACACTCTCCCGGACGGGCGCCACCTTACGGACGCACCAGAAGTTCGTCGGGAGAATGTGGAGCATTGCCATTGAAGATTCTAGTTTGCTCAAACTGCGCGCGAAAGTCAACTGAAGTGGTGCCCACGCGACGTGCGTGCGGCGGGCAGTGGACATGGATGGCAGACCCTGGCCGGAATCCATCAGAATTCTGAGGGCATGCGGGCGCCTCTGTCGCGACAGCGGCGGGTGGGTTCGACTACTTTGATGCCGGGACCTATGATTGGAGCACGAAACGAGCCTCGATAGTGCGTGGCACGCACGTTGCTGCATCTTCGGCAGATGCCACGCCAAGACAGGATGAGCGGAGACTGAAGCAGGCATGGAAGGAGATATTTGATGACGAGGGTAGTGATGACTTCGGCAATCGTGAGAGCGCTCGTGACAACAGTGGTCGCGGGTGGATTGGCCGCCGGTTGCAGCAGCAGCGGGAAAGCAATTGGCCAGTCTGACGCGCAGGCGCCTGACTTGGACGCGCCTGCGGGCAGCGGGGGTGCTGCCGGTTCGGGCAGCGACGCTGCGATTGCCGGCAGCGGGGGCGGCACCGAAAGCGGCGGGGTCACGGCAACCGCCGGGTCTACACGAACCGGCGGCGCTACCGGATCCGGAGGGACGACGGGAGTCGGAGGCACCACGCAAACCGGAGGGACCACAGGAGCAGGCGGCGCCACCAGTTCGGGCGGCGCCACCGGTTCCGGCGGGTTTTCCGCTTCAGGGGGTTCCGGAGGCAAGGGTGGCGCGGGCGGCAGTGGCGGCACAAGCAGCACTGGCGGACCCGACGCGTCCGCTGACAAACCGCCAGCGACATGGGGAATGCCCTGCAGTTCGCAGGACGATTGCGAACCGTCTACTGGCATGTATTTCACGTGTCATTATCCCGGAGAATCCCCGGGCTGCCCTCCCTGCCGAACCGGGCCTAGCGACTGCTCGACCGACGGGGACTGTATCCGCGATGGCGGCTCGGCAACCGGCACCATGATCTGTGAACTCCAGACCAGCGGGGCGTGCTATTGCCCTGCGGCGATGTTCTGCGTTGTCGGCTGCAGGACCAACGCGGACTGCGGCTCGGGGCAGGCGTGCAACCAGGGCCATAGTTGCGAGAACACCTGCGTTGCCGGTGACGGCACATGTCCGGTGAACACCTCCTGCGCCACAAGCGGGTTCTGCCGAAGGAGGTCATGCGCCAGCGATAGCGAATGCTCCGGCTTCTGCGTGAATGGTTGGTGCTACCAAGCCCGTGGGACTTGCGCGCCCATCCCCGGTTGAAGTGTAGGTTGCTGTTGCAGAGTCTCATGGGCATAAGTACTGGCCGCGCTCAATGTAATACGTTGTCGTGGATCGCCTTCAGTAGCGGATTTCGCTGCCCGGCCGCTGCCGATGACAAGTAACCCTCATTGAGTTCCCACTGGATGACCCCGCCCAGACC
>PMCR01000370.1 GCA_003155465.1 Myxococcales bacterium | reverse complement strand
TGCGGACGTTGCGCCCCGCCGATGCCGGCCGGTCGGGTCGGATCGAGCTGGTGGGTCAGGGTGACCTCTTTGCTCAGCAGCGCGCTCATCTTGGGCTTGGTGGCGTCCGCGGTGAAGAACGGTTCGTTGCTCATGCTCCACGCGATGATGGCCGGATGATTTCGATGCACGCGGATCATCGCGGTCAGGCTGTCGGTCACGCTCGTCTCGAATGCGGCCTGGTCACCGGCATTGTTGGGATAGGCACCAGCCGTGGCCCACGAGCCCTCGCCCGTGGCCCCGCCCATGCCCCAGAAGTTGTTTTCCGACCAAAAGAGAACGCCAAGCTGATCGCAGGCATCGCTGAATCCCGGGTCCTTCGGGTAATGCGAGCCACGGATGAAGTTGAATCCAGCGTCCTTGACCATTTTCACGTCGCGAAGGAACCCGGCATTGGTCACGCCATCGCCCCAGCCCGCGTGGTCCTGGTGGACGTCCACGCCGTGAAGGTAGAGGTGCGAGCCATTTATGGAAAACCCGCTGGAAGCCGACCAAGTGATCGATCGGATACCAAAGGTCGTGGAGAAGCTGTCGAGCGCAGTCGTGCCTTCGGAGATCGTGCTGACCGCGCGGTAGAGCGTCGGGTGGTCAGGATGCCACAGCGAAGGATTGGCAATCGCCGGCGTGGTTTGGTCAAGCGTGACATTGCTGTTTGCAGCCACCGCCTGGGTGGATGACACAGTGGCCACGGTCGCGCCTTTGGCGTCGACGATGTCCGTTTTCAAGGTGCAATTCTTGCTCGCCGCATTGTCATTGCGCACTTCCGTCTTGATATTCACTGTGGCTGACGAGGCCGAGGCGGTCGGCGTGGTCACGAAGGTGCCGTACCAGGTGACGTGCAAGGGATCGGTCACCACCAGATAGACATCGCGATAGATGCCGCCCGAAAAGGTGTGGTCGCCAGCGCGCGGCGCCAGTTGAGCGTTCCAGTTATTGTTCACCTGCACTGCCACCACGTTGTCTCCGGTCACGATGGCGCTGGTGGCATCCAGGGAGAATCCGGTGTAGCCGCCCTGATGTTTTCCGATCGACTTTCCGTTCACGTAGACCTGGGTGTCTTGAAACGACCCATCGAATTCCAGAAAGATCCGCTTGCCCGACCATTCCGCCGGCACGGTGAGATGCTTCCGATACCAGCCATAGCCCGCATAGAACTTCGCCGACAGAAAGTATGGCAGGCTGAACGAGTGGGGCAGGCCAACCACGGACCACGACGCATCGTCGTAGCCAGCCGCCTGTGCGCCGTTGTAGTCACCCAGCTTGAATTTCCACGCCTGATTTAGATTGATGCTCTGGCGATTGCTCGGTACGCCCGTCCCGCCGGTGGCCGTGGAGCCGCCTGCACTCGTCGTTCCTCCCGATGCAATGGTTCCGCCAGGCCCGACGGTCCCGCCGCTTGCCCTGGACCCCGAGAATCCGCCCGAGTCCGCGCTGCTCGTGGAACCGCCGCGTCCACTGCTACCGCCTGCCAAGGTGCCATTGCCTGCCGCCCCGCCGCCGGTCGTGGAGCCGCCACGCGATGTGTTGCCGCCAGAGACAATAGCAGTACCACCAGCCGCGCCACCTGGAGCCGATGCGCCTCCGGTTGCACGAGAGCCGGCCACGCTTGATGCGCCACCCGTGGCGAGCGTTCCGGACGAATCCACCGCACCGCCCGACCCAACGGAGCCGCCCTGGCCGACCCCGCCACCTGCGCCGGCCGACCCACCGCCCTTCCCGCCGTCGCCCAGACTTCCTGCGGCAGCATCGGCCATAGCCTCGGAACTGCCGGAGCTGCAACTGGCCGGCCCCAGCAAGGGCAGGGCCAAGCCGATTGCGGCAACTCTTGCCAGCAAGGCCCGGCGACCAGCGTTCGAGGCGTGGATGGGTCGGTACATGTGCATGTCGTCTTCTCCCTGGTGCTGCTGCGCGAATCGCTCCTGCCAACCGTAGAGGGATAGGGTCGCGCGATATCGGGTCTAGAAACTGTGCACGATCTTACCGAATCTGCTGGCTGTTTGGCGCTCTCTGCGGCGTCCGCGACGCAGGCAGCAACAGGAGACGACGCTCAGAGGCAAAGACGGTTCGGAAAGAGCGCGAGCGCAAATTAGTTAAACCCGAATTGTCGTCGGCCGCGCACCTTAACCACTACGAGCAACCCGAATGCTCTGGTTTTCTTGCGCCATGACAGAAACGAAGCCGAGAGGCGCAATCTCGGGTCTACGCAGCGTCTTTTGGGCGTTTCCGGCAGAAGCGCTGGTTAGACGCGCTCCGACAACAGGCCTATGTGACGCACTTTTCTGCAACGGAGGTAGTCCATGCGACCTTCAAGAACGCTGAACGATGGTCAGTCCATTAAAATCAGCACGCGTGTCTTGCTCCTTCTCTCCACCGCCCTGGCGTGCCTGTCCCTCAGCACGCCAGCCACAGCCGCGGTCACCTTGCCCAGCCTGTTCAGCGATCACATGGTGGTCCAGCGCAACATGGAGGTGCCGGTGTGGGGCACGGACACGGCCAACCAAAGCATCACCGTCAAGCTGGGCACGCAGCAGGCCACGGGTACTGCCGGGTCCGACGGGAAATGGACGGTGCGGCTGCCTGCCCAAGACGCCGGGGGGCCCTTCCCCATGACCGTGACCGGCTCGTCAACTGTCACTGTGGCGGACGTCTATGTGGGGGAAGTGTGGATCGGATCGGGACAGTCCAACATGGACTACCGGGTTCACTGCACCTTTGCGGGCTGCGGATTGAACAATGAAGCGCAGGAAATCGCCGCCGCCAACTACCCACTGATTCGTTCCTGCAACATTCCCTGGAACCCGTCTGCGACGCCGCGAGATGCCTCAATGGTCAAGACCTCATGGATGGTGGCCACGCCTCAAAGCATCTCGAACTTTTCGGCCGCCGGCTACTTTTTTGCGCGTGAACTGGCCAAGGCTTTGCCCAACGTGGCCATTGGTATCATCCACGCCTCCTTCGGCGCTAGCTGCATTCAGTGCTGGATGTCCAAAGAGGCCCTCAACGCCATCCCATCGGTTGCGACCCTGTTTTCGCAGTTCCTGGCGAAGCCGGACTACACCAACCAGCACAATCCCATTATTTGTTACAATGGCCAGATCGCGCCCTTGGTTCCCTACGCCGTCCGCGGCGTTATCTGGTATCAAGGAGAGTCGGTGACTTGGGGCGGAGACACCTACCGGGATCTACAGATGGGGCTGGTCACATCCTGGCGCAAGGCATGGGGACAGGACTTCACCTTCCTCATTGTCCAACTCCCCAACTACAACGTTTCCAGTTCCGGTTGGCCCGTGCTGCGCGAAGCACAGCTGCAAACGACTCAGTATCTTCCCAACACCGGGCTGGCCGTCACAATCGACATCGGCGTCCCCACCTATGTGCATCCCCCGGACAAGCAGGACGTGGGTTTGCGTCTGGGCTTGGTGGCGGAAGCAGTTGCCTACGGACAGGACGTCGTTGACTACGGGCCGCTCTACGATCATATGGCCATTGAAGGCAGTTCCATCCGGCTCAGCTTCACCCATACAGAAGCCGGCGTGGCCTTCAAGGGAGACACCGCCACCGGGTTTGAGATCGCCGGCGCCGACAACAACTACGTCACCGCAACCGCCGTCGTTCAGCCCGATTCGACCATTCTTGTCTCCGCCGCCTCGGTCACGGCGCCGAAAAACGCGCGCTACTGCTGGGCAGGCAATCCGACCCCCAGCCTCTACAACAAAGGCACGCCCGCGCTGCCCTCCTCGCCGTTCCGAACCGACGTCCCTGCCCTGCCCGCACCCCTCCCTGGCACCCCGGATGGTGGCGTGGGCGGGAAGACCGATGCCAGCGTGGTCAATCCCAAGGACGCCAACGTGGGCACGGTAGACGCCGTCGTGGTCGGGCCGAAGGACGGCAGCGTGCTTGCCACGGGAGACGCGGGGGGCAACACCGGCTCCGGCGGCAACACCGCAGCGGGGGGGAACACTGGTTCGGGGGGAAATACCCGCTCAGGAGACACCGGTTCGGGTGGCAGCGTCGGGTCGGGGGGCACCGCCAGCCCGGGCGGGACCACCCGCTCGGGGGGCAACGCCGGGTCGGGGGGGATCAGCGGATCGGCTGGAGACACCGGTTCGGCGGGAAATGCGGGCGCAGGTGGAAACGCGGCTTCGGGCGGGATCACCGGCTCGGCGGGGAGCATCGGAGCCGGGGGGACCACCGCCCTATCCACTGCCACATCCACCGTCAGCACTGCGCCAGCGACCGCGGCCACAAGTAATGGAGCCGGCTCCTGCAGCCTGGGAAGCCGCACCAGCGGCTCATCGGACATCGCCGCTCTGGCCCTCGGCGTACTGCTGGTGCTGGGCGCTCGCCGCAACCGTCAAAGACGAAGAAGCTAGATGACCGGTCATGATTTGAGGACAAGCACTTGGCTTTCCCCTCTCCCTCCGGTATCAGTCAACTAGGAAGGGATACGACAATGCCTGCAAGTCTACCCCCCAAGCGCCGCGATTTTCTCAAGACTGCCGCGGCGGGCGCGGCGGGCGCGATGGGAATCAGTGCCCTAAGATTCGACAAGCTTTTCGCCCAGTCGACTGCGGGGTGGTCAAGCGGCATGCAGGTCAATCCGGCCATCGACAACAAGCGGGTCATCTGCTGCCACGACGTGAGCATGCTCACGAGCCTGCCCCCGAACGTAAGCTGGGCGAACCAGAACAACTCGGTCAATGGGAATCTGGTCGCCTCCAACCTGGACCAGATGGCAATCCAGCTGGCCCAAAAGGCCACCGCGGCCGATGCCTGGAGCACGATCTTCCGGTCGAGCAAACAGTGGGCGAGCACGAAGGTGGCTATCAAGACGAATGCGATTCAAGGCGCTACCGGAAACCATCCCCGGGTAGCGATTATCAAGAAGCTCTGCGATGTGTTCATCGATCAGTTGGGGGTTACAGCGGCGAATATCATCCTGTATGACGCCAACGCCGATGCTTCAGCGACCTATTCCACCTACGCCAGCTTGACCGACGCAACCAAAATACGCGCAACTGTCAGCAAGAATGCGCAATCACTGGGCGGCATGGTACCGGTCACCATTGCCGCCAGTACGAAAAGCATCTCGGCTCCCGCTGACCTTGTCAATGGCGTCATCGACATCCTGGTGGATATCTGCACGTTGAAGGTCCATAGCGGTCCCGGAACATCGTACGGGTTCGGCAGTTGTTCCCTGTGCATGAAGGGCCATCTCGGGACTTTCATCAACCAGGGGACCGACGCCTCACCGAGTTCGACGGGGTTGCACGTGCTAGAAGCCATTTTCAACATAAACAAACATGCCGCCATCCTCGGTGGCAATCCGGTCCGTCAGCAACTGTGTATTGTGGATGGGCTGCTGGCAAACGGCGGCAACAGCGCCACTTGGAGCGTCAGAGCAGATCGGATCGTCATGGGGACCTTTGCCCCCATCGTAGACTACCTCACGGCGACCAAACTTCTTCTCAACTCAACCATCATGGCCAGCGGTCCCATGCCAGCGCTGGGAGTAACCAACGGGAACACCCTGCTTCCGCAATTTCTCAGCAGCTTCGGCTATGCCGCGACGGACGCTCTGCAGTGGGTTGAATGCACTCCCCCCAATTGGCCCGCCGTCACCGGCGGCAACGGGGGATCTGGCGGGTCCGGGGGCGCGGGCGGGGGCGGCGGGACCAGCGGGTCCAGAGGCGCGGGCGGCAGTGGCGGGACCAGCGGGTCCGGAGGCGCGGACAGCGGCGGGACCAGCGGGTCCGGAGGCGCGGGCGGCAGTGGCGGGACCAGCGGGTCCGGAGGCGCGGACAGCGGCGGTGCCAGCGCAGCCGGCGGGACCACCGGCCGCGGCGGCACCACCTCCGCTGGTAGCGGTGCGGGCGGCACCGGCGGCGCCGCGACAAGCGCTGCGTCGGTATCGGGAGGATCGGCGACGACTGGCGGAACCAGCGCTGGAACCGGCACGGGCGCCAGCTCGGAGGGTGGCAGCACCGGAACCACGGATGCGACGGCTCACGGCGGGAATTCTGGGGGCGGTTGTAGTGTCGCCGGGGTGGACCGGCGTGCCACCCGCTGGGGCGCGCTGCTGGCCTTCGGCGCAGTGGTGGTCAAGAAGCTTCGACGCTTTGTCTGAAACTCCAGGGCAAACTGGATCGGCTTCGCCGGACCACAGGCCAGCCGGGGTCACCGAGAGTGCCGGGCCGGCTGCGACCGCCCGGGCGTGACCTACACACCGCTGCGCCAGTGATTATGGGCGGCCTTGGTCGGTACGCCTATGCTGCGCCGGGAGCAGCGCGGCCCGTCAACGGGCGTGAACCATCTTGGTCGCAATGTAGGATTTTCAAACCCGATTCTGCGGCTTCGTGTCCCTGTTTCTGCTGACCATGGAGGCTGCGATGCGAACCAGAACTCGGAAGGCTATGGAAGCTCTCGTGCGAGGGTGCGTGGCCCTGCTCCTTGGCGGCGCCATCACCTTGCTCCAGGGCTGCGATTCGACGGGCACGGGTCCAACCACGACCGCGGGGGCGCCCGGTTCAGGCGGTGTCTCGGCCGCGGCTGGGGATGTGACCGGCGGCACGCCAATCCCGGGCGGCACGTCTGCAGAGGGCGGTCAGTCCGCAACCGGCGGCCAGCCCGCCAGCGGCGGTGTGTCCGCCACCGGGGGCAAGGGTACCGGCGGCATCACCGGCGGTACCCCCGCCAGCGGCGGTGTGTCCGCCACCGGGGGCAAGGGCACCGGCGGCATCACCGGCGGCATCACCGGCGGCCAGCCCGCCAGCGGCGGTGTGTCCGCCACCGGGGGCAAGGGTACCGGCGGCACCACCGGCGGTACTCCCGCCAGCGGCGGTGCGCCCAACACCGGCGGCGCCACGCCGACTGGTGGAACACCGCCCGCATCGGGTCCGCGGATCAAGACCATCCTCAATGCTGACTGGAGATTCTACAAGGGTGACGCAACCGGTGCGGAAGCGACCGGGTTCAGTGACACTTCGTGGAACAAGGTGAACCTGCCTCATGTATTTGACACCCCATACTATGCACTCAAGAAGGGGGTGTTCTGGTACGTGGGATACGGCTGGTACCGGAAGCATTTCAATGTCCAAGCGGAATGGAAGACGTCCAAGAGAATCGTTCTGGAGTTTGAAGCGGCCTTTCAGGTCGCCGAGGTATATGTAAACGGAAAACAGGCGGGAGATCACAAAGGCGGATTTACCGGCTTCTATTTCGATATTACCGACGCCGTTTCCGCAGGCGACAATGTCATCGCCGTACGGGTCAACAACCTCTGGAACGCGCAAATCGCCCCGCGCGCCGGTGACTGGTTGTTCCTAGGTGGCATCCACAGGGACGTGTACCTGGTCGTGACCGATCCGCTCCACGTCACGTGGTACGGCACCTTTGTCACCACGCCCACGGTTTCAGCGGCTTCGGCAACGGTCAACGTCAAAACAGAAGTAAAGAATGAGAACGCGGCGGCGGCGAACTGCAAGGTGACCACGACTATCGTCGACGCAAGCAATGCCGTGGTCACGTCCATGGAAAGCACCCAATCAATCGCCGCCGGGGCGGTGTACCAGTTCGACCAAACCAGTTCGGCCATTGCAAATCCGCATCTATGGTCGGTCGAAACACCCTACATGTACAAGGTGCTCACAAGCGTGTCGAATGGGAACGGTGCGGTGGACAACTACGAGAGTCCGCTGGGAATCAGGTCGGTCGAGTGGACGGCCGACAAGGGATTCTTCATGAATGGAAACCATGTCTTGATCGATGGCATCAATGCGCACGACGATCGCGCCGGCTGGGGCATTGCACAGACCAATGCGGGCTTTCGCAGGGACGTGAAGCTTATGAAGGAGGCCGGCTTCAATCTAATCAGGGAATGTCACAACCCCCATGACGTTTCCTGGGATGATGCGGCCGACCAGTTGGGGATCATGGAATGGGCGGAAAACGATTTCTGGGGAGTGGGCGGCTATAGTGACAGCCAAGACGGCGGTTGGCGGCAAAGCTCCTATCCTGTCAAGACTGCAGACGAGCAACCTTTCCAAGACAATCTGAAGCAGCAGTTGACGGAGTTCATCCGCGAAAGAAGAAACCACCCAAGCATCATCATATGGAGCATGGGAAATGAAACGTTCGACGTGACCAGCGGAACACCCATGACCAATTGCAAGGCGTTCTACAAGGTTCTGGCGGCTCTCGCCGAGACTCTCGATCCCTCAAGGAAGTCCGCGGTGGGTGGCGCTCAACGAAGCGGGTTCGACCAACTGGCCGATGTCATCGGATACAATGGGGATGGGGCGACCGCGGCTACCTATCAAGACCCGGGGAAGCCCAATGTGGTAACTGAGTACTACGACCATGTTGGCGTTGCGGCCTATCCATGGCGAGCAGGACAGGTCCGATGGGTGGGCTATGGCTACGGCTCGTTCCTGAGTGACAACGGTGGGCTAGGCGGTGTGGTTGATTACTACAGAATTCCGGGACCGGAATGGTATCAATACCGACAGGAGAAGCTGGGAACCGCCTATAAGTTGCCTGCCAGCGGTACGGGGGCAAAGATAGTCCTGACCGCGGATGCCCTTACTATAGGGAACGACGGCACGGATGACACCGAGCTTTCCGCTCAGATAGCGGCCGCCGACGGTACCGCAATAGACAGCACTGCCCCGATCACGCTCACCGTGACCTCGGGTGGCGGACTCTTCCCCACTGGTCCTTCAATGACCTTTGATTCCAAGTGTCCAGACACCAGGTGCATCCGATACGGCATGGCGAAAATGACCATGAGGTCCTATACGCCGGGATCCATTACGGTGACCGCCACTTCTCCGGGACTAACGAGCGGCAGCGTAACCATCAACTGTGTTGACAGGAGCGGTATTGCGCCGGTTGGTGGAGGCTAGTGCCCCGACCGCGCCGCTATGCTCACATCTAGCTCGGTCCTTCGCGCGCTGGCGTCGTTGCTCGTCGGCTAAGTACGTCGAGTATCCGCCCTCGATGGGCCTAGCCCACATCGGCGACCGGCCCTCCGGGCCAGCACAGATCGGCCAGCGTGAGCGTGAGCGACCAGCGGAAAGCGGCTCAGCGTGGGCGACTCGCGTGTGCGCGAGCGGCACGCGGC
>PMCR01000154.1 GCA_003155465.1 Myxococcales bacterium | reverse complement strand
GTGCGCAGCTTCATGGGATCCTGCCGCGCGCCCTGCAGGGTGTAGCGGTACACCTCGCCGATCGGGGTGGCCAGGGCTCCCAGGCCGGCACTCACGCCTTCGGGCAGATCCGCATTGCGCAGCCGCTCCAGCACCTGTTGCCGCGCGGGCAGCGCATCCGTGCCATCCTGAAAGGTGAGTGTGACGTAGGACAGGCCGAACATGGAGATGTTGCGCAGGCGCGCCAAACCAGGGGTGCCGTTCAAGGCGCGTTCGATGGGCAGGCCAATCTGGCGCTCCACCTCTTCAGAGGGTTGGCCGGGAAAGAGCGTGATGACGTTGACCTGGGTGTCCGTGGGATCCGGGAACGCCTCGACGGTCAGGTCTTGGAACGAAAGGTATCCCCACACCGCAAAGGCCACCGTGACAAACAGCACCGCGCCGCGATTCTTGAGCGAGAAGGCAACCAGCTTTTCGAACATGAGGCTGTTTCTCGGAACCCGCGCCTAGTCCGCCAGGTCGACTTCGTTGAGCAGGAGGAGTGCGCCGGCTGCGACGTAGCGGGTTCCGGGCGCAAGGCCGGCGAGCAGCTCCACCTCGCCGTCGCGCTGGCGGCCCAGGGTGACGGGCACGCGCTCCAGGCGGGTAGCAGTCTTGGCCACGAACACCACGGATTTCGCCCCGTCCGTCACCACTGCATTCGACGGCACCCGCACCCGCAAGGCAGCGGCAGGCGGCGAGAACAGGATCTCGACTAGGCTGTTGGGCCGCAGCGCCCGATCCAGGTTGGCTACTCGGATGCGCACCTCAACCGCGCGCCGCTGCGGGTCCACCACCTCGGAGATATTCTCGACCTTGCCCTTGCGCACCACGGTGCCTGCTTGGGCCCGGATCTCGACCTCGGCGGCTTCCCTCACGTCGTCCGAATCGTTCTCGGCCACATCGGCCAGAACCAGGACTTCGTCCAGATCGGAGATCTGTACCAGGGGCTTGTCCCGTCCCGGCGTCACCTCCTGGTTCGCGTAGACATCGATGTCCACCACGGCTCCCCGTCGCGGCGCCGTGACCCAAAACAGGTTGGGGCCATCGGCGGCGATCTTCAGGCTTTGCAGCTTGGAACGCGCAGTCTGCTGGGCCAGTTCTGCCTCTTTCAACTGAGCCTCGGCAATGAGTTGTTCCTTCTCAGCCGTGGCCTGCAGGCGCACTAGATCGCGTGTTCGTTCCAACACCTTCTGCTTGACCACCACATCGGCACGGGCTGACTCGCGCGCGCTCTCCAACTCGGCCATCTCGCCGCTGCGCACGGAAAACAGGCGCGCGCCCTTCTCCACGTGATCGCCCAAGCGCACTGACACGCGATCGATGCGCCCGGAAAGGGGAGTGCCCACGGCGGAGCTGCGCCGCTCGTCGAAGGTGATGCGGCCGGGATTGGGCAGGGGTGCCAGCGGCGGCGCCGCTTGCGCAACCGCCAGTTCCACGTACCTCCACTGCGGCGCAGAGGTGGGCAGGTTTACGCCGCTCGCGTCGGCTAGACGCGCGGGGGAGGCCGCTGGCGTCTTGCCGTCGCCGCCCAGAAGCACCCAGGCCATGGTGGCAGCGGCCAGGATCAGCGCGGCCAGACCCAGCTTCTTGGCTCGTGCTCTTTGTGGCGAGGGCGTGGTCATGCTGGGTCGGTCGGAAATCAGCGTGGTGGTCATGGCATCACCCGTCGTCGGAGATCATCGATGGCTACCGGGGAAGTCCCGGCAGCGCGCAACAGCGCAAGAGAAGTCTCGAAGCTGGCCAATTCCAGGTCAGCGGCATCAGCCAGCAACTCGCCCAGCGTGCGCCGTGCTTGCAGCAGATCCTGCAGGGCAGCTCCCCCAGCGGTGACCGCCTGGGCGATGCGGTCGACGATCCCTTGCGCCATGGGCAGGGTGGTCCCGCGGGTGCGCAGACGCCGGGCGCGCAGCTCGTCCATCTGGCGCAGCAGCAGGGGCAGTTCCAGATTGGCCTGTGCCGTGGCCAGATCGCGGCTGCGGCGCGCGGCCCAGCGGCTGGCCGAGGCCTCGGCCCGATCCGCGCGGCCGCGCTCGAATACCGGCAGCGGGAAGGCGAGGGCGACCGAGACACTCTTGTTTTGCGCGCCCGAGAGCGCGAACGTGTCGTATACGAAGCCCAGCCGCACCGCGGGATCGGGCCAAATCCGCGCCTGTGCCAGGTCGTCGGTGGCCTGGGCTGCCTCTTCCGTGGCCGCCAGTGATTTCAGGTCGGGTCGATCGTCCAGCTTGGCCCGCAGGCCCTCCAGACTGTCCGCCGAATGCGCGACAGCGTTGTCGAAGAAGGTCTGCGCCTTGTCCGCGCTGCCAAACGGCTCGCAGGCGGCACCGGTGAGGCGCGCACAGTCGGTCAGCGCGGTGGCCAGCTTGTGCCGCTCCTCGGCCAGCGACGAGCGCAGTCGCTCTTCCTCCAGGTGCGCTCGCTCGTACTCCAGGGCCGCGGCGTCGCCCTTCTCGGCACGGCGGCGCTGCAGCTCGGTCAACCTGGCCGAATCCTCCACCAGTGCCGAGAGCGCGGCTATGCGCTGCTCGGACGAGGCGACGCGCCCGACCACGGCGAGGAGGTCGAGCCAGGTCTGGCGAAGCTGATCGGCCGCATCCCACAGCGCCGCCTCGGCCCCGTAGCGGGCCGCACGCTGGCGCGGGCCACGCTTGCGGATCTCAAAGGGCTGGGTCAACCCCACGCTGTAGTTGGGGACATTGGCCATGCGGTTGGAAAGCCCGGGCGGATTGGTCTCGCCCACGGGAATGGTGTTCCAGCTTAGGTCCAGCGTGGGGTTGGGCAGCGTCTCGACCCGGACGATCTGCGCGCGCGCCGTGGCCACGCGGGCACGGGCAGCCGCCAGGTCGGGAGCGCGTTCCCATAGCAAACGGCCCAGTTCAGCGTCGGGCGGCAGCGCAGCAAGCCGGAGCGCAGCCGGCTGCCCCGGCTCGGCCAAGCCAAGCAGGAGAAGGGCAGCAGGAAGGGTAGACGGGGAGAACATCGATGCTTGGCATGTAGCAAGCTCCGTGCCCGCTCCGAAGCACGCAACGGCGCGACTTTGCGCGAGGCATGGTGAAACATCCTTGCAGCTCGAAGCCGAGCCGGAAAGATTTTTTCATTCCGTTGGCAGACTGGCCACACCAATTCAAGAGTGGTGCGCCATCGGCAGCTATTTGTTCCGAGTAACACGTGGCTTGAGATGTTCACTGTGGTTGCAAGCCGGGGTCAGCAGCCATAGCGGGCGTGCGCAGCCTGCTGGCTCACAGCTATGTCGATAGGGTCCGATGTGGAAGTGCCGCGCGTCTGTGCGCGGGCGCGCCCGCGTGCGTGCGACGGCGGGTCCGCGGGGCGGGTGCGAGGGCGCAATCTGTGTGCTGGAAGGAGTTCCGCGAGCACGAGGTGCAGTTGATTCCAACCGGTTTCTGCGGATGTGACCTTGATCGCTTCGCCCAGGCTCCGCTGCCCTGCCCCCACTCGTGATTTGGGGTGGGGGGCGCGGCGAGTGGCTGGGCAGCCTCTGTCGGGTGGTGGCATCGCGGCCAGGGTCCTCTTGGGCAGGGTGCGACCGCTCTGCTGGTCAACCTGAACGACATGACCGCGACACGGGCGTCCTGAAATTCCACTCGGCCGCTGTCCCGGGCCTTGGTTTGGCCGGGTTTTTCGGCTATCGGCGCGTGGCACACGGCTTGCGTTTGGCGGACTCAAGAAGCCCATCGATCTACCTTCCTACGGAGGGTGGGACGAGATCGCTAGGGCCCACAGTGACGAACTCCACGGGATCTATACCAACATGGCCGCCTGCACAATATCGAGCGGCGCTGCCTCGCTCGGACACGGGGTGTCGATAGCTGAAAGCGATGCTAGCTGCGCCGCTGAGTGGTCGACCAGCGATGTGTCACAGGGTTCCTCGGACACGCCTCCTTGCGACGGCGAAAGAGCAAGTCCAACGATCCGTGGCGCCGCTCCCGATGAACCAGAAACGCGCGCACGGCAATTTAGGGCGGTGTCCACTCCGTTCGCCTGGGCCGTCTCGGTGGCGAGCGCGGCTCGCCGGGCGAATCCCTGGCTTCTGCTCATCATTCCGGCTCTCTATGTAGTCACGCTTCACGCCGTTGATGGCCGGTATCCCATGTCCCATTCCTACGCGCCGAACGTCATCTGGAGCTATGAATGGGCCGAGCAATTTCGTCACGGCATCCTGTACCCACGCTGGATGGAGCACACGTTTGTCGGTCTCGGAAGTCCGACGTTCCACTTCTACGGCCCGTTCTGCATGTACAGCGTGCTCCCCTTCTCGGTCGGGTTGGGATTGTCCATTTCAACCAGCGTGCTGTTGTCATTCTGGACGGCCCTGCTCGTCATGGCCCTCGGGATGGCTCGACTTACCGGCATGCTCTTTGCGCGGCGCCATCGTTGGCTGCCTGGGCTGGTGGCCGTCCTGACACTGCTTTCGCCCTATGCACTGATGGATGTCTACGTGCGCGGCGCGCTCGCCGAGATCTGGGCCATGGCGCTGCTTCCCTGGTTGTTTGTGGCGCTCCTGCGCAGCATCGACAGTCCCGGCCTGGTGGCTCGCTTCACCCTGATTCTGGTCACCGCAGCCTATGCCCTGTGCCACCCGGCGCTACTTCTGCTTGGCGCATGCTGCATCGGACTCGCTGCGCTCATCACCTCGCGCGGTTGGTCTGACGTGGTTCGCTGGATTCGCCGAGGGTTCGTGCCGATGCTGGCAGGCATTGGCCTGGACGCCTTCTATTTGGCGTCGGCCATTCAGGACCAGAAATACGTCCATATCAAGACTCTCACCGCCGACGACACTGTGCTGCCTTTCAAGCGCTTGCTGGCACCGGAATTGAGCCGACTGTCTCTCAAGACGGCGGAAGGCTTTGACGGCAGCATGGTGCCGGCCTTTGTATTCGGCTGTCTGGTGACGATAGCGGCTTTCGGGCTCCTCCGGCGCAGCGGTCATCTGAACGGCGAAGTGAAGGAACGACGGATCGCTGCTCTGCTGGCCATGGCCGGTATCTCTGCGATGATGATGACCGACCTGTCCCGGGGGATCTACCGGCTCTTCCCGGTCCTCAACACGATTCAATTCGCATGGCGGTGGATGGCCATCTTGACGGTGGCCACAATGCCGCTTTGGGGATACGTGCTGTTGCTGACGACCCGAAGCCGGCAGCGCAAGGATCTCTTGTGGCGCGTGCCGGTTTGGCTGGTCAGTCTCTGGATGTCCACTCAGGCCTTCGCGACCACGATGGCCTTCGTGGACTGGAACAAGGGCGACAGCGAGCGGACGGATGCTCTGCTAGAGAAGATGGGCAAGGCCGGGCAGGAAGGTGACGCCAGCGCCGGGCCGATCCAGGATTTTAGAGGCCTCATTCACATCAATGCCAAGAACGAGGCTTTGCTGGAAGATGTATCGGAATATCAGCCGTTGACCCAATCCAACCGTGGGTTGCCCCCGCGCACGTTCTCTCCCGTGGAATGGCTGAGTGGTGAGGGCACCATCACGAATATCAAGTGGGAGCCTGGGAGGAGGCGGTTTGCGATCGATTCCGCTGCGGGTGGCCAGCTGCTCGTGCGCACGACGGCGTGGCTCGGGTGGGAGATCAGCGTCAATGGCAAGCAGAGCGTTGGCGACCAAGCCGGCGACTGGGGACGAATGATAGTGACGGCGCTGCCCGGTCATTCGGATGTGTCCATCGCATATCGGGGAACGCCGAATCAGCGTTTGGGGACAGCGCTCTCGGTCGTCGCACTGATATTGATCGTCGCCTGCGGGGGGTGGATGGGTTGGCGACGACGGCGCGTTCCGGTGATGCGGAACGCGGGGTAGCTCGGCTTGATGTAGTCTCGATTGTTGGCCTTGTGACCGCATCTACTGCGGCTCCTCGTCACTGCCGATGCGCTTGAGAAAGGTCGGATAGGAAATCCCGAGCGCGCGGGCCGCTTCCATGCGCTTGCCGCTAAGCTGTTCGAGGGCGTGGCGCGCATAACGGCGCTGGAGATCCTCCATGTCAATGGGCGGGCCTTCGACGCGAAATGTGTCGCCGGCTGGCATCGCGGATGGCGCGGCCGAGCCGGCCAGCACATCGAGATCAAGCTCGGGCCCCGCAGCCAGCACCAGCGCGCGTTCGAGCACGCTGCGCAGTTCGCGCACGTTCCCGGGGAACGGGTAGCGCGCCATGCGCTCCAGCGCGTGCGGGCCCAGCCGCACCTCGCGGCGGCCCAGTTCAGCCGCCAGATCGGCCAGGATGGCGTGGGCGAGCGGCAGCAGATCCTCGGGGCGCTGGCGCAGCGGGGGCACGTCGATGCGGAACACCGAGAGGCGAAACCATAGATCCTCGCGAAAGGCTCCCGCCGCGATCTGTTTCTGCAGATCACGGTTGGTGGCGGCCACCACGCGCGCTGAGCTGGTCTGCTCAGCCACGCCGCCCAGCTTGCGGAAACGGCCCGAGTCGAGGAACGTCAGGATCTTGGGCTGCACATCGCTGGGCAATTCGCCCACCTCGTCCAGGAAAAGCGTGCCGCCGTTGGCCACCTCGG
>PMCR01000278.1 GCA_003155465.1 Myxococcales bacterium | reverse complement strand
ACCCCGTTCAAAACGGCTATGCTCCCGCAGATGCCCCGGATTCCGTCCGAGGGTACTTCTTGAAGCAACTTCCGGCCGCCGCATCCGACAACTTCGGCATGAGCCTTCCTCGCCAGGTCGTCCCCGGCCGCACCTACATGATCACGCGTCGCTGCTCAGAACGGCGCTGTTTCCTCCGTCCGGACCGGGAAACCAACAACGCCTTCATCTACTGCCTTGCCCTAGCCGCTACGCGGGCCAAGGTGGAAGTCATCTTTGCCTGCGCAATGAGCGACCACCACCACGTGGGAATCTACGACGGCGAAGGCCGATTCCCCGATTTCATTGAACATTTTCACGGGTTGCTCGCGCGCTGCCAGAACGTCCATCTCGAACGCTTCGAGTCCCTCTGGTCGTCTGCCCCCACTTCCGTCGTCGAGTTGGTCGAGCCCCATGACATCTTGGAGAAGACCGTCTACGCTCTGGCCAACCCGATGGCCGCGGGCTTGGTCGATACCGCCGAAGACTGGCCCGGCGTTAACTCGTTTCAGGCCATGATCGCGAATCACCCGCTGACCGCCACCAGACCCAAACACTTTTTCCGCGCCAAGGGCGGCCAGCCGGAAACAGTCACGCTACCCATGGTGCGGCCTCGTGGATTTACTGACCTGACCCCCGACGAGTGGGCCAAGCGGGTGACCGAGCGGGTCCGAGCTGCTGAAGCCGAACACCGGCAGCGACGGGTCCTAGCTGGCCGCCAAGTTCTGGGTCGAGAGGCCGTGCTGGGCCAAAATCCTTTCGGCAGCCCCCGGACTGAGGTTTCGCATTTCAACTTGAATCCGCGGGCGGCGGCCAAGGGGAAGGTGCCACGGACCCAAACTTTGCGCCGCAACGATGGGTTTGTCGCGAAGTACCGTGCCGCGTTTGACAGTTTCCGGGAAGGCGTTGCCAACGTGCTGTTTCCGTTCGGGACTTGGTGGATGCGGAAATTTGCACGCGTGGCGTGCGAGACAGCGGAGCTGGCCGAGAGCGCCCTGCCTTCCATGGATGCGGCGCCGGCCTGACCGGCCGCGCAGTCGGCAGTGCGCCTCGGTGATGATGTCGCCGCGGCACGGGTTTGTCAGGCAGTCGACGGTCGGCTGGTGAACAGACCCCTGGGCCTTGTGCTGAAGAAGACCACTGAATAGCCGCAAACGATGTCCGGTTTCGGCGCGTCAGCTCGTTCCACTGCGCGATCTCCATCCGCTGGATCGCACCTCATCCTCGCCCGTCGCGGACTACTCTCGAACAAAATCCTGACTACTACCCTCGGACGGGCTTTCCGGGGCTTTCCCGACGGGCTTTCCCCACGGACGGGGGCGGCACGGAAGGGGCCGGCCAGCATGTGCAACTACCCTCGGCCGTGAGCGGTAGACGGGAGGGGCACAACTACCCTCGGACCGGAGGGGCGGACCGGAGGGGCGGACCGGAGGGGCAGACCGGAGGGGCACGGACAGGAGGGGCAGAATCCTGACCGCTACCCTCGGACGGGAGCGGCACGGACGGGAGCGGCAGACGGGAGCGGCACACCTGCTGGCCCGCCTCGGCCTGAGGCTTCCACAACGTCTACGCACGGCCTTCATGAACGCCAAGATGTAGTGCCAACCAGAAGACCTAACTATGCGAAATCCCTCAATCGCGACCCGCGAACTGCGGAAGTTGGGCTATCAGATCACCACACCGAATGAACCTACCCACAGTCGCGGGCTGCTTTCCGGCCAACGCCAGGAAGGACGGCTCCAGCTGGGGGAAGCGAACTGATCCGGAGTGCCTCAGCCCTCGACCACTTTCGGTCCGCGAGGCCCGAAGAGGCGACGGGCAAGCTCGGCCAACCAACTACCCTCGGGCGTGCTCGACACCTGCAGCTCGCCTGCGCGCGCGCCTGAGACCAGGCCGGCTATCTCGGGGCAAGGGTCGGGAAGCTGCTCCAAGATGCAGAACATAGCGGCATGGCCCAGGTCGGCGCCCGTGCTCTCGGACCATGCGCGCACGGCACCCGCAAAGGCGGGCTCAGGGGACCACGGCTCTTCCACGTCGTTGGGTGGACCGAGGTTGTTGATGGCGTCGATGACACGCTGGCGGCGGTCGCGATAATTGAGCGGCCCCAGTTCCTCTGGCGCAAGAGCACGGCCGATGTGGATGTCCTGCTGGCCCATGCCCACGGGAAAGTCGATCTCGTGAGGAACTGGCGCCACAGGCAGGCCGCCCACAAAGCGCACAGGAACAACCGGCCGCCCCAATTCAACGGCCATATCGACGAACGCGCCCGAAAGCTTCCGCACCGGCGTGCGACAACTGTGGGCCATGGCTCCCTCGACGTGGACCATCACGCTGCGGCCGCTGGCCAGCATATCGGCTGACATCTCGCGGATGATTCCGGGCAGCGAGGCGCTGTCGCTGCGATCGAAATACTGCGACATGCGCGGACTGCGCAGCCCCGGAAATGAAAACGCGTGCCGCATGAACTGGTCGAGCCAGGAGGTCCGATTCTCGACGCGCGCGAGGGTGAGCAAGGGCGCGCCCATCAACGCCGAGGCCACGATTGCAAAGATGGTGGATTCAACCGTCACCTGGTGGTTGGCCAGAAAAATGACTCCACCGAGGCGAGCCGCCTCAAGCGCCCGGGGGTCCGTGATGTGAAGTTGTCGCAAGAAGCGCAGGACCATGCCGCGACAAATATCCTCGACCGGTGGAGCCGTGCCAGCCAGCAGGCTGCGCCAATAGTCGCGCGTGGCTGGCAGCAGTTCCGCGGCCGTCTTCGACCGGCCAGCCCCGCCGCTCGCCCATACATCGCGCCCGCCCTCGGCCTTGGCATCCACGATATGCATTCCAAGTCCCGTGACCTGGTAGATGCGCTTGCCGTCCACCCAAAGCGACGCCTCTGCCACGGAAAAGGGCCCGGCCGCGTCGCGACCCTGCTCCGTGATATCCACGGTGATGGTGATCAAGCGATTGTGCGGCACCACCTGACCGCGGTACTTCCAGGTGATGGACCGGCCAATTTCGATGGGCGCGAAACGCGGATGGGACATGCCTTCGGCAAGCCCGGCGTGAAGCATGTGGAACTGCAGGAGCTGCAGCATGGCCTCTAGTCCCAACGATCCGGGCTGCACTGGATCCTGGAAGAAATGCGCCTTGAAGAACCACTCGGCCGGGTTCACGTACTTTTCTGCGCGCAAAGCACCCAGCCCGACGCGGCCGCCGCGCGGATCGCAAGCGTTCACGCGGTCGAGCATGAGCAAGCGGGGCTCGGCCAAGCGCAACGAGCCTTGGCAATAGCGTGCCGGCCGGGCCGTGAGATCGACCAAGAAGTCGGACGCGGCGTCCAGTTCCGCGCTCTGCCCAGGTGTAGTGGAAAGACCAGCCTGATTCTCGAAGGTCGCCGCGGGAAAGAAACCAAAGCCGGTCCGCATCTCGTAGACCGGCGTCTCGCCCAAGAGACAGCGCACGCGGAACGATTCCAGAATCATCCCGCCCGAACGTGAGACGCTGTCCAGCGTCGCGATGGTGCGCAGCGAACCGGCCGCGGGCAGCACCTCGGCGAGCATCTGGCCCGTGCCGTCGAGGTTGCGGAATGCGAGATCCTGGTCAGTGTCAAGCGCACTGCCCGCGAAACTGGCCAACCAGCCGCAGGGTTGCAGGGCCGCCTCCAGCAACACGCAGAAGGGCATCACGGGATGGCCGTTCTCCGCGAAATACCAAACCTCGGCCGGCACGTCGTATTCGACTTCGATGCTCGCGCCGGCCTGACACACGCCCATTTCGCCCTCGATGCGCTTCACGCGGCTCATGAAATGGTAGGGCGGGCCAGGCAGTCGCGCCACCCGGCGGGGCCCGTCGAAGCACGCATACATCGGCCCAAAAGCGTCGGACGGTCTGCCCCAGGCGCAGGCGAGCAACGAGCGCTGGTCAAAACGAAAGCCGTTCACCTCGGCCGCGGTTTTGGATTCCGTGTCCTTCCGCACAAGCTCCGGGCGGCTCGACAGCGGCCAATCCGGCACCAGGCGCAGGCCGACCCGGCGCGCGTGAAAGGCCTTCAACCCGTCGACCGTGCCCAGCAGGTCCGCGTACACAGTGGGCAGCGGGCCGTCGTGCACCTCTTCGACAAACATCTCGCACACCAGTTCCTTCGACGTGGGGACCACCTGGCCGCGACACTGCAGGCGGTACATCTCCTCGGGCACGGGCTCGAAGCGCCAGCCGTCCCGGGCCAGGGTGTAGCCCATGCCCGCCAGGTAGAGGGCCATCATCTGCAGACAGCCCTCGAACATCAGGGTGCCGGGCATGCACGGATCGTTCTTGAAATGACCAGCGAAGAACCAGTCGTCGGGCCGAATGCTGGTGACCGCCCGCAGATAGCCCCGGCGCCAAGGCCCGCCCGACGGGTCGAAATCCAGCACACGTTCGACCAGTAGCATCTTGCCGTTCTGGATGGCGGGCGTGCGCACATGAGCCTGGCCGGCTTCGAAACCGGGGCCGAAACAGGCGTGCACGTCGCCTTCAGACAGCGCACGCACCTGTGCGGCTGACAGTTGCCGGCGTGTGCAGGCCACGGAGGGCGGATCCAGGCGCGCCTCGGGCCGAATCGCCTGGCCCTCGGGCGTCCACAGCACACCGGCCGATTCGTCGAGTTCCTCTCTGGTGAAAAAGCCGGCCTGGCCCTGGCGCACGGTCAGTGCGGGTCGGCCGTTGATGGCGCAATCATAGTGAAAGAAGAACAGGCGGACTTCACCTTGGCGCGCGTGGCTGTCCACATGGATGTCGTAGCGAAGCGTGTCGCCCGGCCGGGGCAGGCTGCCGTGGTAGGTCAGTTCACAACCCAGCAGGCGATACCGGCGCCGTCCCTGATTGAGAGCATCGACGCCCAGGTACGAGATGAGAAACAGGTCGGCCTGGCCTGCCTCGATCATGATCCCGGCGGGCATGAATCCGCGATGCAGGAACCATGAATTTTCGTGCACGTCGGTTTCGGTCCACACCGTGCCCAGGCCCATCGACCCAGCCACGGCCTCCACGCCCACAACCCGATCGGCCAGCAGCAAGGGCGGCTCGGGCATGCGCACCTGGACCGCGTGTTCGTCTTGCGGTTTGAATTGAGGACCGAACAGATCCGAAATGTGGCCCGCGGCGTGGGTTTCCAGATCGCGGCGCGAGAACCCAATGCCATGGGGCTGCCCTGGGTTCGTCGATGGGCCGTCCTGGCCTCTCGCGCTTGGCCGCGCGATCGTGGTCGCTGCGGTCGGTTCGTCTACCTTCTCGACTGCGGAACAAGACGTGGGATGCACGGACAAGGGCCGCGCGCCCAGCAAGATCCCGAGGGCCCGCTGGCGGCCCTCAAGAAATTGCCGGTGTGCGGCCGTCTGCTGGGTCAAATGGTCCTGGTGGGCCTGCGCGATCTGCCGCCGATGGGCCAGAACACGGCCGAGGACCTCGGCTATCGGCCCCTGCAGGTCGGGCGCAGCCGGGGCAGGCGACGGATCGACGGCGACCTGCGCACCAACCCCGTCTGGCAAGACCGGAGGCAACCAGGGTGCGGGCGGCATGATCTGCACGGACAGCTCGGCGCTCCCGCTCTTCGTGGTGACTTCCGACGCCTTCGGGCCCAACGCCGGCAGTGCCGGATCTGGTCGGTGCGCTGGACGCACAAGCAGCGGGGCCTCGGGCAAACGCGCGCTTTCGCGCAAGCACGCCAGAAACCCTGGTCCGTCGTCGGGCGACACGCCAGCGAGGGGACGGCGCAGATCTGCGGGAGGCTCCTCGATGAAGGTACGGGCCTCTTGGCCGCCCAAGGCTTGGGTCACGATCAAAGCGCTGAACGGCGCCTTTCCTTTGAAGGACGTGATCGAGCCCGCCCCTGGCAGCACGCGGTGGCCACAACAGAGTGCCGCCGCCGCCACATGCAGAAGCCCCGAGGCCGCGTGGGCATGACCGAAGAGTGCGCGCAGGCTGAGAGCCCCGCCGTCTCCCAGCCTCAGACCCGGCTTCCTGCCGCGCTCGTCGCCGATAACCGCCAGCACCTGGTCCCCGTCGCGGCGAATGTCGTCCAGCCGCTTACACACCAGTACCACGGCCGCGTCCCCGGCTTGCTGCCGATCCGCGGGAAGACAGGCGGCGGCGGCCGAAATGTGCACGGGCTCGGCCGACAGGTCCACTGCGGCCACCAGCGCGGCGTCGATCTCACCCTGCTGCAAAGCCCGGCGCGCAATCTGCAGGGCGCGAATGCCGGAAAGTTCCTCGCTGCAGACGCTGAGGCTGGGGCCGCAGAAGTCGAACTGACTGTTCAGGCGATTGCTCACGATGTTGGGCATGGCCCCGATGACGCCCGCCGCACCCAGCAGAGGCACGAACCCGTCGCGCGCCGCCTCGGCCCAATCCTTCGACTCAGCCAGCGCCTCGGCCCAGCCCGCCACGCGCCAGCGCGCCCCGTGGCGCGCGATCTCCGCATCGCACTGCATGCCCACCACGACTGAGGTCCGTTCGCGCGGCAGGGTCGATGCCACCTGCTCCACCGCCTCGCGGGCCGCGGCCAGAACGAGAAGCTGCTGGGGCAGCGTCTCGTCCAGATCTTTCGGGGGGAAACGCAGGCCCTTGAGCGCGAGCGACACCTGCTCCGTCGCTGCGCGATCGCCGTCAAGCTGCGCACGCCCCAAGAAGAGAGCCTCGGCGAAGTCCGCCACGCTCTTCCCGTTGGCGATCCGGGCGCCGATGGCGATGATGCCCACTTCCGGAAGCGCGGCGACCACCTTGCTGCGCAGGCGGGCGGTCTTGCCGGTGGGCTCCTCGACGATCAGATGTGCGTTGTTGCCGCCGAAGCCAAAGGCGCTGATGGCCGCGCGCCGCGGGACCGGATCGTTCCACGGCTCTGGCACCCGCAACAGACGCAGCGGCGTACCGTCGAGCACGGGCGTGAGGCGGTCGAGCGAGGGCGTGGGCGGCCGAACGCCGGCGCGAAACGCGCCCAGAACCTTGAGCAGTCCGGCTGCGCCAGCCCCGGTAATCAGATGTCCCAGGTTGGCCTTGAGCGATCCGATGGGCAAGGGCTCTCGCCGGCCGGCGCACAGCTCGGCCAAGGCACGGATCTCCACCGCATCTCCGACGCCGGTTCCCGTGGCGTGGCACTCGCAGAGCGAGATGTCCGACGGCGAGAGATCCGCCGCTGCGTAGGCCGCGCGCAAGGCTCGCACCTGGCCTTCTTGCGACGGAACCAACAAGCCGCGGCCGCGGCCGTCGTTGCCCAGGCCGATGCCTCGAATCACGCCGAGGATGCGATCGCCGTCGCGGCGGGCGTCTTCCAACCGTCGCAGCGCCAGCAGGGCTGCGCCCTCGGCTGGGATCAGGCCGTCAGCCTCGGCATGGAAAGGCCGACTCTGTCCGGTCGGGCTGAGTGCGCCCAGGGCCGTGAATCCTTGATGGATGAAGAGATCATCAGCACGATTCACCGCCCCGGCCAGCATCAGGTCGGCGCGGCCGTCGGCAAGCAGGTCGCAGGCCAATTTGATGGCGTAGATCGAGGAAGCGCATGCGGCATCGAGCGCGAATGCGACGCCGCCCAATCCCAAAGACTGGGCGAGAAAGTGCGCGGGCAGGCCCGACATGAAACGGTTGCGCGGGTCCACCTCGGGCAACCCCAAGCGGTCGCAGATTCCGTCACCCACGAACCCGTGCATCCAAAACCGCTCCGCGTAGCGCGATAGCGAGGACGAGGGATAGGAAAGGTTGCCGATGACCACACCAGCGTGCTCACCGTGAAAGTGCACGTCACGCAAAGCTTCGCGCCCGGCATGGAGCAGCCAGTGGAAGAGCGGATCGAGGGGGGCGATCTGGTCCGCGGAAACCGCGAAGCCATGCGGATCGAAAACCTTGTCAAAGCCCTGTACGTACCCCCCGCGATCGTGCAGCGTCCGATCGCGGGTGTCCTTGGGATTCGTGGCCAGAACCAAAGCCGGGTCGATGCCCCAGCGGCCGGCCGGGGCAGGCCCGATCACGACCCTCGCTTCGACGGCCAGGCGCCACAGCTCGTCGGGCGACAGGGCGCCCGGCAGGACGCAGCCCTGCCCCACGATGGCAATGGGCGCAAAACTCATGACCGGGCGGGCGAGCCGTTCCCGGCGCGCCGTCGCGGAGCCGGCGCCTCGGGTGGATCGGCGGGACGCTCGTCATGCGGGAGTGCGTGCACCTCGATGCCGCGCAACTCGGCCACCACGCTGCCGTTGCTGGCCAAGAACACGGCATCAGACACGGCCCGCTTCTGCGAGGCCTCGCGGCCCGCCAGCACACAGCGGACGATCCCTGCCGCCGGGCCCAGGTGATAGATGTGCAGGCTTGCAATGGCGGTGGGCAAAGAGGCCGCGCCCAGCTTGCGCTGCGCCCACAGCACGGCGGCTTGCAAACCACCGTCGAGCAACGCCGGATCCAGTTGCCAAGGACCGGCCCATCCCCGCGCCCCGACACCCTCCAGGGTAGCGGTCAGCCCGCCGTCGGCGATGCCGTCGATTGACCGAATCACCTGAAAGGCGGGCCCGTGGAACAGAACTTCGCCGTCGTAGATTGCGCCGGACCAGGGCAGAAGGTCGGCGGGCGCGGCCAGGGTGCGATCGGGAAGCGGAGATCGCTCTTTCATCTCGCAGATGGCCGCGTAGTGGCGGCTGCCGTCCGCGGCCAGAAGCTCGACCGCGATGGTGGCCTCGTGGCCGTTGGAAAGCTGGCGTGCGCGCAAGAGGAATCGCTCGGCCGCGCCGTCGTCGAAATGCTGAAGGCGGATCCCGCGCAGCACCTGCACGTCCCGGCAGGCAGCCATGGTCAGATCCGGGCGGCAGGCCCGTGCCGCGCGGGCGAACCATTCCAGCACCAGCGCCACGGGCACGACCACAGTCCCGCGCACGCGATGCCCGTCGAGGAAAGCCCAGCGCGTGCGGTCCACCACAATCTCGGCTTCGATCTTCTGCGCCGCGGCCGGCTCGGCCAGACCGTGTCCGGACACCGCGCCGCCGATCACCACCTCGGCGTCGCCCGCCACGCACAACTCGTCACGCATCAGACGGGCACCGACATCAAGAGGAATGAGCGGCACGCCCATACCGGCGAAGCGCGCACGCACAGAGGCGTCCACCATGCCACCGTCCCAGGGCCCCCAGCCCAGCGCCCGCACCAGGCAGCGCGGCCCACGCCGGCGCTGCTCGAGTGCGGCGACCTTGTTGAGCACCTCGTTGGCCATCGCATAATCCGCCTGGCCCTGGTTGCCTGAATGACCGGCCACCGACGAAAAGAGAAACAGAAAGGCCAGCTCGTCGTCGACGGTAGCGTCGAGCAATGCGTGCAGTCCCACCACCTTGGTGCGGAACACCTTGGCGAACTGGGCGTCAGTCTTGTCAACGATAAGCTTGTCGGCCAGCGTGCCTGCGCCGTGGATGACGCCGGTGATGGAACCCCAACTCGCGCGGGCCTGCGCCACCGCCTCGGTCACCGCACTCACGTCGCTCACGTCCACGGCAACGTAGCGGGCCTCGCCGCCGGCGCTGCCGATGGCCTGCAGGGTGCGGCGGATCTCGCGCACGGCCAGGATGGCGGCCACGCGGCTGCCCAGTTTGGCCGGGCTGGCGGTCTCGCCCCGGCCCTTGGCCTCGGCCAGCAACACGCGCTTGAGATCGGCATCACCCTCGACACTGCGACAGCAGGCGGGCTCGTCCTCGATCGGCGTGCGGCCGAGTAGGAGGAAGCGGCAGCGGGCGGCGCGCGCCAATTCGATCACACAGGCAGCGGTCACACCGCGCGCCCCGCCTGAGACCACGACCACCGACCGCGAATCCATGGGCAGGGCAGAGCCTGCCGGCAGCGGAGCCGGAACCGTCTGCAGCACCACCCGCGTTCCCTCGACAGGAAGCCCCACTTCCCGCTCCACACCGCCAGAAAGCAACTCCTCGCACAAAGCCTCGGCCACCTCGTCGGGCGAACGGCCCACGCGGCCCACGTCGATGGCGCGCACATGCGCCGATGGCCACTCGATGGCGGCAGTTCGCGCCAGCGCCGCTGGCCCGGCCAGCCACGCGCGCTCAGAGCCGGACAGGCCGAAATCGCCGCCGGTATCCTGCACGGTCACGAAGGTCCCGCCTTCTTTGGCAAAGCGGGCTGCCACCGCCCGGGCCGCGCGCAGGGCTTCGCGGTTCACCGCCACCTCGTCCTCGATGCACCGGGCGGCGCGCAGGCCACCTAGAAAAATGACGGCATCCGCGTCAGCCGGAATTTCGTGAACCAGGCGAGCGACGGCGCCGCGGGCGCCGAGCTTCTCGATCAAGGCGGCCCCGACCCCGACTCCGTCGTCGGTCACCACCAGGCCGCGGGCTGCCACCAGGCCCGGCGTGGCCAGCCCCAGTGCGGCCGTGGGAATCGCTCGCAGCGCGAAGCGCCCGATCGCTGCCTGGACCATCGGCTCTGGACTGGGCGCCGGCGGCTCGCTGAGCGCGGGGCTGCCGACAGCCTGAGCCTTGCCGTTGCCTCCGACGCCCTCGCTCGCGGCAGCGACAGAGCCCGCCTGCTCGCCCAGATACGCAACCATCTCGCGCAAGGTGCGCATGCCGGCCATGCGTGCCGCGCTCACCTCGGGCAACCCCGGCGCTTTCTCCGTCACGGCGGACAAAATCTCGACGCGCTTGATGGAATCGACGCCGAGATCGGTTTCCAGGTCCATGTCCAATCCCACCATCTCGGCCGGGTACCCAGTCTTGGCCGCCACCACGCCCAACATCAGGGCCTGCAAATCAGCAAGAGAAATGGCGGTCGGCGCGGCCGAGACGGCCGCCGGGGCTCCGCGCGGCGGAGTTGCGGGCTGGGCCAACCCTGCCACCGGCGCGGCCACGGGCGCCGCCGGCGCAAACGGCGCGGCCGGCATAGCAATCGCGGTGGCCACCGGCGCCGGTGCCATCACCGCCGAGATGGGCGGGGCGATACTGACGGCGGGCGCCCAAGCCGGCATCTCGGGCTGCGCGGGCAACGATAACGCCGACACTCCCCCCAGCATGCTGGCCAGATTGGCCAGGGAAGCTTCCGACGCGCGCAAAAACGCCGCGTGCGACTCGGCCATGGCGCGCTGAAAGACCGCGTGGGCCTCGGCTGTCTGGCGCTGGCTTTCTTGAAAGGCATTCACCCAGGCGAGCTGCACAGCCGGATCGCCACTCGGCGCTGACGCGGCGACAGGCGCCGGGGCTGCGTGGCTCGACGCAGGCTCGGCTGGGGGTGAAGGGGGATTGGGCTTGGGCAATGCGACTGCTCCTTGCACGGGCGGATAGATCTTCCCGTAACTCGATCCATTCATCGGCAGGGCCATGGCGGGCCTGCGGCGCGTGCGCGGGTCGGCCACCGGCGCGAACGCGGCCCAAAGCTGCGCATAGTTCACGGCCACGCCCGCGACCGACAGCAGGGCAAGCCCCTGTTGCAGGCTGGCCCAGCCCGGCCGTCCCTTGCGGTCAAGGGCGATCGCTCGATGCGGCCGCGCCTTGAGAATGTGGCCGACCAGCCCGGTCAGCACGCGAGCCGGCCCCACCTCGACGAAGGTGCGCACGCCAGACTCGTACATGGCCTCGATCTGCTCGACGAAACGAACCGGCTTGGCAAGCTGATGGGCCAGCAGATCGCGCATGGCCTCGGGCTCGCTGGGATAGGGAGCCGCGCTGGTGTTGGCAAACACCGGAATGGTTGGCGCTGCCATGGACACGCCAGCGAGGAACTCGCGCAGCGGCAAGGCCGCCTGGCTGACCAGCGACGAATGGAAGGCTGTCGCCACTTCAAGCCGCGTCGCTGTGATGCCCTTTTCGCCCAGACGCCGTTCTGCCTCCGCAATGGCCTCGGTCGCGCCCGACAGCACGAGCTGCTTCGGGCTGTTGTGGTTGGCCACGACGACGTCGAGTTTCCACTTGTCGAGCAAGGGCTGCACGTCCTCGCGCCGCGCCGCCACTGAGGTCATGGCTCCCGGTGCCTCCGCTGCCGCGGCCATCAATTCGCCACGCCGGCGCGCGAGCCGAAGCAGATCCTCGGAGGTCAAGACGCCCGCAGCGTGAAGTGCAGTCAACTCGCCGAAGCTGTGCCCAGCCACCGCCGCCGGGCGCACGCCCGCCTCGCGCAAGATCGCCAGCAACGCCAGACTGGCGGCACCCAGCGCGGGCTGGGCCCACTCGGTCGCGGTCAGGCGCGCGCGTTGCTCACTTCGTGCGGCCTCGTCGAACACAGGCCGCGGAAACACGACATCGTGTAGACGGACACCCGGAGCGAATTCGATCTCGGCTGCGCGATCCCACACGCCCAGCGCGGTCGCACTGGCCATGGCCACATCCGCGCCCAT
>PMCR01000330.1 GCA_003155465.1 Myxococcales bacterium | reverse complement strand
CCGGCTGACCATGGAGCCGAGCAGTTCCTGCGCCGAGGTCACGCCCAGGATCACGCTCACGCGGTCGCGCGGCAGATCTTTGAACGAACCGCCGCAGGCGTCCTCCAGCACCTGTTGCGCCACGATGAGCGCGAGGAGTTGGTTGGTGTCGGTGGACGGGAGGATGGACGGCGGCACGCCCCACTCGACCGGATCAAAATCCACCTGGGGCAAGAACGCGCCGCGCTTGCAGTAGGTCTTGTCGCGCGCGCGCGGGTCCGGATCGTAGTAGTCGTCAATCAGCCAGTGGCTGGCCGGCACATCGGTGATGAGGTCGCGGCCAGCCAGGATGTCCCGCCAGAAGCCGTCCTTGTCGATCGAGCCCGGGAAAAGGGCGGCGACCCCGACCACGGCAATGGGCTGGTGCTTTGGGTGTGTCTTCATGCGCCACGGGTAACGGCCGGCGGGCCAGGAGCGCGGAGTATAGGGGACAAACCCGCCAAGAACCCGCCCAGGTTGATGCGACGGCGGGGACATGAGCCGCTGCGCGTTATTCGAGCGGCGAACGGGTTGCCTGAGCGACGGCCGATTCGGATTCGCCGTGCGTTTCACGACCCTGGCGGCTGCGATTGCCGGATGTCCCCGCCGCAGGCGCTTTCGCGTTATCCTGTCGCCAAGGTCATCCGTGCGGCTAACCGACTTCCACGCCAAGTATCTCGCCGCCGAGCTAACCAGGCGCTACGCCGCTGACAGCCTGGAAAAGCTCGCGCCGGCGCTGGCGTCGACTTCGAGAAGCGCACCGCCGCCATCTATCAGAAGTGCCGCACTACCGAGCAGATCCAGTTCGTGCAGCTCGTCGCCGCCACGCATTCGCCCCTCGTTTTGGCCTCGGTCGAGCCGTCCTTTGACAACGGGAAAGACGCATGGTTCGACTTGGATTTCTCCAATGCCAAGGTCACGCTGCAGCGCCGCGACTTCGTCCGGCGAGGAGACGTCGACGCCTGGCTTGCAAGCGAGGCCTTTGACCTCAAAGAACCGCGTTCGTTCGAGGCCGAGGCGGCAATTTCCGAAGCGATGAAGCTAGCGCTGCAACCTAGCCCATCGAAGCAAGACATCGAGCGAGTCGATCGGCTTCTAGGTGCATCGCTCGGGGAGATCGATCGCTTCTGGGTTCGCTGGACTGCTTTTCGGCGAGAGCATGGCGCGCAGAATGGGAGGGCATCGAAGACATGATCCCGGTGATGCGGGCGCCTGAACCAGCTAGTCTTGACCTCAAAGTCCGACAGCCAGGCATGTGCGCCATCGCGGGGATGGTTGGAAGATCTTCGCGACACCCTCGTACGAATGGCAAGCGCTTCAAGAAGATCGCTGACCGCGGAAGCGACATCCCTACCGAGCAGTTTCCCAACTACTGGACCAGGGTGCTCGACCACTTGATGACCGCCTATCATCAAGTCTGCGCATACTCGTGCTTTCGAATTCATCCCGTGAGCGGATCTCGTTCTGCGGATCACTTCGCGCCGAAATCGCGAAGCTGGCGATCGATCTACGAGTGGTCGAACTACCGGCTGTGTTGCGGTCGGATAAACGTCAGAAGGAACGACTTCGGGGATGTACTCGATCCCTTCGTCTACGACGGAAAGCGGGTCAGATACCTGCCGGGGGACTCGCCTGCCCGAAGGAATTGTCGCCCCAGCAGGTCGCGCTGCCGTCGGTACGCAGCCCGCAGGTGTGCCTCCAGCCTGCGGAAATCTGGGTGAAGGTTCCTGCTGGGGCAGGCGCCTGCCCAGCGGAGGTGCCGCCCCAGCAGGTCGCACTGCCATCGACCCCGAGCCCGCAGGTGTGCATCCACCCTGTGGAAATCTGGGTGAAAGCGCCTGGCGGTGCAGTGGACTGGCCGTAGGAGTTGTCGCCCCAGCAGGTGACACTGCCGTCGGCCCGCAGCCCGCAGGTGTGGACCCAGCCGGCGGAAAGCTGGGTGAAGGTTCCTGCTGGTGCAGCAGCCTGTGCGTACGAGTTGTCGCCCCAGCAGGTCGCGCTGCCATCGTCCCGCAGCCCGCACGTCTGCATCCAGCCAGTGGAAATCTGGGTGAAAGCGTCTGGCGGTGCAGTGGACTGGCCGTAGGAGTTGTCGCCCCAGCAGGTCGCGCTGCCATCGTCCCGCAGCCCGCAGGTGTACTGACAGCCGGCGGAAAGCTGGGTAAACGTTGCTAGCGGGGAAGTGGACTGTCGTCGGGAGTTGTCGCCCCAGCAGGTCGCGCTGCCGTCGTCCCGTAGCCCACAGGTGTGACTGTCGCCAGCGGTGATCTGCGCAAAAGATCCTCCTGCCGCGGATCCGTAGGCGCTGGCACCCCAACAGGCCACGCTCCGGTCGGCGCGCAGCCCGCACGTGTGTCCCGAGCCGGCGGAAAGCTGCGTGAAAACGCCGGCCCCGGTTCTGGCTCCGCCATCGGAGTCGCTGACCCCTCCGTCGGGTGGAGAGAAGGGGACGGCGATCTGCGAGGGATCGGTAACGGTGATCGTCTGGTCGATCCAGGGACCGCCGCACCCGGCCCGGCAGGTCAGATGCCCTGTGACGTAGCGGCGCACCTCGACTGTCCGTCGTTCGCCCGTGGTGGCGATGAGGGTGAACGAGCACCGACCCAAGCCGAGGTCCAGCCACACCTGGCTGCAAGCGCCACAGGTGTACCGCGTGGCGCAAGCGTTCGTCACCACGCCGCCATCAGGCGACGACGCTGGACACACCTTTTCGCTTGGCAGAGGACTTCCATCTGAGTCGACCACCCCGCATGTGATCGGCGCGCCAGAATCCGACCCCGACTCCCCTGGTGTCGTCTCTATGGCGGCGATCAGGGCGCCGCCCGGCGCAACCACAATCGTGGGTTCGCCCGGCCAACCTGGACTTCGCTCGCAGTGGCCGGTGCAATCATCGCTGTTGTCGCCCGAACCACCGCGACCGCCCAGACATGCAAGCAGGCAAAGGCCCACACCGACCACGACAATAGTCAGCATGCCTGTCCGCGAAGCCATGCGGCAAGTGTATCATGCGCGTCCGCTTGCGACCTGAGCGCCAACACATCTCCTGAACCTCCGGCAACAAGCCGTGTACCATCTTCCGAAATTCAACCTTGCGAGGTGTATCCATGCCAGCGGCGGACGTGAAAGCGCGCATTGATGGGCTTTTCCCACGGATCGAGGACATTCCGCCGGCCGCGGATTTCGCGCCCAACGGCGCCACCTATCCGCACGGCGACCTCTACTTGGTCGACGGCGAGGTCAGGCGTTGGACCGGTGACAGCCGCGAGGTGACTTCACCGGTGTGCGTGACCCGCGACGGCGTCACCAGCCGCCGCCTGCTCGGCCGCCACGCCGCGCTTTCGCGCGAAGAAGCCCTGACCGCCTTGGCCGCTGCTGCGCGCGCCTTTGACAACGGCCGCGGGGCGTGGCCAACCATGAAAGTCGGCGGCCGCATCGAGGCGGTGCAGGCCTTTGTGGCCGCCATGCAGAAGACGCGCGAGGAAGTCGTGCGCCTCCTGATGTGGGAGATCGGCAAAACGCGACCCGATTCGGAGAAGGAATTCGATCGCACCATCCAGTACACGCTGGAAACGGTCGAGGCGCTCAAGGAGTTGGACCGGACAGCCGGGCGATTCTCTCGCACCGCGGGCATCCTGGCCCAGATCCGCCGCGCGCCCCTCGGGGTGACCCTGTGCATGGGCCCATTCAACTATCCGCTCAACGAAACCTTCACCACGCTGATTCCCGCCATCATCATGGGCAATCCCGTGGTGGCCAAGCTGCCGCGCTTCGGGATGCTGTGCCAGGCGCCCCTGCTCAAAGGGTTTGCCGAATCGTTCCCCAAGGGCGTGGTCAACATTCTCAATGGCGAGGGTCGCGCGGTGGCCGGGCCGCTGGTGGAAAAGGGCGACGTCGCGGCGTTGGCCTTCATCGGGTCGTCACGCGCGGCCAACATTCTCAAGAAACAGCACCCGCGCCCCAACCGCCTGCGCTGCATTCTGGGTTTGGACGCGAAGAACCCCGCCATCGTGCTGCCCGACGCTGATCTGGATCTGGCTGTGCGCGAATGCGTGGTCGGCGCCCTGTCGTTCAACGGCCAGCGCTGCACCGGCCTGAAACTGCTCTTTGTCCACCGATCGATCGCCGATCGCTTCGTCGACAAGCTTTCGACTGCGGTCGATGCCCTGCCCTTTGGTTTGCCCTGGGAGCCGGGCGTGAGGCTCACGCCGTTGCCTGAGATCGACAAGGCCGCCATTATGCAGGCTCTGGTCGACGACGCCGTCGGCAAAGGCGCCCACGTCGCCAACCGCTACGGCGGCCTTGCCAACCGCACCTTCTACTTCCCCGCAGTGGTGTATCCAGTCACCGCGCAGATGTCGCTCTTTTCAGTCGAGCAATTCGGCCCTGTGGTTCCGGTCGTGGCCTACGACGACATCGCCGAGGTCATGGATTTCATCGAGAACTCGAACTACGGGCAACAGGCCAGCGTGTTCGGGCAGGACGCCAAGGTGGTCGGCCCCCTGGTGGACGTTCTGGCCAATCAGGTCTGTCGCGTGAACCTGAATGCCCAATCCCAGCGCGGCCCGGACGCGTACCCGTTCACCGGCCGCAAGGACAGCGCCGAGTCCACCCTGTCGGTTTCCGATGCCCTGCGCTGCCTCTCCATTCGCAGCATGGTGGCCGCCCCCGAGGACGAGACCAACCACGACCTTCTGCGCGACATTTTGCTCGGGCGGACGTCGAATTTCATCAATACCGACTACTTGTTCTAGCAAGTGACATGTTGGCCGAGCGCATCTTCGCCGGCCTTCCGGGCCGCATTGCGGGCAAGGCGCAGCCGAGCTTCTCGCGTCCTGATACAATCGCAGCCAGCTCAGAGAAACCTCCGATGAAGAGTCTTACGCCTCACTTGGTACTTGCGGTCTGCAGCCTCGCGCTGGCTGCGATGGCTGGCTGTGGTCGACATGGACTTCCTTTGCGAATTGTCGACGGCGGGGATTCGGGCACTAATCCCGACCTGGGTGGAACGACCGTTCTTGACGTGGGGAGCGCGGGCGAGGCAGGCGCCTCGAGTGCGGGCAAGACCGACCTGGCCACCCAGCCAGGACCGGATGCGGGCGGGGACTCGGGGACAGACCACGACCTGGATGGAGCGACTGTCCGTGACGGGTGGAGTCTGGGCGAGGCAGACGCATTGAGCGCGGGCAAGACCGACCTGGCACACAATCAGTGCCGGATGTTGGCGCCGCAGCTCTTCCGTGCACGTTGGCGCCTCGGACGCCGACCAGCCTGGGCGATCTCGAAGGCACGCTGCTTGGTTCGGGCATCGCGCTCGTGGGAGATCGAGTCTTCGTGGGTGTCAATGCCCCCGATGTTCCTCTGGAGGGCCAGATTGTTGGCTTTTCGCTCAGCACCGGCGCCCGCACCATATTCCGCCTTGGTGGCAACATCCCGGCCCAGCTGACGGCTCGAGGGGAAGCGCTCTTCTACTCGCAAGGCGCGATAGACAACGGCTACATCAACTACACGCACGTGGCTCGCCTGGATCTTCAGACAGGGCAGGTGTCGTTGTTCGACAATCCCCCGGATCTTGCCACTTCTATGGTCCAATCGGTGGTGGGGAACGCGAACGGGGATATCTTCTGGGTGGTTAGCGGCCGGGGCACGCCACAGGTGCTCATGGGATGGGACCCGTCCACCGATACCGCCAAGACGCTCCTGCGCGCGGGCGGTATCGCCGGCCTTCTGGCCGATACCGCGACCCTGTACTGGATGGACGACAGCCGGGCCAACGGCGTCGCTTTCTTGTCGATGCCGGTTGGCGGCGGACCGACCTCGGTCGTCGAATCGTTTGTTTCCATATCAGACTGGCCAAGCTTGCTGGCGGTGGATGACGAACACCTCTACTACACCATTCTCAGCGACACCCCGCCCGGTATCATGGCCATGCCCAAAGCTGGGGGAGCAGGCAAGACGATTGTTCCCAATGCGCAGCCGGCTATCTACGCGATTGATGACACACACATCTATTGGGTGAACTACGGCGACTACGGCGAGGCGATATATCGCGCCCCGAAGGACGGTGGCGACGTCGAAACCGTCTGGGCGAGTCGCAGCCGCCGGGTAATGGATTTGGCAGTAGATGCCTGCAACATCTACTGGACCGCCAACAATGAAGTAGATATCTACGCCCGTGCAAAGTAGAGATCGGACCGGGGTTTTCAAGGCGAGCGAGCGCGGCAGCCTGCGGTTGCTACTTGAATCTCTGACCACGCGAATCCCTGTCAGCTGCCGCTCTGCGATGATGGAATTCCCAACGCTCCACAGTCCGCACGGAATCATTGCGGCTCACAGCGAAGCCTCCCGGCAGGTTTGTCATTTTACAGCGCGGCCAAAATGCTGCGCGCCTATTGCCGAACGGTTGGCTTGCCACGACGCCAGCCCAACGCATCAAACGCGCCAAAACTGGACGGGCGAGGTCCGCTTTTCTTCTTGCGCGCGGCCTGCGGGCGCGGCCTAATATCCATTCAATGTTCCGGACTGCGCAGGAAGGTGCCCATGGTGCGGGCCGTCTGTTCGCTCGCTCGCGCTCTCGGAAGCGCGCAGCGGCAATCTTCCTGGTGACGCTGGGGCTTCTGGTTTCCGACCTGAAATCGCAGGCCCGCGCGCAGGATCTCGACGACGCGGCCTGCGCCGAGTGCCATGCCACCGACCAGACCGAGACTGACGGAAAGGACTTGAAGGCCGCAACTCCCGACCTGTTCAAGGGCACCTCACATCAGGCGTTCGGATGCACCGCCTGCCACAAGATCGATCCGGCAGCCGAGGTTCCCGAGGGCCGCACGGCGCACAAGCCTTTCGATGCGGTCGATTGCTCTCTCTGCCACCAGAGCAACCTGGTGAAGGCGGAGAACCAAGGCATCCCCCTCTTGTATCGCAACAGCGTGCACGGCATCGCCAAGCTGGGCAAACACGACCCCCGCGCGCCCCAATGCCAGAACTGCCACGGCTCCCATCGCATCTTGTCGCCGACCGCGACGGACTCCCAGGTCTCCAGGAAGAACGTCACCACCACCTGCACTTCATGCCACGTGGACCGCGAAGACAAGTCGTGGCAAATGAGAAGCAGTGACCGGGTAAAGGCCTACGCCGCCAGCATCCACGGCAAATTCAACCAGGCCTTCACCAATTTGCCGGCCGCGGTCTGCACCGACTGTCACGGCGAACACGACATCGCCAAAGTCTCCAAGAAGGAATCGTACGTTGACCGCTACAAGCTGCCGCAGACGTGCTCCAAATGCCATCAGAAGATTGCCAATGCCTACCAGGCGAGTGTTCACGGAAAGTTGCTCGCCACGGGCAATGCGGACGTGCCGACCTGCTCCGATTGCCACGGCGAGCACACCATCCAGAAGCACGACGACCCCAGCTCGCCCATCTATTCGGGGAATGTGACCAGGACCTGTAGCGCGTGCCACCAGAACGCGCTGCTGAGCTCGCGCTACAAGATGCCGCCCAACCGCGAGGCAACCTACAAGACCAGCTTCCACGGAATCGCCCAGGGGTTCGGCGACAAGCGCGCGGCCAACTGTGCAAGCTGCCACGGCTCGCACGACATCTTGCCGTCCAGCGATCCGCAATCGATGGTCAACCCCAAAAACCTGGGCGAAACCTGCGGCAACTGCCATTCCGGCCCCAGCCGCTTCCTGGCTCTCGGAAGAATCCATCAGAACCAGACGCTCAAAGACAACCCGTTGGTGTTTCTCATCAAGCTCTCCTACATCATCCTGATCGTAGGGACGGTGGGGGGATTCGTCGCCTACATCATTCTCGATCTGTTCAGCCACTACGCGCGCAGGCTGTTCGCCCGACTGCAGGGCAGAGATCCTGAAACCAGACGCAGACGGGCGGGCAAGGTCTACCTTCGCTTCCCAGTCAGCTACCGCATCCAGCACATCATCATGATGCTGTCGTTCCTGACGCTCATCTTCACCGGGCTTCCCATCCTGTTCCCCGAGTCCAGTTTCTTCAAAGGCATTTTCGACACGCCCGGGAGCTTCGAATTGCGCGGGTTGATCCACCGCGGCGCCGCGATCGTGCTTATCACCTTGGTCCTCGTGCACACGGTCTTCGTGCTGGCCTCCCGGCGGGCGCGCAAGGACCTGACCGAAATGATGCCGAGGATCAAGGACTACAGGGATCTCAGGAAAATCATCGCTTTCAACTTGGGTCGATCGAAAGAGCGCCCCGCATACCCAAGATTCAACTTCATCGAAAAGTTCGAGTACCTGGCCGTGGTCTGGGGCTCGATCATCATGAGCGTGACGGGATTCCTCCTCTGGTTCCCCTCATGGACGATGCGCCACATGCCCAAGCTGGGCATAGACGTCGCCGCCGCCATCCACGGCTACGAAGCTGCCCTCGCCTTTCTGGCCATCATTATCTGGCACCTGTACTCCGTCATCTTCAGCCCGGACGTCTGGCCCATGAGCAAGGTTTGGCTTACCGGAGAAATGACCGAGGATGATATGCAGCATCACCACCCGCTGGAATTGGAGAAGCTAAAAGAGACGGCCAAGCCCGCGGACGAGAGTTCCGGCGAAGACAAGAAGTAGGCGCCTACATGCCGCAGGGGCAGCAGTAGTACGCAACTCCGCCTGGAGTATAGACGCCTTGCCCACATCCGGCGGGAAGGGCAATCGACGGCGGTGGGGCCAAGGGTCCGACTCCGCCATAGCTCAAGCCGTACTCACCCGACGTGCACAGGTTGCTGCAGCCGATCCCGCCCCCCGGTGTCGAGCCGGGTCCAGGGCAGCCCGTGGCGTCGTTGCTTGTGCAGATTTCAGTGACCCCGCCCCCTGTGCACTCAAGCAACATTCGCTTGGCGGAATAGCCAAATAGCGCAGTGTCGGTGGAATTCAGACTTGCCAACATGGGACACGCGGTGGGTAGGGTGTCTGCGCGGCCCGCATCTTTGCCCACGCCTCCGTCGAAAGTTGGCCCGCAGATGGGACAGCCGCAGGGATCGGGATTCGGCTGGGAACCGTACACGCAAGCCACCATGGGGCACGCAATGGGTGGACAGATCAATCGGGCGTCTGGACCGCCGGCGTCTTTCACCACTCCTGCGTCAGGAGGCGCGCACGTGGGACAGCCGCAGGGATTGGAATTGGGCTGGTACCCGCCAAGACACGCTATCGCGGGGCACGCGATGAGTGGACAGATCAATCGGGCGTCTGGACCGCCGGCGTCTTTGGCCACGCCTGCGTCGGGAGGCGGCGCGCAGCTGCCACAGCCGCAGGGATCAGGACTCGGCAAGTACCCGTACGGGCACGCTATCGCGGTGCACGCGATCGGCGGGCACCCGCCAGTTTCTGTCGTGCCGCCGGTCACTGTCGTACCGCCGGTTGGCGTCGTATCGCCCGTGCCTGGCGCGCCGCCAGTTCTCGTCGTGCCGCCTGGTCCGCCAGCGCCGACTCCTCCGGCACCGGTCGTGTCACCCGATCCGCCGGCCGTTCCGCTCCCGACGGCGCTGCCTGCCTGGCCGCCCTTTGCCCCGCCCCCATTGCCGGCACCACCCCCACCAGAGTTCAGACCGGACTGGTCGCTACAAGCCAGTCCCACCAGGCCGGCGACGAAAAGGGCTGCGACGCCCGTGGACATCTTGCACATTGGGTCCTCCGTGTGCTCAACCACAAAGCAATCTGCGTGCCGAATCTCGCGCCCCGGTTATTGGGCCGATTCCCCCGCAGCAGCGTAGATTTGGATGCGGTGCAGGCTCAGAATCCTGAGAGGCACAAGACGCCGTGGTCGAGAAAGCGATGGGCGCAATAGCGACTTTCCGCCGGCGAGGCTTGTGCCAACGGGCGAGCAGGCGCGGCGCGTTCGTCATGGCCTCAGTGGTCTGGGCGGCAGCATATTCGCCCGGTAGCCGGGTCTCCTGCGAATCGATGGCACCGCTCTCGGGGCAGCACCGCGCTCGGGACAGTTCTCGGGGTCTCGGGCACCTTCCTCGGGTAGATTCATTCTTGCCGTGCTCCCCGCGCTCCCCTGCGTTGCCCGCCTTGCCCGCGCCGCCTTGTGCCTGGCGCTCGCCGGGACCACATCCTGTGCCCGCAGGCCGGCCGCGCCGCCGCCGCTCTCCGACCGTCCCGCACGCAAGCTCGATCCCCCGCGCCCCGAGCTGATGCCCGGGGTCTTCGCCCCGTGCTTGTTGCCCGCTGCCAAGGGCGCCTCGGTGCGCGAGCAGGCCATCGAAAGCATCGGCACCTATGAGTGGCAGGACTGGACCTCGCCCGGGTCGCCGCTGGTCAACACCAACGGCCACTATTGGTCGCGCCTGGCTGATCTGGCCTGGACGCGCGACATTGAAATCCACCTGGAGAATGTTCCGGTTGATCTCGACCAGGACGGCACCGTCGACACGCATGTCACGCGCCACATCTCGTTGAAAGGCGGAATCTTCGCCAATCCCGAGGTCTTCGGACTGGCGGCCGACCCGGACCAGCCGGCGGGCACGCGCGGCTATGCGTCGGCCAGCACGGGCTTCTCTGGGCTACGGGATGCCCTCGATCTTGAAACCGGCAAGACCACGGGCGACATCGGCATGACCTGCTGGCTGTGCCACAGTGGCCGCAATCCCGTGGACGGCAAGACCATCCTCGGCCTGCCCAGCGCGCGCCTCGACTACGGACTGCTGCTGGCCACGTCTTCGTTTTTCGATCCCCAACACGTCATCGACCTCGACAAGGATGGCCGGCCTGACAGCGAGCAGGAGATTCGGCGGCGCACGCGGCTGCCTGACTCGCTGGTGCTCGACCTCAACCACGACGGTCGCGTGACCGTCGCCGAGTATCGCAAAGCCCTCAAGTTGCCGGACGCGCAGCAGACCCTGGCCACCTTGCTATTGGCTGGGCCGGGCCGCGCCGATCTGACCAATGAATTCGGCCTCGACATGACTGTGCCGGGCTTGCACTCGCGCCGCTACAGTGACGCCGGTACGATGCGCACCGGCGCCGAGGGGGTCTTCAATCCCAAGAGCATTCCAACCGCCCTGGGCGTGCGCTCACTCTCAGTCATCAATTGGGCCTCTACCTATCCAACCCGCGCGCCTGACTGGTTGGGCCGCTACGCCGCACGCACTGAGATGAGTCGCAGCCAGGCCATGGCCGAGCTGGGCATCGAGCTGCCCGCCGGCTTCGACGGCGACTTCGATCTCATCAACCGCGCCATGGTGCTGGATACCCGCTCGATGGGCGCCATCGGGCTGCAAGCCGATTCCTTTGTCGGCATCATGCTGGTGCGGATCCTGCGCCATGATTCGCCCGCGCCGCCTGATATGGTGCGCGGCCTGCGCCTGGCCTACGAGGCCAGCGCCATCCGCAAGCTTCTCTACGACACCCCGCTGGAAAGCGTGCAGAAGCCGGCGCTGGACGCAGCCGCGGTGGAGCGGGGTCGCCGCCTGTTCTTCGACGAGCCCGCGGGTGAGATCATTAACCAGCAGATCCTCGTCGACCTGCCGCGCGCCTATCGGGACAGCGAGCTGGCACCGCCCCTGCTCGCGCCCATCGACGAGATGCAGCCCATGACAGCACGTCTCCCCGTGCGCTGCGTGACCTGCCACTCGGCGACCACACTGAGCACGAGGAAGCCCATCCCGGCCGCGGGCCTCGTGATTGCACGTTGCACAGACTGCCACTTCTCGCACCGGCCCAAGGGCTTCTGGGCCAAGCTCGGCCTGCGCAAGGGCGAAGGTCCGGGCGGCGTCACCTCGATCTTCGACGAGTTCGGCATCTCGCGCACCACTGGCGCGGCCAAGGACGAGCCCTGCCGACGCTGCCACGACCAGCACCCGGCCCTGGCCGAGCCCGTGACCTACACCAGTTGCCTGATCTTGCCCTTTGATGCCGACGGGGACGGCAGCACCCAGGGCGACGAGCGCGACGATCTGGCGGCCGGCGGAATCGGCACGGACAGCCTGTTCGGCTTCGAGGTGGACCGGCGCAAGTTGGCTGACAAGAACGTGCGCATGCCCATCACCCGCATCACGGCACTGCACAGTCGCGGGCCAACCCAAGCCGTGCAGATTGCCGGCCCCTGGGTGCGCACCCCGCCGCTCATCACGTTGCTGGCGTCGGCACCCTACCTACACAACGGATCCGTGCCGAGCCTGGAGGCGCTGGTACAGACCTCCGACGAACGACCGCAGAGCTTCGTCCTTGGCCAGGGCCGGGGCACCTTCACCTTTGACACGCGCCTGCCCGGCAACCACAACCTGGGCCACGAATTCGGCACTCACTGGACCGCGCAAAACAAGCGCGACCTTCTGGAATTCCTCAAGGGCCTGTAGAAGCCACAGTCGCGCGATGACCGCAAGAAGCCCCGGGTCGGTCTGATGGGCCATCGAACGAGATCTTCACTCGTATCCCGCGAGGAAGTACAGGTCGACGTAGTCGCATACCTCCGCGCGGCCGAGGATGGCGCCCAGCTTGTTGGCGGCAATGTGCCTACCGCATCTCCGCCCACTGTCCACCTGAGTCCTGAGAATACACGACGTTGTACTTCCAGCCCCTCGAGAAGCCAAAGGACGTCGCCGGAGCCGAAGTCGCGCTCAGAATTGCGAAATGACGTCCTGCCCTCTCGACCTGTTCTTGAAACACAGGCCATATCTCTTCTGCTTCCTTCAGGATCGTTGTCTTGTCGTCACTACCCTTGGCATTCGAGACATAGCTGTGACAGCGACGCGAACGCCTATCCAGGCCAAACCACGCCCTATTCGACCGCCGACAAATGCAGCAATTTCGACTACAATTGCGACGGTCACGACACCCCCGTTCCAATCGGCCCGATCGAGGGCTCCTGTACTCCAAACTGCTATTTTGCTGGTGTTGGCGATTGCGAAGACTGGAACAGTGGGTGCGTCTACTACGAGGTGACCACTGGTGGCCTAGTGGTCACGGAACACCAGTTGCAATGTCACTACCTGGACACCGGGACACCAGAGTGCTGGGTGGGTGACGTCACCATCAGACTACCGGGCGGCGGCCAGCCATGCGACTGAGGACGTACTCGCGGGCGCACGTCACGTGAATGGTGAGTGCGGTGGTCTGAGGGGTTGCACGGCGCTAGCTTGCGGCAATATTGGCCGAAAGGTGACGCCATGCCTGACCTGCCAGACCTTCACTCCTCGGACTGGAAGCCGCTGGTTTACGGCATTGACATTGGCGCGCTGGCGGGCGCCGGGGTCGGGCTGACCCTGGGCGTTGTCGCCGCCGCCAAGGACAAGCCAGGACGCGCCCCCTACGTTGTGCGCGACATGGCCTACGGCGAGGGTTGGACACGGGAGCACCCGCGCCAGCGCCGACAGCAAGCATCTGGCTCTGTCGGTCCTGCCCGTGGTCGAGACGGGCGGCAAGCTCGCCTATCTGCCGGGCCTCTCGGGTCAGTACGAGACTCTCGAAAAGTCGCCGCTTGCGCGGAGCAGCGCGGGTGAGAAGATATCTCTCCGATATTGTGAGCCGTTTGGCTTCCGCCCGCCACTTCCTTGGGGAAGTTTATAAGGGGCAATATGTTACCGAAACGGGTCAAGCCGTGAGGTTGTTTTTTCTGCCAAGATGCAACCTTCCCAACATTCCGAGCCACGCCGACACATCGCACAGGAGTCTCACCACGATGAAAGCCTATTCAACGCCGGTTCTTCTGGGCGCGCTGGCGCTCGTTTCGTTCTCTCTGCTGGGCTGTGCCTCGGACTCGAGTCCGCCTGCGTCTGGTTCAGGGGGAACCACCGGCGCCGCGACCACGGCTTCCGGCGGAACAAGTGCGAATGACTCTGGCGGCGCTTCGACAGGCCCGGCTGCCTCAGGAGGGATCGCACCGAGTGGGGGAACGCTCGCATCCGGTGGCACGACTGCTTCTCAGGGCGGAACCTTGGCCACGGGTGGCGCGGCAACCGGCGGGATCGCCAGCGGCGGAAATGCTACCGGGGGAAAGGCGACCGGGGGCAGCGCTACTGGCGGCCGCGACACAGGTGGCAGTGCAACGGGTGGTCGTGAGGCGGACGCAGGAGCAGAGGGCGGATCGACTGCCGCCGATGCAGCCGCGGGCGGCAAGATAGCAACGGATGGCAGCGCTGCAGGCGGCACAACGTCGACCGGTGGGGTCACTCCTCTTGGTGGGGGCAAAGGCAGCAGCGACGGCAAGACACCTATTAAGGTCTGGATGGCTGGCGACTCGACCATGTCCGGCTCAGGCTGCGACGGCGGCGGCTGGGGGACCCAGTTTTCAACCGTGTTCAACAGCAACGTGACTGTCGTGAACAGCTCGGTGGCCGGTCGGAGNNTGGCGAGTGCAAACTGACCGGGACCACCTACAACCCGCGCTGGACCGCCATGCTCGATGCCAGCACCGGGATGAAGCCTGGCGACTACCTGTTCGTCGAGTTTGGCATCAACGACGGCGATGCCGGCTGCGAGAAATCCCGCCACGTCGGCAAGGCCCTGTTCCAGACCTACCTGACCACCATGGCAAAGGCGGCCAGCGACCGAGGCGCGCAGGCAATCTTCTTGACCTCAACCAGCGCCATTGCGTGCAACGGCAACACAGCCCAGGCCAACCGTGGATTCGGGCCAGAAACCAAGGCCACCGGTGCGGCCGACAACGTCCCGGTCATCGACGTGACCACGCTCTCGGCTGCCCTGTACACCAGCGCCGGACTGTGCCCCAATAGCAACGACTACAGTTCCACCACAAGCAAGGTTGGTATCTTCTTCTGCAACGATCACACCCATTTCTCGGCAGAAGGCGCCCTGCAGATCGCCCAGATGGTGGCCAAGGCGCTCAAAGACCAGGGTATTGGCCTGGCGGCCTACCTGAAGTAGCGAGGATAGCGCGATAGCGCCGCACCGACGTTGAAGCTGGTGACACCACCGCGGTGACCCGGATTTGTCGGCAGACAGGACACCGCCCGTTGCTCCACCGGCGTTTTGCGGCAGGAAGCGGACGTGAGCTCAACTACATTCGCGCGTCCCCGACAGACGCCGGCTCTGGCGAGGTGCCGCGGGAACCAAAGGAGCTGCTTGGGTCAGCTCGGCGGAGCGGTGGCGCTGGCCTCGGCGCGCTTGACGCCGGCGAAACGATGCAACCACCAGGTTCCCGCAGGGAAGACTGCCTCGCGGCCAGCCAGGTGGTTAGCCCGGGCGTCGCGGTAGCGGTCGATGAAGACCTGATTGCGCTGCAGGGCCTCGATTCTCGCCCAGGTATTCTTGCATGCCACGCGCGGCGAGAGCCCGCGACGAGGCTCTCGGGTACCTGGACGTGCATTCCAATGCTGGCTGAGCACGCCCCTGCGGCCGAGGAGCTTGATGCCTTTCTCGCGGCGCTCCGCAGCGGCTTTCTCCTCGGCCTCGGCAACCTCGTCGCGCAGGAGCTTGGAGTACTCGNNGGCTTGGTTGCGGTCAGAGGCAGGTTGTGGTCGATGGCGGTCAGTGATTCCACGCCCGGCCAGTGATGGACCCTTTCAACCAGATGGCCAGTGACAGGGTTGGTGATGGCGTACACCATGCGTTTGAGCACATCCTCGGGTTTGACCAACTCGACCACGGATGTCTGCTCGCTGGCCCAGAACGCTTCCCACCGACCGCGAAGGGCATTTTGGTGCTTGGCGTACAGCTTGTGGAAGTGTTCGAGGAACTGGGGCAGCCGGCCGTGGTTGTCGACGAGCACGGCGTGGTAGTGGTTTGAGAGGGTGCCGACGCAGACGATGCTGGTGCTGGCCTTGCGAGCAGCGAGGGCGAGGCAATAG
>PMCR01000253.1 GCA_003155465.1 Myxococcales bacterium | reverse complement strand
CTGCTCGACCGCTTCAGCTTTCCGCTCTTCGGCCGGCGCCGGGGCTGGATGGCGCTCAGCCAGGTGGGCCTGCTGCTGGCCATCTGGACCATGGCAGACATCAATCCGAAGAATGCGCCGCTGGCCATCGCAGGCTTTGCCGTGCTGGTTGCCTTTCTCTCCGCCAGCCAGGATGTGGTGGCCGACGCCTACCGCACGGACGTCCTGCCGCCCGCCGAGCGTGCAACCGGGACGTCGACCTGGATCCTGGGCTACCGCATCGCCATGTTGGTTTCGGGCGCCGGGGCTTTGGTGCTATCCGACCACATGCCGTGGTCGCGCGTCTACGGCTTCATGGCGCTCCTGATGATCGTGGGCATCATCGCCACCTGGCGCGCGCCCGAGCCCGAGGCGGTGCGGCCCCCGCACACGATTGCCGATGCCGTAGTCAAACCGTTCGTGGACTTCTTCTCGCGCAAGGGCGCGTGCGTGGCGCTGGCCTTTGTCATGCTCTACCGAATCGGCGACACCATCGCCGGCGGTATGGTGTTGCCCTTTCTCATCAGTTTGGGCTTTTCCAACAGCCAGATCGGCTTCTGGAACAAGGGCGTGGGATTCGGCGCCACCATTGGCGGAGTCATGCTGGGGGGAGGCTTGGTGGCCAAGTACGGGGTGCGCCGCTGTCTGTTCGCCTTCGGGTTGATCCTGGCGGTGGCCAACACCGGCTACCTAGTGCTGGCCCTGCACGGGAAGAGTGTGGTGCTGCTGGCGACCGCTATCGGCATTGACAACGTTTGCGGCGGCATGGTGGACGCGGCCTTTGCCGCCTTCATCATGTCTTTGTGTAACAAGTCCTTCTCAGCGACGCAGTTCGCGTTGCTGTCCAGCGCCTCGACCATCATCGGTCGGATGGTCAGTGCAGGCTCGGGGTGGCTCGCCGCCACAGTCGGCTGGCCAGTCTTCTTCGGCGTCACCATCGCGCTTGCCTTCCCCGCGCTGGTGCTGCTCCTGCTGGCCTTCCCCCACGACGCCGGCGCGGTGGACCAGGCGACTAACTAGGGATCAGATACTGACCCGCAGACCCACGCCCAGATCAAGAAGTGGGGCCGAGGTGGGGCCGAACTTGATGCGGAACTCGCCACCCTGCTTGCCCCAGTGGACGGCGGCGAAAGCCTCGAAGCGCAGGTGGGTGAGCAGGATAAGCGAGTAGTCGAGGCGTGTGATCCCCGAACGATCGGAAAGATTCCCGAGGGTCGACAGCGTGAAGGTCGTGTTGTCCCAGGAATAGGGCGCGGGCGCGGTGGCATACACGGCGGCATAGTGTCGGCCCAGGTAGAAAAACGTGGCCGGCTCGGCAACCGGCTCGACGTAGGGCAGGATGGCGATCGCGCCGTACGCTTGGGTGTCGTTGTAGCCAAGACCGTTGTAGAAATACTCGGCGCCGAGGGTGAAGACGTCCTTGTCGGCGTACTGGAACGAGTACGAGACGCCACCGGTGGCCTGGGGTTTGACGCCCGACCCGCGCACGGGAACAAACAGGGACTGGTAGTAGGGTCCGAAAATCTGCGCGGCTTGCGGCACGGAACTGGTCTGGTCGTAGGTTCCAAGGGAAGCCGCGTTGGCGTCGCTGCCGGGGATTCGCTGCAGATGATCAATCTCGCTGGCAAAGCGCAGCGCCACCTCGCCGTAGAAGTCGAAATCCCAAATCCCGGCCGAGATGTCGGCGGCCAGCTTGGGCTTGTGCCCTCGCTGCACAAGAGCGCCCGCGCCCAGCTCGGCCGTGCCCAGCACAACCTCGGCGCGCGCGGCACCCGCCACGCGGCTGGCCGTCGGGGTAGCGTCAGCACCTTCGGTGAGACCGTAGGCGTAGAAATTCCAGCCCCGCGCCTCCCAGGGCACGTGCAGCTTGAGCATGGTGGTGCCGGTGCGCGCGTCGAACACGTCGAGCGGGTTGCGGTGTTGGAGGTGCAAGAAATCCGTCGGGGTCCAGAAACGCGCCGTGCCCCAGCGCACATGCTGCCGGCCCGCGGTGACGAACACCGCGTGCTTGATGTCGAAGCTCAGCCACATCTGGTCGAGTACCACTCTGGGTGTGCGCGTCTGCTGTGGGCCGACGAGGGAGGCCAGGCTGGCCGTGCCCCCACTTGAAGACCCGCCCTGCGACGAGCTGTCGTAGCCTGCCGGCATGGTCGGGCTGGCGGTGCTGGGTAGGGTGGGATCGTAGGTCATGCGCCCGCGCACGTAGCCGCGCACGCGCTCATTGGGGCGCACGTCCATGTACACGTCAAGCAGCGAGGGCGACGATAGGCTCCAGTCAGCGGGACTCTGTCCCTGCAGTCCAGAGGACTGCGCGCGCAGGTAGATCTGGCCGCCGATCCTGAGCGGATCTTCCGGCGCCACCTCTGCCGAAAGCCGCGGCGCCGCCTCAATAGTCCCCAGATTCAACTGATCCCGCGAATCTTGCGCTTCTCCCACTGACGTCGTGGCCGCGACGGGCGCGGGCGCAGCCCGCGGGGGCTGGCAGGGTGGGCTGTCCGTCCCGAAGCCCCCGCAGGGGGTGGCCGTGGCCGGAACCGGCGCACTCGGCGTCGCGAAGATATCGTTCTCGCTCGGCCGTTCCTGCGCCCGCGCCGTGGTCGCGCCCGCTGCCACGATCAGGATCGCCAGCCCCAGACGGTGCCGATTGGCATGGAAACCCTCGAAGGGTTTCCAAACCCTTCGGCTCCTCACGCCCACCCCCGCCTCGCTCGCTTCGCTCGGCCTCGCGCGATGGTACGCCACTGGCAAAGCCAGCGGGCTCCGCCCGCGACAATTCATCGGCTCTTGCTCTCCAGCCAGGCCTTGGTGAACAGATTTGGCTCCAAGGTGCGCATGTCCACCGACTTGACCAGGATCAAGGTCGAGTTGGCCTTCTCCACCTCGTCGTAGAATCGTATCTCCTCCGGGTACCACGCATCGGCCTTCTTGGATTCGCTGTATGCCTTTTTCCAGCGCGGATAGTAGGACGTGCGCAGCAGCCGTCCCGAGAGGGCGAATTCCTGGCGCTTGAGCACGTTCTTGGTTTCCTTGTCGACCCACAGCTTCATGACCGGGAAAGCAAGATCAATGTTGGGTTTGCCGGTCAACTTCATCACTTGCGCGGTGTAGGCGCCCAGCTTTTCTTGGCCCAAGTCCTCGGGCTCGTACTCCTGGGCCAGACGCGATTCATCGAAATCCGAACGGCGCGA
>PMCR01000391.1 GCA_003155465.1 Myxococcales bacterium | reverse complement strand
AGTCAAGGACGCCCACCGCGTGAACACCGGGCTGCAAGCTCCGCGCCGCCATGTTGCTCCTAGGCGGGGGAAAACTCGTCCTTGCCCAGGCCGCAGGTCGGGCAGACCCAATCCTCGGGCAGATCCGCAAACGACGTGCCGGGTTTGATGCCGCTGTCCGGATCGCCTACGGCAGGATCGTATTCGTAGCCACAAGCGTTGCACACGTACTTCTTCATCTTGTTGTCTGTCATGGCGGTCAAGGGCTTAGCGTTCTTTGGCTCAGGTTTCAACGCCTGTACGTTGACAGAGGGTCAGGGCAGGGCAAGGATTGCCCAGGGAGGAACCAGCGATGAAGTGTGTGGCTTTCTTGATGGCTCTTGTCGCCGGCGGTTGTGCCGGTTGCCTGAAGAAATCACAGCCGCGGCCCGCGGCGCGCGAGCCTGCGTCGCGGAAGGCCCCGGTCCCACCTGCGCCCGCCCCGGCCGCGGACGCGACCCGCCACATCCGGCCGGCCCAGATGGCCGGTTCCTGGTACCCGGAGAACAAGGACCAGTTGGCGGCCGAGGTCGACGGGATCTATCGCGAGGCCAAGCCGGCCAAGATTGACGGCAAAGTCATCGCACTCATCTCGCCGCACGCGGGCTATCGCTTCTCGGGCAAGGCCGCCGCGTCGAACTACCAGCTCCTGCGCGATCAGGACGTCCGCCGCGTTGTGCTGCTGGCCATCTCGCACCACTATCCCCTGCGTGGTGCTTCGATTCCCGAGGTGACCGACTTCGAGACTCCCCTTGGCCTAGTCCCGGTGGATGGCAAGGCAGTGGCGCGGCTGCGGCGCAGCCCAGTGGTCAGCAGCGTGATGCGCGCTGAACAGGGCGAGCATTCGTTGGAGATCCAGCTTCCCTTGCTCCAGCGCGCCCTGCCTAGGTTCAGTCTGGTTCCCATTCTGGTGGGCCGCATGACCGACCAGGACTACGTCGATCTGGCCGCGGCTTTGGCCGAGATCGTCGACAGCCACACTGTCGTGGTGGCCTCCAGCGACTTCACCCACCGGGGCGAGAACTACGGCTACGAAGTCCCGGATGGCCCCGGCGACATGCAGACCCGCTTGGCGCGGCTTGACCAAGGGTCCATCGACCAGATCACCAGGCTGAGTCGGCCGGGACTGCTTGCCTACGCGGAAAAGACCGGCACGACGATTTGTGGGCTGCATCCCATTGCCCTGCTGCTGGAACTGCTGAGCCATTTTCCGGGCACCAAGCCTCACCTCATTAGCCACTACACGTCAGGTGACGTTTCTTCCGACTGGTCGAGCAGCGTGACATATATAGGTATGGCTTTCACGGGTAAGTGGCGCGAGGAGTCGAAGCTGGACGAGGCCCGCGCGGCGGGCGCGAGCACGTTCCCGCTCAGCGACGACGAGAAGCGGACTCTGCTACGCTTGGCACGTCTGTCTCTCGAAGCATCGGTGCGCAAGGGGCGCTTCGATCCCGAGGGCATCGCATCCATTCCCACGACTCCCTCGCTGGAGCGCAAGGCCGGCGCCTTTGTCACCTTGAAGTGCAAGAGCGGGATGGACGGAACCTGCAACGGCCATGGCGATGAGCTGCGCGGCTGCATCGGCACGCTTGAACCCAGCTCGTCGGTGTACGACGTGGTGTCTCATCGCGCGGCCAGCGCGGCCCTGGAGGACACGCGCTTCCCTCACTCGGTCACCGTCGAGGAATTGCCTTTCATCACGGTCGAAGTTTCAGTGCTCACGCCCCCGCGGCCGGTGAAGAGCGCCGACGAGATCGTGATCGGACGCCACGGCATCATCCTGTCGAGCGGATGGAACCGCGCGACGTTCTTGCCGCAGGTGGCGCCTGAACAGGGCTGGGATCGCGAAACCACCCTGCGCCATCTGGCGCAAAAAGCCGGGCTGCCCGCCGACGCGTGGAAGAAGGCCGAGTTTCAAGTCTACGAGGCGATCGTGTTCAGTGAAGGGGAATTCAAGTAGGCGGAAGTGATTTCTCCCCCGGCGTCCCGCGGTTGCGCGGGCTATAATTGCGTCGTGTCCGGGGAACGAATCGACGCTGACCGTCGACAATTCTTGCTCACGATGGGCTCTCTGGTAGCGGTTGCCACCGGGTGCAGTTCGTCCTGCGGCACCAGTCGGACAGCCGGGAATGCGAAAGTCCCTGCAGCCGTCCCGAATGAACCGGCGCGCACGTCAAGACCGCGGGTGGTGGTGGTGCGGGCAAAGCAGGCACTGACCCACGGCTACGACGCCGATCGCGGCGCCTTGCGCGCCATGTTGGGCGCAGGTCTTGCGGCACTGGCGGGCACAGGGGATGGCATGGCGGGCCTGCGCCGGTATTTCCAGGCGGGCCAGACCGTGGGCTTGAAGGTCAATGGACTGGCCGGGCGCAATGCGGCCACTCATGTGGAGTTGGTCGACGAATTGTCGGCGTTGTTGCGGCAAATGGACATTGGCGGCCATCAGCAAGTTGTTTTCGATCGTTTTGCGTCTGACCTGACCGCGTCGGGTTTTGCATTGAGCGATCACGGCGACAGCTACCGCTGCACAGGCAACGATGCGCTTGGCTACGAAGAAGAGCCGACCGTCATGCCGTCCTCGGCCTCGCGTCTCGCACGGGTACTGACCGAGCGAGTGGACGCGGTCCTGAATCTGCCCGTGCTCAAGCAACACATGTTGTCGGGCATGTCAGGTGCGCTGAAGAACCAATTCGGCTGTATTCACAATCCCAACAAGATGCACCTGGACAAGTGCGACCCCTATATTGCCGAGGTCAATGCCTTGCCCGCGATCCGACAGAAGCAGCGTCTGATTGTGATGGACGCGCTTCGCCCGGTGGTTGACAACGGCCCCAGTTATCAGCCCGGCATGGCCGAGGTGGCCAATGCCTTGCTGTTCGCCGTCGATCCCGTGGCCGTCGATGTGGTGGGATTGGAACTGCTGGAAGAACTGCGCCGCAAACGCGGCCTGCCATCGCTCGACAAGGTCGATCTTTCACCCACGCATATCCAGACCAGTGCAAGGATGGGCCTAGGCGTGGGTGATCGCGGGGCCATCGACGTGGTGTCAATCGAGGTCTGATCATGAAGGGCTTCACCCGCCGCGATTTCGTCCGAGGTTGTGCGGGAACGGGCTGTTGGCTACTTACATGGGAACCCTCAAAGGGTTCCCAAACCCTCCCGCGATGGTACGCCACGAGCGGCGCTGGCAAAGCCGGCGGGCTCCCCACGC
>PMCR01000022.1 GCA_003155465.1 Myxococcales bacterium | reverse complement strand
CCGGCGATGAATTTCCGTACACCACGTGGAGGCCGATCTGCCTACACCTCGCGTACACCTCGGGGCCTTCAACCTCGTCATTCAACCCGACAACTGGAACGGCGTCAGGCTAGAACGCTCACCGGTCCGAATCTGAAGCCGGATCGGCGTGATGAAGAGCGCACTCAGACCCTGCTGAACACGACGTTTCTGCTTGGCACAAAACATGGAGCCGATGCAGTATGATATGCGCATGCTGCGGCACTACCTTTGGCCCGGTCGCTCAACCTGCGTTGCATGGTCCGCGCTCGCCATCACGATGATGGCAGCTTCGGCTAGTGCCCGGCCAGCGCGCCACGCACAGAACCGAGAGGCGCAGGAGAAGGCGGCCAAGAAGGCTTGCATCACCGGTGACTACCGGAAGGGTGTCGAAATTCTGGCCGACCTGTACGTGGAGTCCAACGATCCGACCTACGTCTACAACCAGGGGCGCTGTTTCGGGGATTGCCTACCTGACGCATGCTGCGGAAGGACCACGTATCCGCTTGCTCAAGATCAGGGTGGGTGATAACCAGGGCATCATGGCAGACGATAATCTTCCTGATGATCAGCAGGAAGTGGTATTTCACTACATCAAGAGCAACCACTTCCGCGTGGTCCACGTCGACGGAGCCTGGGGCGGCCTGACCCCCCAACGCAACTTCACGATCAGCTTTTTCAATGAACGCGTGGCGATTCCTCAGCAAGTCGTACATAAAGTCAACGCAGACGGAACTCTTGGTGATGAGATCCAGGGGAAAAGGCTCACGCGTAAAGGCGTCGTTCGCGAGGTTGAGGTTGATCTAGTATTCGATGTCGAGGTGGCAGTGCGCCTTCACAAGTGGCTTGGAGAGAGAATCCCCATCCTCCAAGGAATGATCAAGAAAACATCGGAGCAGCAAAAGTGATGTAGGATAGAACCATGCCTGCGCTCGCCTATGCCAGCCCTCCCGAGGAGATCGTGGATGACACAAGACGCTATACGGAGGTGCCCGAAAAGGTCGTCATCACGCGCTCCGCTCCCGTCCGCTATAGCTATGCTGGCGATATCGGCATCGGAAGTTTGCTCCCCGAGGAGATCCAATCTGAGGCCACGGAATCCGGAGTGATCATGATTGACCAAGGCTATCAGCGCCCTGATTGGTATGTTGCGGCGGAGGAGAAATTCAAAAGCCTCGCGTCTCTTCCTGCCGGCTGGAATAGCTACGGCGCAGAACCTCCCAGTGCGAATGCAATCGCGTCGGCGAGGTCAGTAGTAGAGCAGCTTGCTATTTTAGGAATCCAACCTACCAAGGTGGGTGCATCTGCGCAAGATGGCGTCATCGTGTGCATTAGCTCCGGCATCAGGTACGCGGACGTGGAGTGCTACAACACAGGCGAGATAGTTACCACGACACGAGAAAAGGGCTCAGAGCCAATCGTCTCAGAGATCGAAGCCTCGAACCTTATCTGGTTCGTCAACGAAATGGTCGACTATCTGGCGCATGGCTGAGGACGAACGAGATCAGATCCCAGCCGATCAGAACTTCGACCCGAGAGAACTTCTCTATCGAAGGGTTGCGTTCGAAGATCTGGACCAAGACGGGAAGGTCAGCGTCGCGGCCATCAGGATTACGGATTGCTCATGCAACCGATCGAAGTACAGCCAGCCGATGGACGCTCTGTCGCAAAAGTATCCAAGGGAAAACGGTGTCGGCTCGTTTGCTGTCGGAGTGTTGCCCCCTGAGTTGTATTGCGAAAATTCGAGGAAGCACTGCGAGGTCAGTGTGGTCCACGATCCCGACTATGCTAGTAGTCCTCCCAATCCAGCCCACACAGAAATCAGAATGAACAGAAGAGGAGAGCCGTGGGTTCGCGGTAGGGAAATGAGCAAGACAGTGCAGAGGAAACTGCGGCAGATCATTGTCGACAACATGGATGTTGTCATAGCCCCAATGCCAGTTATTCGCTCCTAGCCAACTCTAGGAGGCTATCGAACAATCCCTACCCCGCCAGCTTGTGCCGGTTATCGATAGCGTGGATACCCGCCAGTCGAAGCCACGCTGATAGGCTGAGGTGATCCCGCTCTGCAGCCTCGGAGAACATCGTCTTCTCTTCTGCGGTGAGTCGGATCTGCATGGGCGTTTCGCGTCGCGCCTTTTCTTTCTTGCCTGCTTTTGGTGTCATGTTCAAAGTGTATACCGCGTCACCCGATTGTCAATACATTCTTCTTGCGTCGCTTGACATGACGTTGTATACACATATACATGACAACGAACATGATGGCCGGTTTGAACAACCTCTCCTTCGTCGAGATGGTGACCCGCTTTCCGAATGAGGAGTCTGCCCGCGCTTTTCTCGAAGCCATGCGCTGGCCGGCCGGCCTCGTCTGCTCTCGCTGCGGCTGCACCGATGTCTCTCCCGTGTCCTCCAAGCGTGCGCGCCCGATCTTCTACTGCGCCGGCTGCAAGAAGCAGTTCAGCGTGACCACCGGCACGGTCATGGAAGACAGCAAGATCCCGCTGCATAAGTGGCTCCTGGCCATCCACCTGATGTGCGCGAGCAAGAAGGGCATCAGTAGTTTGCAACTTCACCGCATGCTCGGGATCGCCAAGCGCTCGGCTTGGCACCTCTCACACCGAATCCGCGCCGCGATGACCGAGGCCGCCCCGGAAATCCTCTCTGGCACCGTCGAGGCAGATGAGGTCTATATCGGCGGCGTGCGACGCGGAAGGGGTCGTGGGTATCGCGGCAACAAGACGGCCGTTGTTGCCTTCGTTGAGCGTGGCGGACGGGCTCACGCCCACGTCATGCCGGAAGCCCAGGTCACCAGCGCGATCGTCGCGGACATGCTGGAAGAACACGTTTCGTCGGATGCGGTCCTCAACACTGACGAATCGTCGATCTACACGTGGCCCGGACAGGAATTTGCTTCGCACGACACCGTCAACCATCAGGAAGAGGAATATGTGCGCCGCGACCGGAGCACTGGCCGAATGGCATCGACCAACGCAGTCGAGGGATACTTCGGCAACTTCCGCCGGCAGGTGGATGGAACGCACCACCACGTCAGCTCTGGTCACCTTCCCCGCTACTCAAACGAGTTCGAGTTCAAGTACAACACGCGCAAGATCACCGACGGCCAACGTACGGTCCAGACGATTCGCCGTCTTGAAAACCGCCGTCTCACCCTCTACAAGATTGCGGGGCATATCCCCTCTTTGCAGGACACGCGCGGATCGCGGTAAGGTGTAGCCATGAAGAAGGACAAGGCACAACCAAAGCCATCGGCCCCAAACCCACCTCGGGGCGATCCGCCCTTGTCACTCCATCCGTTGCGGTTCACGGAAGCAGTCGGCCTTCTTTTCAAGAAGAGACCATCCAAGGCACACTAGTTCCGATGATGCAGAGTTTCGACGTAATCGAATGGCAAGACATAAGTGCTACCATTTGCAAGAGAGCCGATTGACTGCATAAAGGTAATACCGCCGTTGTCAATGACACAGACGTTGCCTTGTTTTGCCACCGCATAGGTACAGATGACATAGCCACGCTTTACCAATGCATCAAGGTGTGGATACAATTCTAAATACTCAAATGTTTCCGGATAGATGCGCATGATAAAGCGCTTCTCATAGCCAGGGCTCAACTGTTTCTGATAGTCCCACATTGTGCGCAGGATCTTCTTTTGTACATCTTCTAAGTTATTGAAGATGTCTCCCGGCCCCGTGCCACCGTCTGTCGCGCTTGCAGTCTCCTGAGACACGCTGGCGCTATGTGGAACCAAAATTACTATTCCAATTATGAGCACGGCCAATGCAGCCAGAACTGCGGCGACCGGAAACAATGAGTGCGGCGGAGACGCGGATGTGGGAGAGGGTGAACTATCTACGTTAGGGGTAGAATCCAAGATAGGAACCGACTGGACGTGCAACTTCGTCTGCAACTCCCTTACGATTGGCATCAACTTGGCGTGTTGCCGGAAGAAGGCGATGAACAATCCCACCGGAACCGCAAGAACGGCTCCAACGAGTAAGGCGGTGATCATGGGCGCCCCGTAGTGCCTAAGCGTTGCCGTCGTCCCAACCCATGCGCCGGGAGTAAAAATGAAGTAGCAAATGATCCACTGCCACACTCCCTCAGCGGCCCAAGATGCAAGATGCTTCCACGCTCGATGCAGTATCCCCATGGAGCGACCCTAGCACCCACGCGAACGAGCCGTAAATAGAAATGCATCATTGCGTTAGCCTTCCGCGGCGTGCGTCAGGTAGGCAATCCCCGCTGTTTCGAACAGAACCACGTGTGGCAGGATGCGCTTGATCGCTTCCGCGAATATGAGCGCAAGGTCCCCGACATGTCGGCGCGCGATGCCGAGGGACTGCGCAAGCATGTGACCGAATGTGAGTCCCATCTCGAAGTGCAGAAGCCGGCAACCCCACGGATCGAGCCAGAACCGGTGAAGGCGGCGGCGCCCGTCGCGCCGGTCATCGACAAAGGGGGGCCTCTGCCGAACCCACCGCAGGAGCCCGAGCCCGGGGTTGTCCTGGCCGCGCCTGCCGTTCCAGAGAGGCAAGGGGGTAGCGGGTTGCGGACGGCTGGACTTTTGGTCGGCTCGGTGGGCCTGGCCTCGTTGGCCACCGGTATCGCGCTCAACTTGAAGAGCAACAGCCTTATGAATGAGATGTACCCGCCGGGGCACTACGACGCCAACAAGGATTCAACCCGCCGCTCATACAAGACCTGGGCCTGGGTCGGCTACGGGGTCGGCACAGCGGCCATCCTGGCGGGAACCACGATGTGCGTGCTGGGCTGGAAGGCAAAGGACAATCGCCCCCAAATTTCCCTCGGCCCGCTACCGATCACTGGTGGAATCGCAGCCACCCTTCAAGGAACCTACTAGTCTCATGGCACGGTTGACCTACTTGAGGCGCAGGCACGCAACCTTCGGGCTCAGCCTGCTCGCGCTTTCGGCGCTGACAGGGTGTTTCCCCGAGCCTGACCTGGCGAAGTTGGCCTGCGACGACAATCAGCAGTGTCCATCCGGGTACCTCTGCCGAGTACCGGGACGCGCGGGCGGTTGCTGCAAGCCTGACGACTTGACCTGCGGCCAAATCGATGCGGCGGCATCTGACGGCCTGGATGCCATGCCAACGACGACGGACGCGACAGAGACGGCGATGGATGGCGTGCACCCGCCGACGGATGGCGCGCCCTCGACGACGGACGCCAGACTGGCGGCGGTGGATAGCACGCCGACGCAAGTCCGATCGATCGATGCTGCAGATGATCGAGTCGGCCCATCAGGGGACGGCGCCGCCGACTCGCGCGGGGGCGCGCCTGCTGACGTGCCGCTAGCGCCCGACCTGGGAACACCGCCAGCCGACGCCCCGCCAGACTTGAAGCCAACCGACACGCCAACCACGGGAATAGCCGATTGCGATCCGCTGACCAATCCGGCGAACGGTTCGGTGATCGGCGAAAGTACGAAGCCGGGCTCAACCGCGACCTATGCCTGCTCGATTGGGTATCGCCTGTCACAGTCGGTGACCCGCACCTGCCAGCCGGACGGCACATGGTCGGGTGCCGCGCCGACCTGTTCGTTGGTCGACTGCGGCCCGCTCAGCGCTCCGACCAGCGGCTCGGTCAGCGCGACCATCACAACCTATGGTTCAATTGCCAACTACTCTTGCGCAACTGGGTATGGCCCTTCCGGCTCGTCTACCCGCACTTGTCAGGCGAACGGCATCTGGTCCGGCACAGCGCCAAGCTGCGTTGCTTCCGATTGTCCCTCGTTGCCGGAGCCAACCGGGGGAACGGTCTCGGCGCCGACTCTGACCGTGGGTTCCACGGCGACCTATTCCTGCGGGACCGGCCATCAGATGCACGGCACTGCTACCCGCACCTGCCAAGCGGACCGTACTTGGGCCGGAACCGCACCCACGTGCACGATCATCGATTGCGGCCCCCCCCCCGCACTGGCCAATGGCGCCGTCAGTGCCCCAATCACGACCTATGGTTCCACGGCAACCTATTCCTGCACCGCCACGGGCTATCATCTGTCGGGCAATGCGACCCGCACCTGCCAGGCTGACATCTCCTGGTCGGGCACGGCCCCCACTTGCGTTCTGGTCGACTGCGGTGCGCCCTTGGCTCCGACCAACGGCACGGTCAGCGCTCCGATTACGACCTATGGTTCCACGGCAACCTATTCCTGCACCACCACGGGCTACCATTTGTCGGGCAATGCAACCCGCACCTGCCAGGCCGACAGCAGCTGGGGCACCGCGCCCACTTGCGTTTTGGTCGATTGCGGCGGCCTCAGTGCGCCGGCCAACGGCACAGTCGACGTTCCCGGCACCACCTACGGCTCACAAGCCACCTATGCATGCCACGAGAGCTACGTCCTCTCGGGCTCGGCAACCACCTCCTGTCAGGCCAGCGGAGAATGGAGCACCCCAGCGCCCACCTGCGGGTGTCCGGCTGGCAACACCCCCTGCAACGGCACCTGCATTGACGTCCAGAGCGACAATGGCAACTGTGGCAGCTGCAATACCATCTGCTCGACCACCTCACCGTCGCTTGCTCAGTGCACGGCCGGCCGGTGTCTCGTGACACTCGCCTCGGCACAGGCGGCGCCTACGGGCCTTACCGTGGACTCGCATCACGTCTACTGGAACACCTTCGGTACTGCTGGCGGACCGACCGGCACCACCATGAAGGTGCCCATTGGCGGCGGTCCCAGCGTGACGATCGCGTCGGGACAGCTCAATCCCTACGGTATTGCGGTCGACGCTAACAACGTCTATTGGACTAACGATCCCTACATCATGAAGTCACCGATCGGTAGTAGCGCGCCGACGCCGTTCGCGAGCGAGCAGGACCAACCCGCCTTTGTGGCAACTGATGGAACCAATGTGTACTGGTCCAATATGGGGCACACCCCGGATTTCTTAGGTTCGCTGATGAAGATGTCGGCGGGCGGCACTTCCCCCACGACGCTCATTTCTGGGGCGACGTATGGGGATTTCGTCGTCACCGCCACGAACCGCTACTGGAGTGAGATCACCCACGGCGCGGCAAACTCCGGCAAGGTAATGAAAAAGGCTCTGGACGGAACCTTGGCCACCCCGCTCGCGTCTTCGCTGCCGTTCCCTTCCATGCTTGCGGTGGACGCATTCTTCGTCTATTGGACATCTGGCGAGGACCACACACTGAGGAAGGTATCGAGCGCCGGGGACGGCAGCTTGCCGACACTGCTCGCATCGCAGGTTTCTCAGTATGGCCTGGCCACCGATGGTACCTGGGTGTACTTCGCCACAACTACGGGTTCGATGGTGAAGATGTCGGTGGACGGGAGCAGCACGATCCCGCTGGCGACGGGACAGACCTCGTCCTTCTGGATCACGATCGACTCAAACTCGCTGTATTGGACCACCGAGACCAATCCCGGCGCCGTCATGAAACTGACGCCGAGATAGAGACAATCTGCTCGAAGGTGACAAACCCCGTGATGTCCGGAAAGCTGTCGCCAAGATTCTCGCATGAATTCGCGAGGATTGGCAGCTTGGATCGGCAGGTCTGAACGGGCAGGTTGGCTGCGATGCTGCCGTTGACGCTCCAGTTTGCCATCGCCATGATCGGGTCTGCGATCAACGAGCGGATGCGGC
>PMCR01000178.1 GCA_003155465.1 Myxococcales bacterium | reverse complement strand
TTTGACGAGACCCGCAAGGTCCTGGTCATGTTCGGCGGCCTCACCGGCCCCGACCCCAGTGGCAGCTGGGCGGCGAGTGGGGAGCTGTGGGAATGGGATCCGGCAGCCGGCAAATGGACCAACCGCACGCCTTCGGGCCGCAAGCCGAACCCGCGCGCAGGCGCAGGCATGGTCTTCGATTCGATCCGCAAGAAGTTCGTCATTTTCGGTGGTACCGACATGGACCAGAACGATTACCAGGACACCTGGGAATGGGATCCCACAGCTGGTGCCTTCACTGATCGCACCGGCTCGGGCCCGCTGCCGGATGCTCGCACTGAGCACAGTATGGTGTTCGAGAAGTCCACTGGAAAGGTGTTGCTCTTTGGCGGTGAGGCCATCTTTGCAGACAACCCGGCGGGCGACACCTGGGAGTGGAATCCCGGCACGAGTGAGTGGAGCAAACTCGCTCCCGCGCTCGCGCCCAGCGCCCGCTTCGACTCGGCCATGGTCTGGGACAGCAAGCGCAGCCGCGCCGTCTTGTTCGGGGGAATGAAGGCAGTGCTAGATGGCAATCCCCAGCAGGACACCTGGGAATGGGATCCGGCCAGTTCGACCTGGACGGAGCGCACGGCCGAGGGAAACAAACCGAACGCGCGCTACGGCCACGCCATGGCGTACGACCCCGGCCGCGGCGTAACCGTACTGGTGGGCGGTTGGGACATCGCAACCGGCATCGGCCTGGCCGATGTCTGGGAATGGGATCCGACCACGGCGGAGTGGAAACTGCGTCTCACCGGCAGCGAAGCCAACTTGCCCACCGGGCGCTGGTATGCATCTCTGGTCACCGATTCAGCGCGAAACCGCCTGGTTTTCCTGGCGGGCGAGACATTGTCACCCCCATCACTCGACCCAGTTGCATCCGCGGAGGTCTGGGATCTTGAGCCCGTCACTGCAGTCTTCACCAACCGCACGCCGCCGCTACAGAAGGCCTGGCCGCCATGGCGCAGCTATCACGCCATGGCCTTCTGTCCCGCCACCGGCAAGATGTACGTATTCGGGGGTCAGGACCAGACGGGCGCGCCGCTGGACGATCTGTGGGAGTGGGACGGCAGCACGTGGGCCGAGGTCGCAAGTGATGTGCGGCCTGCTCCGCGCTTGGATACCGCGATGGCCTACGATCCAGTCCGCAAGTCCCTCATTCTGTTCGGCGGCCAGGGGAACCCGCCGTTGCCCTACGCGGACGCAGAAGGGTACCTGCGGGACACCTGGGAATGGCAGAGCGGCACGCGCAAGTGGACCCAGCTTTTCCCCGCGACGGGCCCCGATGCGGTTGTCATGCACGGCATGGTCACCGATCCGGGGCGTGCCAAGGTGCTGCTCTACGGCGGCCAGAACAACCTCCTCGACCCGATTTCCGGAACGACCGAGTATTCCGTGGCACCGCGCGTTTGGGAATGGGATGGCACGACGGCGAGCTGGACCAACCGCACCCCAGTGGTGACGATGAACGCGCAGTACTACGGCCAAATCCCCCCACTTCTCAGTTTCGACGATAGCCGCCAGAAGCTGTTCCTCTTCACCAGTTCGAGCTCCGACGACGGGCAGAGCAGCGGCAGCAGTTTTTCGGAGTGGGATCCGGTTACAGTCGGCTGGACGTACCAAGACCCGGGCGAGTTTCTCAATTTCAGCTCCGATGGCTATTCTGGTAATGGTGGCAACTTCCTGGCCTACGACAGTCTGCGCCGCCGGCAGGTTCTGACAGCGTGGACCAGCGACGACGCTGCGACCTTGGAAGTCTACGAGCTGGATCCCAGGGGGCCAACCTGGTACCTGCGTACTCCGTCCCCTGGGCCAAGCTCCCGCAGCGGGGCGACCATGGCCTTTGATAGCGGGCGCGGGGTGATGGTGCTATTTGGTGGCGGCGCTGACGCGTCGACCGCATCGAGCGAAACCTGGGAGTACAAGGTAACCAAGCTGGGCAACGGCGAGGGGTGCACGGCTGCCACGGCGTCGACCTGCGCATCGGGCTTCTGCGTGGACGGCGTGTGCTGTGCCGTGGCGTCGTGTTCCGGCGCGTGCCAATCGTGCAGTGTCGCTGGCCGCGAAGGCACCTGCGTGCGGGCGGCGGCCGGCACCGAGGTTCCCGGTAGCTGCGCTGACGGACTGGCGTGCGACGGCAGCGGCCGGTGCAAGAGCAAGAACGGCGTGGCCTGTGCGAGCGCAAGTGTCTGTGCCTCCGGCTTCTGCGTCGACGGGGTGTGCTGCGAGAACGCGTGCGATGGCACATGCGTGTCGTGCAACCAGGCTGCGCGCGCGGGCAAGTGCTCGTTCTATGCGGTGGCCAGCGATCCAGAGAGCGAATGCGACTCGGGCAACGATCCGTGCCGCTCGACCTGCGACGGCGCGGGCGCCTGCGACTATCCAGAATGGAATACGCCCTGCGGATCCTGTCAGACCTGTGATGGCAACGGCGCGTGCTCTCCCCCCGATCCTTTGACCTGCGGCCCTGTCGGTACCGGCGGCACCGGGGGCAGGGGCGGCACGGGCGGCAGCGGGGGAACCGGCGCGGGAGGCTCGGGGGGGGCGGCCGGCAGCGGCGGCGCGGGCGGAGGCGGTGGTACGGGCGGCACCAGTGACACCTCGGATGGCGGAAGAGACGCGAGCTTGACGGACGCGGGCAGTCCCGATAGCGCGAGAGATTCGCTTCCGCCCGACGCGGGCGGTCCCGACGGCAGAAAAGCTTCGATCGTGCCCGATGCAGGCAGCCCCGACGGCAAAGCAGCGTCGATTGCGCCCGACGCGGGCAGCACCGCGCGACTGGGCCACTCGGGTTGCAGCTGCGATCTGGGCAAGACCGCTCCAGGCACGCCAGGGCTGCCCTACGCCCTGCTTGGCGCCGCGTTTCTGTGGCGACTGCGTCGGCGAATCTTTCTGACCCGGCACAGATCGACCAGCGTGCGCGTGAGCGGTAGCGTGAGCGACCAGCGTGGCGCGGTCGGCGTGGGCGACTGGCGTGACGGAGGCGGGCGAACGCGAAGCGCGAGGGGCGGGCAGGGTGGGCTGTCTGTCCCGAAGCCCCCTAGTCGCGTGGGGAGCCCGCCGGCTTCGCCGGCGGCGCACCATCGTGGGAGGGCATGGGAACCCTTTCAGGGTTCCCATATCAGAGCGCGGCTCGGAACCTCCCGACAGGCTCTAGCTGCTCTGCTCCTGCTCGCCGCCTGCTCCGAAAGCAATCCCGGCAACACCCCCGGGCCCCGCACTGAATCCTCACAGTTGGCCTTGGGCACGGTGCCCGCGACTGAATCCGCCACCTGGGAACGCATCGATGGCCCCGTGGCGCTGACACCAAGTTCGCGCTACCTGCAGACGGCCGCTTTTGACGAGACCCGCAAGGTGCTGGTCATGTTCGGCGGCATTTCCGGCGTGGCCGCTTCTGGCAATCCGAATCCATCCCAGGAGTTGTGGGAGTGGGATCCCGCGACAAGCACCTGGACCAACCGCACCCCAGCCGGCAGCAAGCCGAGCGCGCGCTCAGGCGCGAGCATGATCTTCGACTCCACCCGCAACAAGTTCGTCATCGTGGGTGGGCGGGCTGGCACCGGCTACAACTACGAGGACATCTGGGAATGGGATCCCACCACCGGCGTCTTCACTGACCGCACCAATTCCGGATCACGGCCGACAGGCCGCAGTCAGCACAGCCTGGTGTTCGAGAAATCCACGGGCAAGGTGCTGCTCTTCGGGGGCGGCCGCAGCAGTGCTGACCGGAGTGCTCTTTTTCCAAGGATTCTCGACTACGATGGGACTGGCGTCTCGACCGCATTTGGCGACACCTGGGAATGGGATCCGGCCACGGGCGCGTGGACCGAACTCACGCTCGCCGTCGCGCCCAACGCCCGATACTCGTCCGCGGCGGTCTGGGATAGCCAGCGCGCTCGCGCGGTCTTGTTCGGGGGAAGGGCGGAAAATCCGGAGGGGTTGGGCGCAAGCGGCGTCCCCTACCAGGACACATGGGAATGGGATCCGGCGACGTCGGCCTGGACCGAGCGCACCACCGACGGGACCAAGCCGAGCGCGCGCTTCGGCCACGCCATGGTGTACGACCCCGGCCGTGGTGTGATCGTGCTGGTGGGCGGCGCGGACAGCTTGCCCTTGGCCGACGTTTGGGAATGGAATCCGACCACGGCGGCGTGGACGCAGCGCCTTGCCGGCAGCGAAGCCGACCTGGCCCCCGCGCGCGCGTTCGCCTCGCTGGTCACCGACGCCGCGAAGAACCGCCTGTATCTGGTGGATGGCCTGACTTTCTACAGCCAGCTCGGTCCGAACGGGATGCCTGATTTCAGCATGGTTCCCTTCGCGGATCTCTGGGAACTGGATCTCGCCACGGCAGCGTTCTCCAATCGCACGCCCCGCAACGCGCCTAGTGAGCGCTCCGGTTTCGCCATGGCCTTCTGCCCCGCCGACGGCAAGACCTACGTGTTTGGGGGCCTGGACGACGGGTTCAATTTGTTGGACGACCTGTGGGAATGGGACGGGATCTCCTGGTTGCAGGTGAATAGCGATGTGCGACCCGCCGGCCGCCGCGACGCCGCCATGGCCTTCGACCCATCCCGCAAGTCCCTCATCCTGTTCGGCGGTACCAGCGGGACGTCTTCGGGCGGCAGGGTGTTCCTCGCTGACACCTGGGAGTGGCAGAGCGGCAGCCGCAAGTGGAGTCAGCTTCACCCGGCATCAAGTCCCGACCCCCGCGATGCGCACGCCATGGTGACCGATTCGGTGCGCGCCAAGGTGCTGCTCTTCGGTGGCGAGGAAGCCAACCCCAACCCTGGTCCCCACAACCCTGATGCTGTGGTGGAGGACCGCGCAGTCTGGGAGTGGGATGGCGACAAGACGACCTGGACCAACCGCACGCCGACATCGAGCAATCTCGGGCCGTGGCAGCGCACGAACCCACTCATGAGTTTCGACGAGGGCCGCCAGAAGCTGTTCATTTTCGAGGGTGTGAGTACCTGGCAAGACACCACCAGCAACAGCGTGTTCTGGGAATGGGATCCGGTCTCAGCCGGCTGGGTGTTTCGCGACAGTGGCGACTTCGTCGATTTCGGCGCGTCCGACATGGGGTTACCCTCCGCCTTCCCGGTCGTGGCCTACGACAGCCTGCGCCGCCGAATGGTTGTGCCCACGACCGCGTCGACCACCACCGGCAGCAAGACCTGGGAACTCGATACCAAAGCACCAACCTGGTTCCTGCGCACTTTGTCCTCCAGCCCAAGTTCGCTTTCCACCGCGGCCATGGTCTACGACAGCCAGCGCGGCGTGATGGTTCTCTTTGGTTCCGGCCCGCGCTACTCGGGATCGAGCGAAACCTGGCAGTACAAAGTAACGAACCTGGGCAATGGCGAGGGGTGCACCGTCGCGCGGGCGCCGAGCTGCGCCTCGGGCTTCTGTGTGGACGGGGTATGCTGCGAAAAAGCGTCCTGCTCGGGCGTTTGCCAGTCGTGCGCCGTCGCCGGCCACGAAGGCACCTGCGTGCAGGCGGTCGCGGGCACGGAGGTTCCCGATAGCTGCTCGGGCAGCCAGGCGTGCGACGGCAGCGGCAACTGCAAGACCAGGAACGGCCTCACGTGTTCGAGCGGCAGTGCCTGTGCCTCGGGCTTCTGCGTGGACGGCGTGTGCTGCGAGAGCGCGTGCGATGGCGCGTGCGTGTCGTGCAACCAGACCGGTCGCACGGGCAAGTGCGCTGCCCACGTTGCGGGCAGCGATCCAGAGAACGAATGCGGCCTGGGCGAAGGCGTTTGCCGCTCGACCTGCAACGGCTCGGGCGCCTGCGAATATGCCGCAGATCAAACGCCGTGCGGTTCCTGTGAACCCTGCGCCTGCATGAGGTGTGGGGGAGACGGCCGCTGCGGGTCGTGGATTCTCCCCACCTGCGGCAATCCCCCCACCGGCGCAGGAGGCGCGGCTGGCAGTGGCGGCAGCATCAACGGCAGCGCGGGAGGCAGCGGTGGCATGGGCGGCTCTGGCGATGCGGGCGTCGGCAGCGCGGGAGGTGCGGGCGGAACTGGCGGGAGCGGCGGCGCGGGTGGCACCAGCGTCATCCCAGAGGGAGGCAGAAGCGCGATCCCGCCCGACGCCGGCAACCCCGATGCCAGCAACGATTCGCGCCCGCTCGACGCCGGCAACCCGGTGAAGCTGGGCCACAAGGGTTGTGCCTGCAACCTGACCCCGATCTCCCCAGGCACGCCCGGGCTTCCCTTTGCCTTGTTCGGTGCCGCCTTCCTGTGGCGACTGCGTCGGCGCAATTTCCTCACCCGGCACAGATCGGCCAGCGTGAGCGGTGGCGGTAGCGTGAGCGACGAGCGTGAGGCGGGCGGCATGGGCGACTGGGGTGAGCGGCTCGCGGATCGCTCTTCGCCTTCCGCGCACCGCTCACGCCCACGCTCACTCCCACGCAGTCCACGGCCCGCGATCCGACCTGCCGGGCGGCCCAGAGTCCTCCGACCGGCTCTCGCTACGCTGCTCCTGCTCGCCGCCTGCTGCGAAAACGATCCGGGCAACGCCCCTGCGTCTGGCACCGAATCCTCCCACGCCGCTCTGGGCAAGGTGCCTGCGAGCGAAGTGGCCACCTGGACGCTTCACGCCGCCAAAACGTCGACGAGCCCCGACCCGCGCTACCTGCAGGCAGTGGCCTTTGACGAGGCCCGCAGGGTGCTGGTCATGTTTGGCGGCATCTCGGGGCCGAACTCCGCCGGTCTGTGGACCATGCCCGGGGATCTGTGGGAGTGGGATCCCGCGACCAGCACATGGACCAACCGCACCCCTTCGGGCAAGAAGCCGATCCCGCGCGCAGGCGCAGGCATGGTTTTCGATTCGACCCGCAAGAAGTTCATCGTTTTTGGTGGGCACGACGCGGACGCGAACGACTACCAGGACACCTGGGAGTGGGATCCCACGACCGGCGCCTTCACCGACCGCACCAAGTCGGGTTTGCTGCCGGACGCGCGTACCCAACACAGCATGGTCTTCGAGAAATCCACGGGCAAGGTGCTGCTCTTTGGCGGCGGTCTCAGCGGTTCTGCCCTTTCGGAGTACACCAGCGACAGCTACTACGGAACCTACATCGCGGCCGACGCCTCGGACGCGTTTGACGACACTTGGGAGTGGGATGCCACCACGGGTGCATGGAGCAAGTTGGCGCCTGCCAGCGCGCCCAGTGGCAGATTCGACTCTGCGCTGGTCTGGGACAGCCAGCGCAGCCGCGCCGTCTTGTTCGGCGGAATGAAGGGTGTGGAAGGCAATATTCCCCAGCAGGACACCTGGGAATGGGATCCGACCAAAGCGACCTGGACTGATCGCACGGCTGAGGGGAACAAGCCAAGCGCGCGCTACGGCCATTCCATGGCGTACGATCCCGGCCGCGGCGTGACCGTGCTGGTGGGAGGCTGGGACATCGAAAACACCGACAGCCTGACCGACGTCTGGGAATGGGAACCGACCAAGGGGACGTGGGCGCAGCGCCTTGCCGGCAGCGAAGCCAACCTGCCGACCGGACGCGTGTACGCCTCGCTGGTCAACGATGGGACGCGAAACCGCCTCGATCTGGTGGCGGGCGTGAGAATGTCACACCCGTCGCAAGTCGCCATTGCATCCGCGGAGGTCTGGGAATTGGAGCCCACCACGGCCACCTTCACCAACCGCACGCCGCCGCCACCCAATCCCTGGCCGCAACGGCGCAGTGGTCAGGCCATGGCCTTCTGCCCGGCCAGCGGCAAGATGGTCGAGTTCGGCGGTCAGACCGAGACGGGTGATCTGCTGGACGACCTGTGGGAGTGGGATGGCAGTACCTGGACCGAGGTTCCCAGTGAGGTGCGCCCGGCTCGGCGCCTGTCGGCGGCCATAGCCTATGACCCATCTCGCAAGTCGCTCATTTTGTTTGGCGGCGTGACGAACAAGCCGTTTCCTGCGCACACCGACGCACACGGATTTCTCAATGACACCTGGGAATGGCAGACCGACACCCGCAAGTGGAGCCAGCTCTTTCCCGCGTCGAGTCCGGATCCTGTCGACGCGCACGCCATGGTCACCGATTCGGCGCGGGCCAAGGTGCTGCTCTTTGGCGGGCAGAACAACGCCCACACTTCCACCTATCCGCTCCCTGGAACCCCCAGAAGTCCGGATGCCATGAGCAATGCCGTCTGGGAGTGGGATGGCGGCAAGACAACCTGGACCAACCGCACACCCATCTCCACCGCGGTCGCGCCGCTCGGGCGCATCCTCCCGCTGGTAAGCTTCGACGAGGGTCGCCGGAAGATGTTCCTCTTTGATGGCGCGGGCAACGGAGACGGCACCGGCGGCAGCGCATTCTGGGAGTGGGATCCTGTCACGGCCGGCTGGGCAAAGCGGGACAGCCACGACGTTCTCGATTTCGCCAGCCAGGACATCCCCGACGACTACGGTCAGGAGCTGTTCATCTCACCGGCCTTCGTGGCCTACGACAGCCAGCGCCGCCGGCAGGTCATCACGACTTGGACAAACGACACATCGTCCTTGCGGACCTGGGAACTCGACCCCAGGGGGCCAACTTGGTTCGAGCGTGTTCTGTCCCCGGGTCCAGACTCGCGCTACTTCCCGGCGGTGGCCTACGATAGCCAACGCGGCGTGATGGTGCTGTTCGGTGGCGCCATCACCTTCATTGGTGGCACTGTCGGCGATCCCCTCGATCGCCAGGGGTGGCCCACTTCAAACGAAACCTGGGAGTACAAAGTGACCAAGCTCGGCAACGGCGAGGGGTGTACTGTTGCCGTGGCGTCGACTTGCGCCTCGGGCTTCTGCGTGGAGGGCGTCTGCTGTGCAAGTGCGTCCTGTGCGGGTGCTTGCCAGTCGTGCGCCCTGGCCGGGCGCGAGGGCACTTGTATGCCGGCGGCTGCGGGCACCGAGATTCCCGGAAGCTGCTCGGATGGGCAGGCGTGCGACGGCAGCGGCAAATGCGCGAGCAAGAACGGAGTGGCCTGTACGAGCGCAAGCGTCTGCGCCTCGGGCTTCTGCGTGGATGGGGTGTGTTGCGAGAGCGCGTGCGACGGCAAGTGCGTGTCTTGCAATCAGGATGCTCGCGCGGGCAAGTGCTCTGCTTACGCTGCGGGCAGCGATCCCGAGAACGACTGCGATTCGGGCCACGATCCCTGCCGCTCGACCTGCAACGGCGCGGGCGCCTGCGACTTTCCAAGATTGGGAACGGTTTGCGGACCATGCGAGATCTGCAACGGGGTGGGACTGTGCGCGCCCCCCAATGCTCTTGCGTGCGGACCTGTCGATGCCGGCAGCACCGGCACAGGCGGCGCGGGCGGATTCGGCGGCACAGACGCGGGAGGCACCGGCGGAACGGGTGGCGCCAGCGACAAACCCGATGGCGGGAGAAATTCGAGCGCGCCCGAGGCAGGCAGCCCTGATGCAATGAAAGACTCGATCGCGCCTGACGTCGGCGGGAGCGACGGCACGGGAGGTTGGAGCGCACCCGATTCGGGCAGCCCCGACGGCATGAAGAATTCGATCGCGTCCGATGCGGGCAACCCTGGGCGACTGGGCCACTCGGGCTGCACTTGTGATCTGGGCCAGACCGCTCCAGGCACGCCAGGACTGCCCTTCGCCGTGCTCGGCGCCGCGCTCCTGTGGCGATTGCGGCGGCGCCTGGGATTCGGAGCAAACGCTTTTCGCTCGGATCGCGTCCCATGTAGGGGCGACCTGCGGTCGCGGCAGCGCCCCCCGCATAGGGACCAACCACGTCGTCCGGCGAGATTGGGCCGTCGAAACGTGCCGGAGGGCCCACCGCAGGTCGCCCCTACACAAGACGGGCACTCGACTGCGATTTCCAGATTCACCGTGGTTGCAGTGCTCCTCTTCGCCACTTGTTCCGAAAGCAATCCCGGCGACAAGTCTCGCACTGAATCCCCCCAATTGGCCCTGGGCGCCGTGCCTGCGACCGAATCGGCCACTTGGACCCGCATCGACGCCCCCACCGTGCCGACCCCAAAATCGCGCTATCTGCAGGCGGCCACTTTCGACGAGACCCGTAATGTCCTGGTCGTCTTCGGCGGCATGGCCGGGGTGGATGCTTTGGGCAACCCGGCGCCGTCCCAGGAGTTGTGGGAGTGGAATCCCGCGACCAGCACATGGACCAACCGCACCCCTGCCGGAGCGAAGCCGGGCGCGCGCTCGGGCGCGAGCATGGTCTTCGACTCGACCCGCAAGAAGTTCGTCATCGTGGGTGGGTGCGCGGGCAGCGGCTACGACTACGAGGACACCTGGGAATGGGATCCCACAACCGGCGCCTTCACTGACCGGACCAGTTCAGGCCCGCGGCCGGCCGGCCGCAGCCTGCACAGCATGGTGTTCGAGAAATCCACGGGCAAGGTGCTGCTCTTCGGGGGCGGTCACGGTTCTTCGGGAAGCTCCATCTCACCCTATGACACCTCTGACGGAACCCACGTCGATGCCGCGTATGGCGACACCTGGGAGTGGGATCCTGTCGCGGGAGCGTGGACCGAACGCACGGCCGCGGTCACACCCGGTGCCCGATTTTCATCCGCGCTGGTCTGGGACAGCAAGCGCGCTCGCGCGGTCTTGTTCGGCGGAAAGGCGGAAGATCCGGGGGGCTCTAGCGAATCCGGCGCCCCCTACCGGGACACATGGGAATGGGATCCGGCGACGTCGGCCTGGACCGAGCGCACGACCGACGGGACCAAGCCCGACGCGCGCTTCGGCCACGCCATGGCGTACGACCCGGGCCGCGGCGTGATTGTACTGGTGGGCGGCGTGGACACCTGGCCCGTGGCCGACGTCTGGGAATGGGATCCGACCACGGCGGCATGGACGCAGCGCCTTGCCGGCAGCGAAGCCAACCTACCCCCTGCGCGCGCGTACGCCTCGCTGGTCACCAATTCTGCGCGAGGCCGCCTTTATCTCGTGGCGGGCCTAACCTTCTACAGCCGGACCGACCCGGTAGACCGGATGCCGGAGTTTCAGACGATGGTTTTCGGAGATCTCTGGGAATTGGATCCCGGCACAGCAACTTTCGCCAACCCCACGCCACCCAACGCGCCCAGTGAACGCTCTGGTTTCGCCATGGCCTTTTGCCCCGCCAACGGCAAGACCTATGTGTTCGGCGGTGCGGACGACGTATTCAACTTGCTCGACGACCTGTGGGAGTGGGACGGGAGAATCTGGTTGCAGGTTCAGAACGACGTGCGGCCAGCGGCCCGCCGGGACGCGGCCATGGCCTGGGACCCAGCCCGCAAGTCCCTCATCCTGTTCGGCGGCACCAGTGAAACGCAGTCGGCCACCAACAAGTTGTTCTTCGCTGACACCTGGGAATGGCAGAGCAGCACCCGCAAGTGGACCCAGCTTTCCCCTGCGACCAGCCCGGATCCTCGCGACGCACACGCCATGGTGACCGATTCGGCGCGCGCCAAGGTGCTGCTCTTCGGCGGCGAGGGTGCCAACCCCGTGGTTGGCCCCAGCCAGCCTGTTACCGCGTGGCTGGACGCCGCGGTCTGGGAGTGGGATGGCGGCAAGACGACCTGGACCAACCGCACACCCACCCCAGGCGCGGTCACGCCGGGCGCGCGCGGGTACCCGTTGTTGAGCTTCGACGAGGGCCGCCAGAAGATGTTCCTGTTCGAGGGTGTGAGCAACTGGCAAGGCACTACCAGCAACAGCGTGTTCTGGGAGTGGGATCCGGTAACCGCCGGCTGGGCGTTTCGCGACAGTGGCGACTTCGTCGATTTCGGCAGCTTCAGCGAGTACGACTACAACTACTACATGCACGCGGCTTTCCCCGTGCTGGCCTACGACAGCCTGCGCCGCCGCATGGTTGTGCCCACGGATGCGACGACCACGCTGGGCACCGGCACGACCAGCAAGACCTGGGAGTTGGATAGCAAGGGTCCAACCTGGTTTCTGCGCGCCCTGTCCCCGAGCCCCGCCCTGCTCAGCACCGCGGGCATGGTGTTCGACAGCCAGCGCGGCGTGATGGTGCTTTTTGGCTCAGGCCCGCTCTACGCGGACGGCCTCGACACCCACTCGGGAGCGAGCGAGACCTGGGAATACAGAGTGGAGAGTCTGGGCAATGGTCAGGGGTGTACCGCCGCGACGGCGTCGACCTGTGCGTCTGGTTTCTGCGTGGAGGGAGTCTGTTGCGAGAGTGCGTCTTGTTCCGGCGCCTGCCAGTCATGCAGCGTCGCGGGCCACGAAGGCACCTGTATGCAGGCAGCCGCAGGCACCGAAGTTCCCGGTAGCTGCTCGGACGGACAGGCGTGCGACGGCAGCGGCAGTTGCAAGAGCAAGAATGGCGTCGATTGTGGGGGCGCGAGTGTCTGTGCCTCCGGTTTCTGCGTGGATGGCGTGTGCTGCGAGAGCGCGTGCGATGGCAGGTGCGTGTCGTGCAACCAGGCTGCTCGTGCGGGCAAGTGCTCCGGCTACGTTGCGGGCAGCGATCCAGAGAACGAATGCGGCCTGGGCGAAGGCGTTTGCCGCTCCACCTGCAACGGCGCAGGCGCCTGCGATTATCCGCAACAGGGAACGCCCTGCGGTCCTTGCAAGATCTGCACGGGACAGGGTCAGTGCGGGATCTCTCCATTGGAAACTTGCAACACCGGCGGCTCCGGTGGGGGCGGCGCGGGTGGTTCCGGCGGCACCGGCGCGGGCGGAAGCGGCGGCACCGGCGCGGGCGGAAGCGGCGGCACTGGCGGCGCAGGCGGTGCGAGCGGAAGTGGCGGCATGGGTGGCACTGTGATCGGTGGCGCGGGCGGCGCAGGTGGCACGACTATCCGTGGCGCCAGCGGCAGCGGCGGCAGCATCGTTGGCGGCGCGGGCGGGAGCAGCGGCACGGGCGGCGCCGGCGACCGACCCGACGGCGGAAAAGGCACTTCCTCACCTGAGGCCGGCAGCCCCGATGGCAGCAACGATTCTCGCCCGCCTGATGCCGGCAACCCGGCGCGACTGGGCCACTCGGGTTGCAGCTGCAATCTAGGCCTGAGCGCCGCAGGCACGCCAAGCCTTCCCTTCGTGCTATTTGGCGTCGCCTTCTTGCGGCGGCGCCTGCGTCGCCGTCGATAGCACGAATACCAGGGTGCAGCCGTTCCTCACCGGCCCGCGGGATCCCCGGCCATCTGCTTGTGCAGGCGGACCCACCAGACCGCAAGGGGCGCCGCACAGTAGGAGGTCAGGACAAGGAAGCTGACGAAGAAGACCGGATCGCTCCAGATGTACGGCAGGTCAGGGGCGGCTATTTCCAGTCCGAGGCGATCCTCAAGCTCAAACTTGCAGCCACTATTAGCACCCTCGAACAAATCCGTTGGGCCCATCCATCAGCCTCCATCGCGCAGGCCCTGCACCAGTTGAAGGTGATGTTTCAGGTCCGATTCGAGGACGAGGAGCCATGACCGTGGACACAGAATTATTGACAAGTGCCACCGCCGGTCCCAGACGATCCGGTGGACCTCGTCCCCCCAGCCAAGCCGCGGCGCACTAAGCAACGCGGGGCACGTGTGCTTGCGCCAAACCTCGGCACACAGCCAGGACTATCGCCTGCTTCCACGTCTATTTTGCCCGTCACGCGATTTGCGGTTCGATGTACACTCCGCCCGCAATGGCCGTCGAAACCGTCACAAAGTTCCTCCTGATCCTATTGGTGGGGGCGTCAGCGGGTTGCGCAACCCTTTTCAAAGGTTTTGGGCAGGACGTGTCCTTCACCAGCAACCCTCCGGGGGCGGAGATCTACGTCGACGGAGTCAGCGCTGGGAAAGCGCCGATCACCAAGAAGATCTCCCACGGGAAAGACAAGCAAGTCGAGGCCAGGCTGGACGGCTACCTGCCCAAGCAGTCCACCGTGACGGCGTCGTTCAGCGGATACTCCCTCTGTCTACTCTGGTTTTCCTTGCTCGGCGATTGGATAACCGGGTCCATATTCACGGTCGACAACAATTCGCTCCACTTTCGCCTGGACCCTATCCCCTCTCTCACTTCGGGCACTCCGCCACCCCCGCCCCCGCCCCCGCCGCCTGTCCGGGCCAAGACCAAACTCCTGGCCGTCCTGGAATTCAAGGGCAAGAACTTGGATAATGACCTGTTGGATGCCTTCACCGACGAGGTCAGGGGTGGAGCGGTGAATGGACTGCTGGGCCACGGCGTCGAAGTCTTTTCCCGCGAGAGCACGATGGTCCTGCTCAAGAACATGGGAAGCCTGGACTGCGCCGAGGGTGACTGCGAGGTGGAAACCGCCCGCAACATCGGTGCCGACTTTGCGGTGACCGGAACGGTCGTGCTGATCGAAGGAACCTACGCCGTAACCCTGAAGCTACATGATGTCGGGAAGGCCAGCCTGGTGGGCACGGAGAGCGTGGAGGCCGCGAGCAAGATTGAACTGAAACGCGCGCTGCGCGAGGCCGGGCGAAAGATCGTGACCAGACTATTCATCACAATTCCAGCGCGGAGATGAAGCCCTTCTCGGCCGCGCGGTTGAAACGCCAACCCGCTGAAACTCGCAATCAGAACGGAAAGGAAAGCCTCATGAACCGGTTCCTCGTCGCGTGCCTTGCAGGGGCTGCGCTTGGCTCCTCTGCTTGTGCTGCCTCGGTGCCCATGGCCCCGAAAGCGCTCGACGCAGATGCCAAGCAGTTCCGCCTGCCCCCCCCAGACCGGGCCAATATCTACGTATACCGGGACCAGTGGATGGGTCTTGCTCTTGAGACATCCCTGGGCGTGGATAGCCACGGCACGGTCGCCACCTTCGGCCCGCGAACCTACACCGTGCTGACCGTCGGCCCGGGAGAGCACACCCTCGTTTCCCGGGTCAAAGAGGCGAGCACGCGTCTGTCAGTGTTCGTTGCGGGCGGGACCAACCTGTTCGTCTGGCAGGAGTTGCTAAGTGACGGCGGCCCCGCCGTCAGGATGCATCAGCTGGACGACGACAGCGGGGCGCGGGGCGTCGGGAAATGCGAACTTGTGGCCCTGCCGCCGTTGCTGTTGCCGCCTGCCCGGGCAACCAAGACCGGCGGCCAAGCCAAAGCCGCCGCCGCTCCGGTTTCGCCCTCGGAGAGCTTGATAGCCATCCCAGCCGGAGGCAAGTTTCTGGCCGTATTCGAATTGCAGAGCAACGATCTCGACGAAGACGTGTTGATGATCCTATCGGATGAGGTCCTGGCCGGAACAGTGAATGGGCTGCGCGGTCACAGCGGAGTGAATGTCATGACTCGCGAGAACATTCCGGCGGTGATCAAGGACAAGGGAAAGGGAGACTGCGCGGAGGGGGACTGCGAGATGGCAACAGCGCGTAACATAAACGCCGACTATGTGGTTTACGGAAATGTCGTACGCACCGGACAGACCTACGCAATCACCCTAAAGCTGAATGAGACTCGCGGACGCAGCTTGCTGGCAACCGAGGACGTGGAGGCGCCAAGCCAGCTTGGCCTGAAGCATGCGCTGGCCACGAAGGCGCAAGAGCTGGTGGCCCGAGCGTTCAGCGCCAGTCCGCCGCGGAAGTGAAGGCCGGACCAGACCATAGGAAAATCGAACAGGTTTTTTTGAGCGTCCGGAAACCCTTGTCCGCCGCAACAACGCCAATCGATGACCAAGCAATCCGAAAACGGGTCCAAGGATTCATCGCCGCGGGAGCGGGACAGGGCGACCCCTTGGCCGAGGTACGCCGGGACTGTGGCCTCTCGTGCCTGACCAAGGTCCGCAACCGTCCCGATCAACGATCAACGTCGATCTCCGCCTGACCGCGCCCCGGATGTAGATCGGACCTCACCTAGGTTGATCGGACCTCACCATGATCGGACCTCACCAAGGTTGACCCCTTTGTCGTGAGTTTCGCTACAAAAACGATGGGGATGTCTCCGAAATGCGATCGCGTCCAGCTTTCAGGCGCCATCCGCGCGATCGGACCTCACCGATCGGACCTCACCAAGGTTGACCCTTTCACCGATCGGACCTCACCAAGGTTGNNTACAAAAACGATGGGGATGTCTCCGAAATGCGATCGCGTCCAGCTTTCAGGCGCCATCCGCGCCCGTACCGAAAACGTGCGTGCGGCAAGCAACCTCGGCCGGGCATTGCCGACAATCTCGGCATGTCACTTCCTCGCGCCATCGTCCCGGGTNNAACAACGCCTTCATCTATTGCCTCGCACTCGCTGCCCACAACACCAGCGTCAGTATCGTCTGTGCTGGCACGATGTCGAACCACTATCACGCGATCGTCGTCGACAACCACGGGAAGCTGCCTCAGTTTCTCGAACACTTTCATAAGCTCTACGCTAAGCACCAGAACGCCCTTCGGGGAAGNNGGGAGGCGTTCTGGGCCAGCGAGCAGACGTCCATGGTCGAGCTGATCAACCACGAGGACGTGCTCAAGAAGATGGTCTACGCCATCACCAACCCGGTGGCTGGGCACCTGGTCGAGAAGGTCCACCACTGGCCAGGCGTCGAATCGCTAACGGCCATCGAGCACAACAAACCCCTGACCGCAACTAGGCCAGTCCGCTTCTTCGACCCCGAGAATGACGATCTGCCAAACGCCATCGCTTTGCAGTTCTGCCGGGCTCCCGGCTACGAGAATCTGAGCCAAACCGAATACACCAAGCTCTTGCGCGACAAGATTGCCGAGGCTGAGCAGAAGGCCGCTGCCGAGCGCCGAGAGAAAGGCATCAAGCTCGTGGGCCGAAAAAGTGTGTCGAGCCAGCACTGGAGTGCTCGTCCGGGCACGCGCGAGCCCCGCCGGGAACTTTCGCCCCGCGTGGTTTGCAAGAATACCTGGGCGCGCGCCGAATCCCTACAGCGCAACCAAGCCTTCATCGACCGGTACCGTGAAGCCCGGGCTGACCACCTGGCCGGCCGCAAAGCCGTCTTCCCGGCAGGCACCTGGTGGCTGCACCGCTTTGCCGGCGTGAAGTGCGCCGACGCCTGCGCAACAGCCCCGCCGCCAAGCTGAGCAACGGTATCTCGCCGCCCCTCCACGGCGCCTCGCCAGGGCCGAGGTCTGCCCTCGACGCACAAACGTAGCTGTGCTCACGTCGGTGTTCTCGCGAGAAGCGACGGTGCCGCGCTGATCAGTGCCCTGCTCACCGGAAGATCCGGATCACCAGCGCGGGGCCACGGACGCCAACGTCGGTGCGGCGCTATCCACACGGACGCCAACGTCGGTGCGGCGCTATCTATCCGGACGCCAACGTCGGTGCGGCGCTATCAGCAACTCGACAGCTTTGGCGACCAACTTAAGCCCTAGCGCGGGCATGCTGGGCGGCGGCTGACGCAGCGGCTCGCGGCCAACGCCGAGATCGTCATGCCGCGGCTTCACTTTCCCCGTCTCGCTGTCGACACAGGAGAAAGGGGGCAGTGTGAGCTGCCACCGAAGGAAGGATCCCCCGGGTGAACTGTGAGATTGTCGGATATGCGTCTGACGAATGGCTGGGGCTGCGGTGTCGTGAGCCCTCGTCTCGCTCACGTTGCGACGAGCGAGTTTGGCGATGACGGAAGAACGGGCGTCCTTCGAGCCGCCACCATCTGAGCCCCCGGTTGTCAACCCGCAGATGGCGGGTCGCGAATCCGCGTCTGTCATTGCTGTGCCTCGTTCTCTGTTCATCAAGCGGCTGGTGGCGGTCGCCGTGGTCCTTGATCTCTTGTTTGCCGGCCTCGCGTGCCTGTGGCTGTGGCGAAGCCGACTCCGCTACGAGGAACGCGCGAACGTGACCGTCCAGAACCTTTCCTCCGCGTTGGCGGAGAGCCTGGCCAGCACGGTCGACAGGATCGATCTAACCGTGCTGTTTGTGGTGGACGAGGTGGAAAGGCAGCTAGCCCGGGGCGCGATCGATGCGATGACTCTGAATGCGCTTATTGCCCGGCAACAGGCCCGACCTCCATTTCTCGATGGCCTACGCGTGGTGAGCGCTGAGGGTGAGAATCGTTATGGCACGGCCGTGAGTCCTGGCGTGCGGACCAGCGTGGCCGACCGGGCCTACTTCGTCCGCCTGCACGGCGACCCTAATGCGGGGTTGGTCATCTCCGAGCCGGTGGTTGGGCGAGTGAGCAAGAAGTGGTCGATCATCCTCGCACGCCGGGTGAATCTGTCGGACGGTTCATTCGCAGGGCTGGTCTACGGCACGATTACCCTGGAGCACTTCCTCGCCACATTCTCCTCGATTGATGTCGGCAAGCTTGGCTCAATTGCGTTGCGCGGGGAGGACCTGGCTCTTATTGCGCGATATCCGCAGCCCGCGGACTTCGGCAGTGTGGTCGGGCAAAGGAATGTTTCCCCGGAGATGCGGAGCGCGCTTCGCGCTCACGAAGAAGCGGGCACCTACCGCACCGCTCAGAGCTTCGACCACATCCTGCGAACATACTCGTACCGGAGGGTCCTCAATCATCCTTTCTACGTCAACGTCGGACTGGGTTGCGATGAGTACCTTGCTGGGTGGCGGAGCGAGGTCACGGCAGTCTCCGCTTTGTTGGTCATCTTCATTCTCGGCACCCTCCCATCTTCATGGCTGGCTTATCGGGTTTGGATGCGCAGGACCACCGCCGCACAGAAGCGGCAGGAAGCGGCGCTTCGGGTGAGCGAGGCCAATTTCCGTGCCTTCTTCGCGTCGATGTCGGACCTGATTGCGGTCACCACGCCGGCGGGCCGGATTGAGTACGTCAACCTGGTCCTGCAAGAGAAGCTCGGCTACAGCACCGAGGAGTTGATGTCGATGCACGTTCTCGATCTGAACCCCGCGCCACAACGAAGGGAAGCGGAAGCCATCTTCGGCGCCGCACGTCGGCATGAAAGGCGAGATTCCTCTCTTCCGTTGGTCACAAAGAGCGGCGGTTTGATCCCTGTGGAGACGCGCGTCTGGTTCGGCAAGTGGAATGGTGCAGACTGCGTGTTCGCACTCAGCAAGGACTTGACCGCGGAGCAGGAGGCGCAGCAGCGTTTCGAGCGACTATTTCGCAACAACCCCGCCCTCATGGCGCTTTTTGCGTCTTCGGATCTGCGGTTCGAGGACGTCAACGACGCCTTCCTGAGTGTGCTGGGCTATTCCCGGATCGACATTGTCGGCAAGACAGGCGCCGAGCTCGATCTGTACCCGCACCCGGACCAGATCGCAGCCGCGGTCGACCAACTGCGCCTGGGCGGACGCATTGCAAACATCGACGTGCAGCTCCGCCGCAAGGGTGGCGCGACCATTGATGGCCTGCTCTCGGGCGAGGCTATTCGCCACCAGGGCCGGCAGTATTTCCTGATCGTGATGCTCGACATCACCGACCACAAGCGACTGGAAGCCGAACTGGGACATGCGCGCAAGCTGGAGGCGGTCGGTCAGCTCGCCGCGGGCATTGCCCACGAGATCAACACGCCGACCCAGTATGTCGGTGACGGCGTGCACTTCCTAAGAGATGCATTCGAAGGCTACCGGCGCCTGGTGGGTCAATACCAGCGTGCCGTGGAAATTCTTGAGAAGTCCGGCGGGTCTGAGGCCCTGGTGGCCGAGATCCGGAACACAGAGGAGGAGATAGACCTTGCCTACCTCGACGAGAATCTGCCGGGCAGCTTCGATAGCTGCCAGGACGGCGTTTCCCGCATCTCGACCATTGTGCGGGCGATGAAGGAGTTCGCGCACCCCGATCAAAGAGAGAAGGCCCCCGCTGACTTGAGCAAGGCTTTGCAGACCACGCTTAACATCGCGAGGAACGAATACAAGTACGTGGCCAACGTCACGACTGAGCTCGGCGATTTGCCGCCCGTCCTGTGCCATGTGGGAGATTTGAACCAGGTCTTCCTGAACCTGATTGTCAACGCGGCCCACGCCATCGGCGATGTGGTGGGCCAGGGCGGGAGCAAGGGCACGATTCGAATCACGACTGTGCGGGAAGGGGACTTGGTGCGTATCGATATTGCGGACACCGGGTCAGGGATTCCGGAAGCAATCCGCCATCGCATCTTCGACCCCTTCTTCACGACAAAAGAGGTGGGCAAGGGCAGCGGCCAAGGCCTGGCCATCGCTCGTTCTATTGTCGTAACCAAGCATCGTGGCTCTTTGACCTTCGAGAGCGCGGTGGGCAAAGGAACCACGTTTACGATTCGGCTGCCCATCGGCGACAGCCCACAGGCGGGCGTCGGGACATGACCAGTCCGATGATGAACGATTCGTCAGGTGGCGCTTTCCTCGCGCAGGGCACACGGCGCTTGGGCCGCCGGCCGGTCATTCTGATGCTGCTCGGCCTGGCGGGTTTTCTGGTGTTCGACCGCTCCCTCGCCGGACAGGAAGAGCAGCTTTCGCTCCGTATTTCGGCCGAGCGCCAGAACATCGAGCATGTGACCAGCATCCGGCGCGACGCACGCAGGACGTAGGTCGGGTTGCTTGAGCGATGGTTGGCGTCGCCTTCTTGCGGCGGCGCCTGCGTCGCCGTCGATAGCACGAATACCAGGGTGCAGCCGTTCCTCACCGGCCCGCGGGATCCCCGGCCATCTGCTTGTGCAGGCGGACCCACCAGACCGCAAGGGGCGCCGCACAGTAGGAGGTCAGGACAAGGAAGCTGACGAAGAAGACCGGATCGCTCCAGATGTACGGCAGGTCACCCGGATTCTTGCCAAAAGCCTGGACCGATCCCAGATGTACGAAGGCCGGCCAGCGAACCGCGACCAAGGCCACCGTGGCGGCCAGGACGCCAAGGTAGACCAGACGCAAGCGCCGCCGCGCCCCCGCCAGGACCCATTTGAAACCGAGCCAGTTGCCGAACCAGGCGCCCGCGGCCAGCAGAAACAGGAAGGCGCCAAAGAGGGCTGCGTGGAACGGGGCACCCGCGGTGTCGACGAAGAAAGCGCCGAGGTACTGGCTCTCCCAGCCTGGCCACGCCAGCATGAAGAGCGTGGCCGACGGACCGAGAAAAAGCGCAGGGTAGAGCATCACGCGGTGGCGGGAATGCGCGTAGATATCACTCTTGCCGAAGGATTGAGCGTCGGTGGCGCTGGCCAGCGCAGGCGCCGCGAGATCTGCGAACAAGGCACCGATGGCGAAGCAGGCCTGGATGTCGGTGACGACCATTCCGTCCCCCTTTCGAACTCGGCCCTGTTCAGCGAGACAGGGTCTTGATGATGGCGAAGTACTCGCTGCGGCTGTAGGGCTGGTTGAGGAGGTGGAACTCCTTCTTGGCAAGGCCCACGCAGCCCGTGCAGTAGGTGCAATCGCTGCACGCGGCGCACTGGACTAGATAGGCAGAGCCGATACAGCCCTGCGAGTCTTGGCAGTGTGAGCAGTCGTGGCAGCCGGTGCAGCGCAGGCAATGTGAACTGCCTGTGGTGGCCTCGCACCCGCTGCAGTGGGTACAGCGGTAGCAGTTGGCGCACCCGGTGCAGAACATGCAGCGCAGGCAGCCCTGGCAGTCCTGGCTGCGGAAACTGCCTGCGTTCTCTTCGCGCACGCCGGCCTCGCGGCGCAGGCGCTGCAACTCGGCTTGAAATTCCGTCCGGGTCATAGACCGCGACTATACTGCAACACAACCCATGTGTGGCCGCATGACCCTGACGCGTCGCGAGTGGGACGATGTTCTGTCCGAGCTGGCGACGCTGCTCGCCGGAGCAGGTCCCCTCGCCATCGAGGACGGCGCTGCGGCCCTCTATCGTCCGCGCTACAACGTGGCGCCGAGCCAGCAGCATCCCATTGTCCGGCAGAAGACCGGGCGTCCCGGATTGGTTTTCGCCGAGTGGGGCCTGCTGGCGCGCGGTCGCGGTAGGCCGCCTGCCATCAACGTCCGCGCCGAGAGCGCGCCGTTCAAGACGGCTTTCCAGGAGGCCTTTGTCAGCCGGCGCTGCATAGTTCCCGCTGACGGCTTTTTTGAATGGAGGTCCGGCACCACCGGGCGCCGGCCGCTGTGGTTTCATCAACCTGACCGACGGCTGCTGCTTCTGGCCGGGCTCTTCGACGATGAAGGGCCGGGGCACGCGCGTTTCGGTGTCCTGACCACCGGGCCCAATCGCCTGATGGCACCGGTGCACGACCGCATGCCCGCCCTGCTTTCGCCAGAGGAGGCCGTGGCCTGGCTGGCCGAGCCCTCGCAGAGGTTCCTGCACCCGGCGCCCGAAGAGCTGCTGGTCGCGACGCCGGTTTCCCTGCGCGTGAACTCGGTCAGAAACGATGATCCGGACTGCCTGGCACCACCGGCGACGGGCGCTCAGACGTCTCTCTTCTAGAATTCGGAGCAGGAGGCCGAATTCTGAAGTTGACCGAAAACGCTTGCCTGTCGACTCTCGACGGTCGACTTCCTATAATTCGCGCTTTCCATGTCCGACGAAACGCCAAGCCCAGTAGCCAAACCCCGCAAGCTGTCAAGGCTGGCGCGCGTCCGCAACATCGGCATCGTGGCCCACATCGACGCGGGCAAGACCACAGTGACAGAGCGTTTCCTCTACTACGCCGGACGCATCCACAAGATCGGCGAGGTTCACGACGGTGAAGCGCAGATGGACTGGATGCCGCAAGAGCGCGAGCGCGGCATCACCATCACCGCAGCCGCGACCACGCTGGAATGGAAACGGGCAGGCGAGACGCACGAGATTCACCTCATCGACACGCCCGGCCACGTNNCACGTGGACTTCACCATCGAGGTGGAACGCTCGCTGCGCGTGCTCGACGGCGCGGTGGTCGTGTTCTGCGGGGTTTCCGGCGTGGAACCACAGTCCGAAACCGTGTGGCACCAGGCTGACCAGTTCCACGTGCCCCGCCTGGCCTTCATCAACAAGATGGACCGTCCGGGGGCGGACTTTCAGTCCGTGGTCGATGAGATCCGCACGCGCCTCGCTGCGCGGCCAGTGCCGGTCCAGCTTCCCATCGGCGCCGAGGACCATTTCACCGGAGTGGTGGACTTGGTGCGCGAGCGCGCCATCTTCTTCTCGGGCGCTGAAGACGATCCGCCGCGCGAGGACAGCATACCCTTGTCCATGGCCGCTGCCGTGGCCGCCGCGCGTGAGAAACTGGTCGAAGCGGCGGCGGACTTCGACGACGACATCGCAGCCGCGTATCTCGAGGGCAAGACGGTTGAGCCAGCCGCCTTGGTGGCAGCCCTGCGCAAGGGCACCCTCGCCTGCAAAATAGTCCCGGTGCTGGCTGGTTCGGCTCTGCGCAACAAGGGCGTGCAGCCGTTGCTCGACGCGGTCTGTGACTTTCTGCCCTCGCCCACCGAGGTGCCGCCCATCACCGGCCATGTACCGGGCCGCGACGAAATCATCACCCGAATCTCCGACGACAGCGCACCATTTTGCGCCCTGGCCTTCAAGGTGGCCATGGACGAGGGGCGCAAGACGGTGTACCTGCGCATCTATTCGGGCGTGCTGAAAGCCGGCGACGAAGTGCAGAACCCGCGCACCCGGCGCAACGAAAAGATCACCCGCCTCTTTTCGGTCCACGCCAACCGGCGCGAGCGCATCGAGCCCAAGACCCAGGCGGAAAAAGAGAAGCTCGATTTCGGCCTGGCCAAGCTGGCCGACGAAGACCCCACCTTCCACACGGGCGAAGATCCGGAGACGGGCCAGACCATCATTCGGGGCATGGGCGAGCTCCACCTCGACATCGTGGTGGACCGTCTGCGCCGCGAGTACGGCGTGGACGCGCATGTGGGCCGGCCCCAGGTGGTGTACCGCGAAACCTTGGCCAAGGCGGCCGAGGCCGAGGCGCGTTTCGAGCGCGAAATCGAGGACGAAAAGGTGTTCGGGCAGGCGCGGGTGCGGGTGGCGCCGCGTCCGCGCGGCAGTGGCAACCAAGTCAGTCTGGCTGTGACGAAGGTCGAGTCGCCGTCAGGTGCGCCCCGCATCCCGGACACACCGCGCGCCATCCTAGATGCGGCGCTGGAGGGCGCGACCGAAGCCATGCGCTCTGGGCCCGAGGGCTATCCCTTCGAGGACATCGACGTGTCTGTCATCGGCATCGAGTACCGCCCCGACGCCTCCACGCCCGCTGGCCAGCGGGCCGCGGTGGGCGAGGCCTTGCGCCTGGCCTCGCGCGAGGCGGGCACGCGCCTGCTTGAACCCATCATGAAGGTCGAGGTCACCGCGCCTGAAGCCAACGTGGGTGGTGTGGTCGGCGATCTCAACGCGCGCCACGCCCGCATCGAGGACGTGGGCGTGCGCGGCGCCCAGCGCTTGATTATCGCCAAGGTGCCGCTGCGCCGCATGTTTGGCTACTCGACTGATCTGCGCTCGGCCACCCAGGGCCGCGCCAACTACACGATGCAGTTCGAAAGCTACGACGTCTGCGAGTGAGCGCATGGGCACCGTTCGGTGCTAGTCTTGCCGACAGAGAGGGACTCTTGCGCATAGACATCAGACTTGTGCTGCCGCTTATCATCGGCTTCGGCTTCGCCGGCTGCGGGTCCGGCAGCCGCAGCGGTTCCGAGGACGTGTCTTCGCTTCCCGACGGGATGGCTCTGCTCCCCGATGGCGCGGCCGCAAGCGCCGAGGCGGCCACGCCCGCTGATGCCGGTAGCTCCACCCTGGCCGAAGCCTCCACCGATCGTCCAACCGGCGCTGTCGACGCGGGAAGCGAAACGGTGCCGCCGCAGGCCGACGCCAGCAATGACCGGGCGGCCACGCCGCCAGATGTTGCATTGGCCGCAGACAGCTTGCAGGTCACGCCGGACTTGGTGGCGGTGGATTCGGTTGTCCGAATGGACGCGGCCGAGGCGCTGAGCCGTCCAGACACGGATGGCCTCGACGCTGCCAAGCCAGCTGACGTCATGGCGGTCGACACGGCCAAACCCCCGACCGACCTCGCGCCCGCCACCCTGGGCGAAATGTCGCCCCAGCAGCTCCATGCCGCCCTGGCCAACAAGGACTTCTTGCTCATCGATGTCCACACGCCCAACGCCGGCAGTATCCCAGGCACCGATGCGCGCATCGCCTATAGCGACATCCCTGCCCTGGTTGCCTTCATCGGCCCCAATCTCGACACCAAGGTCGTGCTGACCTGTCGTTCAGGCGGCATGAGCAAGCAGGCGGGAAACGCCCTGGTTGCCCGTGGCTATCGCAACATCAGTGAGCTTACCGGCGGCACGGATGCGTGGACCAACGCCGGTTATCCCTTGGTCCGCCTCGACGCGGGAACCTAGAGGGGAGCAACATGGCCTCCGATTCGAAAGCTTTGCGTGCCGCGGTGGAGGCGCTCTTGCGGGCTGCCGGCCGCGACGTGGACAAGGATTCCGATCTGGCGCGTACGCCCGAGCGTGTCGCGGAGGTGTGGCAGCGCGAGTTTCTGGCCGGCTATGACATGGATCCGGCGCAGATTCTCGGCGAGCCGGTGGTGGGCGAAGCTGATCCCGACGTGGTCGTGGTGGGCGGCCTGCGTTTCCACGCCATGTGTCCCCACCATCTGCTTCCCTACCGTGGGGTCGCGCATGTGGCCTACTTGCCGGCGGGGAAGCTGGTGGGCTTCGGCCGGCTGGCCGACCTGGTCGAGTGCTTCACCAAGCGTCTCACCCTGCAAGAACGAGCCACCCACCAGATCGCCGAGGCTCTTTGGCACGGTCTGGGCGCGCGCGGCGCGGGCTGCGTGATCGAGGCCGAGCAGCTCTGCCTGGCGTTGCCGGGCGAGCGCCACGATCAGTCGGGAGTGGTCACCAGTGCCTTCGTGGGCGAGATGCGCGAGCGGCCCGATCTCAAAGCGCGGCTGCTGGCGGCCGCGAACCTGGGCGGACGCGTGCGATGAGCGCAACCAGGCTGGCCGGTAAAGTGGCCGTGGTCACCGGCGCCTCTCGCGGCATCGGCCGAGCCATCGCAGCGCTGCTGGCGAGCGAGGGCGCAGCCGTGGCGGGATGTGCGCGCCAGGTGAACCGCGGCAGCTTCCTCGACGATCTCGATACAGCGGAACGCGCGTGCCATCTCGTCGCCGCCTGCGACGTCAGGCGCCGCGAAGAGGTCGGTCGCTTCCGCGACTTGGTGCTCGCCCGCCTGGGCGCTCCCGACATCCTGGTGAACAACGCCGGCATCGTCGCGCGGGCCAGCATCGAGACACTGCCCGAAAAGACCTGGGACGACGTGCTGGCCGCGAACTTGACCAGCATGTTCTTGGTCATTCAGGCGTTTCTGCCCACTTTGCGCAGCCGTGGTCGAGGCCGGATCATCAACATGGCGTCCATCGCCGGCCGTCGGGGCACGCCCCTGCTGGGCGCGTATTGTGCGGCCAAGCACGGCGTGGTTGGCCTGACGCGAGCCTTGGCCAAAGAACTGCGCCTGGACGGCATCGCCGTGAATGCCATTTGCCCCGGGTCGGTGGACACCGAGATGCTGGCCCTCGGTCAGCCAGGTGCCACGCCCGAGATGACGCCGGCCGAGGTGGCCCGGGTGGCGTTGTTCATGGCCGCAGACGCGCCAGCGGCTATGACCGGGCAGTGTCTCGACGTCTTCGGGTGATTTCAATGCGCAGCGGTGGGTACGGCGGATTTCTCGACCGAATTGGCCGAACTGCAGGTGCCGTTGCTGGCGGAAACGACGTAGTAGTAGGTAGTTCCGCCAGTGACGCCCTTGTCGGTTGCGCTGGCTGCAGAGAATGGCCCTCCCACAATCGGGGCATAGCCGGTGCCTGAGACGATGCTGCGCTGAACGAGGTAGGAATTGGCACCTGGCGAAGCCGTCCAGGTCAGCACCACTTGACCGACGCCCGCAGTCGCCGTGAGAGTCGGCGCCACAGGAGCGCTGCACACCACGGCCGTGGCTGGCACGGAGTAGGGCGAATAGCAGTTGGCAACGTTGGCCCGCACCACGTAGGAGAGGGTCGCCGTCCCACCCGCGGGGACGACTGGACTGTCCGTGTAGCTCGCCGTCAGAAGGCCGCTGGCCACCACCGCGTAACCGCTGCCTGAGGTCGCGCTTCGCGAGACGCTGTAGGAAGCCGCGCCGCCGATCGGCGGGGTCCACGTCAAGAGCACGCGGCCTGCTTTGTCCGGCGTGGCGACGAGCGCCGTGGGCGCCGTGGCCACACAGGACACAGCGCTGACCTCGGCCGAATTGGCGGATTCGCACGAAGGCTGGCCAAAGTAGGCTGACACGACGAGGTAGTAGGTCTGGCCCGCGGTCAGGGGGCTAACCGTGAAGGGAGAGGTGGTGGGCGACCCACGAACAGCGTAGCCGGCTTTGGAAATGGTGCTGCTTTTGACGTTGTAGCCTGCGGCCCCGGTGACCGCATTCCATGCGACATCGGCAAGCAGGGTCCCCGGGGTGACCGCAACCCCCGTGGGTGCTGCGGCTGGTGGGCTGTACTTCGCGTCGGCCGGGCAGGTGTTGCTGGTGCCCGTACAGGACTCCGGCGGGTCGCAGATGTTGCCGTCGGTGGAAGCGCGGCATGGGGTGGTGGTGGCTGGCGCGAAGGCATCAACCGGGCACGCGGCGCTGGCGCCATCACAGTACTCGGGTACGTCGCAGACCGACGCCGCCGCCCGACACACGGCGCCCTTGGCCAGAACCTTGTCGGCAGGGCACGCCGCCGAGGCTCCGGTGCACTTCTCTTCCAGGTCGCAGTTGCCTGCCTTGGCACGGCAGACCTCGGTGGCACCCAGGAACCGGTCAAGGGGACATGCCGTGCTCACGCCGTCACAGAACTCGACGACGTCGCAAGGCCCGCTCGCCACGCGGCAGACAGTTCCTGCAGGCGCCGGCCTGTCAGCGATAGCGCAGGTCCCGCTGAGGATGGCAGCGTCGGCCTCGCCCGCGTCCGGCGGTGGGTTTTCTGTAGCATCGTCGACGACGTCGGACCCCGTCGTGGTCAAGGCATCGGCTGCCATGTCGACGCCGGCGGGCGTGTCCTTGCTGATCTCGCCGACGTCTGCGCCAGTCTGCAACCCATCGCCCGCTCCGGCCGTATCGACCCCATCAAGCCCATCTAGGTGCACGCCGGGCGAGGTGTCTTCCGGGGATCCATCCGCCACGCCATAGGCTGCATCCAGCGCAGTCGGGAGATCGAGCGGCTGGCCGTCGGGACCACTGTCAAGGCGGGTGCAACCCCCGGGCTTCTCGCAAGTGGCTACCAGCGCCGGCTTGTCCAGACCCACGCAGGAGGTGAACAAACCCAGCGAACACAACGACGTGATGGCGACCAGTGTGCGCATAGAAGACATCGATCCCTCTCGGAGCATCGGCTCTACCTCGGCGCGAAGCCTGCGCTGTCCGGTGGCAGGCAAAAACAGCACGACGTTTCTTTGACGAAACAAGCCCGTATTGTGCCACGCAAGGCAGATTTTGTGCCAATGGTTTCGCGGTGCCGAAGGGGACAGCCCGTCACGCTCGAATCACCGCAGTGCCGGAAGCCCGCGCCAGCTTCCCGTGAGTCCACCAGGTCAGTGCGCAGAGCACGCCGCGCTGGTGAGAGTCACGACGCAGGACTCAGCCACCGAGTCCGCATGTGCGTCGTTTCGACAGTCTCTCCAACAATTCCCGCTGGTCAAGCAGGGCCACGCAGGCTGCAGGCAATCAATCATGGTCTTGCATGTCGACTCCAGCGAGTTCCCGCCACTATCCTTGCAACTGCTGCAGGCCGCGATGCTCGCGTCCATCCCCAGGGAGTAGCCATTCGCCTGGAACCGCTGGATGCAGCTACCTGCGTCCAGGCCCGCATCAGGGCGTGGGGTCAAGATGTCGGGCATCAGGTCAACCACCAGGTCCGGCGCGATGTCCGGCAAGGTGTCTGGCCCCGCTTCAGATCCACCTGTTTCGGCGCCGGGGATCGGGGCGTCGACTGCCACATCTTGCTGCACATCGGGCTGGGACGGCTTGCTGTCCGAAGGGTATTCTGTCTCTGGGCTGAGATAGGGGGCGTCTAGGCCAGCGTCACTCGATCCCGACGAACCCCCGCCGCCGCTGCCCGCAACGCCGGCGTCAGTTCCACCGCCGCCGCCCCCGCTGCTGCCCCCGGCTCCACCGCCGTTGCCCGCGGTTCCACCGCCACTGCCCGCAGTTCCACCGGCACTGCCCCCGGTTCCACCACCGCTGCCCGCGGTTCCACCGCCGCTGCCTGTGGTTCCGCCGCCGGTGCCGGCGGTTTGGCCACCGCTGCCTGCGCCTCCGCCCTGGCCGCCTGTGGCCCCACCAGTCCCGGTCATGCCACCGCCGCCACCGCCTGAGCTACCCCCCGGGCCAGAGCAAGAATGCGTTTTGGCGCACTCGGCTAGCTTGGCGGGCTGGCTGGTGTCCACACAGGCGCCCATGAGTGACAGGCTGGCGAAACAGGAGACGAGAATCAGTCTAGGCATGAATGCAACCGCTCCGGCAGGTCGAGAGGTTAGTTCTGCGAGGGACCAGAAGCAATTTTGTACGTCTTTGGGCCGCGATGCACAGGGTTTTCTTGGGGCTCACACCTGGGGAGGATGTCAGGAAGAATCGGGGAGTGGGGGGCAGTGTGAGGTGGTGCCGCTCCTGGCCCGAAGGGCTATACTACAGGCTATCCGATGAAACTTGCGTGGAAGGCAGTCATAGTGGCCGCTAGCTTGATGCCTGCGGCTGCGCCCGGTCCAGCCGCAAAGGGCGCCGCTGCCTGCCACGTTGCTTCGGACTGCGTCCTGGTCTCGGACGACTGCTGCGGCTGTACCGCCGGTGGCAAGCAGAAGGCAATTCCCAAGAAGGAAAGGGCAAGCTCCGAGCGAGCCCGGGAGGCGCGCTGTGCGGGCACCATGTGCGTAGCCGTGATGTCGCATGATCCTTCCTGTGCCGCCAATTCGGCTGTCTGCAAGGAGGGCAAATGCACCCTAGGAAAATGAGCCACTCGGCCGTCGGGCTCGCCGCGGGCACCCTGTGCTCCTTGCTGATGGCGTGCGCGGCGCATGACGACGCACCCCGCCCGGCCCCGCCACCAGGTGGGACAACTCCGTCCGACCGCACGATCGTCGACGCCGGTTTGGTGATCCTGTCGGAAGATGCCGGGGGCGGCATTCCGGGCGTCGGGGGCACGGGGGACGAGACGCCAGACGCCGCGGTGCTGCCCGATTCGTCGGCTGATGCCCCGGCACCGGATGTGGTGGGCAGAGGATCAACCTGTGACATCTTCGCGCCGGACCCCTGCGAGACGGCGCTGTCAAAGTTGGGGTGTTACTTGAGCCCGACGACCGGCAATGCGACCTGCCAGGACCCGGCTGGCCGCGACCTTCCCGCATACACAAACTGCAGCCCTGCCAGCTCCTTGTGTGGCCCACAGCTCTTCTGCGGGAGCGGCATGTGCGCCAACCTGTGCCACTTGAACGTCGAGGCCTCCATCACCGATTGCGCGGCCGGGACCATCTGCACCAGGATTGGCCTGTTGAACACCATCGGTTTCTGCGAGTGACCCCGGGCAACTCGGGCCCGGTCAGCGGGCGCTGGCGTCCAGTGCGCGCACCAGGGTGATCGCATCGACCAAGGCCAAGCCCAGCGACAGCCCGTGCTCGAGCAGGGGCTCGGACTCGATTGACTTGCGCGGAACATACCCGGCCTTGTCCAAGCGCGGGTACAGAGACAGCACGGTTGCCGTGACCGCGCCGGAGGAAAGCAGATCCAGACCCATGGCTGCCCCGTGGCAGGCGCCTGCCACGGAAGAGGCACGCCAAGGCTGCGTGCCCACCTTCCAGGTCGCATCGAGATCGAGGAACGGGAAGCTGGTATCGACCTTCCAGCAAACTGCGCTGCTGCAGTCTGCTCCAGTCTTGGCAAGGCTGACCTTGCGCCAGCCAGGCAGGGCTTGCCAGGTCTGGGGTTGGGCGACCAAGCCCAAAGCAGCGCCAGGGGCAAGTCGGGAGAGAGCGAGAACCTGGACCAGCGCCAGGCGGCCATTGCCGCGGCTGCGAACCGCCGCCAGCAACGCGGGCGCTTGCAGTCCTGCATCTGCCAGGCGGGCGAGGCGTCGGCCGTCAAGCTCCGACAACTCCAGCGGCGAGGGCACAGCGGTTGGTCGTCGTCGCGGATCCTGGGTGTCGGCCACGCGTTCGGCCTGCAAGTGCAGCGCGCGCAACATGACGTAGAAGGCCGCTGCCGCCAGGCCCGGCTCGGCCAGGGCGTTGCGCTTGACCATCCGCCTGGTGATCCAGTTCACGTCGCGTAGGTTCGCGGAGGCATCAATCGACAGCAGAGTCGTACCGGCTGGCTCGGGAGTGGCCGAAAGCCGGACCAGGCCCGGCGAGAAATCACCCTGCACGACGACAAGGTCGGCGCCCGTGGGCGTGGGCTGCAGCCAAAGCTTGCCTTCGAGATTCCAAAGCGGAACCTCCAGCTCCCAGGCGACCATGCCTTCCGGGGCCCGGCCGGCCCCCGCATGGCGCTGGTCCTCCCCTTCCCATTCGAGCCGGCGCAAGGCGGGCAAGGCGGCTCGGTAGGCCGCCAGGTCCACCAGCATGGCCCGCACGCGGCCGACCGGGGCAGCCACCCGCGTGGCCAAGCGCAAGCGCGCGGGCCGGCGGCTGGGGTCGGCCAGCACAACCAGATCAGCGTCGCCCAGAACGTCGAGTGCAGCTGTCAGCTCAGCGGGCGTGGCAAAAGGCAGGCGCAACTCCGCAGCCACGCCACGGCCCGGTACGAGCACGCAGACCAGTGCCAGCAGCAAGGGCCAAGCGCAGGTCGGCCAGCGTGCGCGTGAGCGGTAGCGTGGGCGGCAGCGACCAGCGTGATGCGGTCTGCGTGGGCGGGTCGCGTGAGCGTGAGCGGCCCGCGGCCCGCGGCCCGCCTTCCGCGTGACGCCCACGAACTCGCTCACGCCCTCGCCCACGCGAACCGCGACCCGCTAGCCGCAGCCCCGCCTGCCAAGCAGCCTCGAATTTTCCGACAAGCCGTAGCTAGTCCTTCTCGACCATCCGGTCGTAAAAAGCCAGGTACTCGTCTTTGTGCTCGCTCTCGCGCACCGCCATGGCCGCGCGCGGATGTTCGTTGAGCATGCCGGTGATGAGGTACGGGATGCTGTAGCCCCAATCCAGCTTCTTGGCCAGGGGGACAAAATGCTGCTCGATGCACTCGATGACCGGGCGCAGGTGGAACTTGGGGTTTTTGAGAAACGCCAGCAGCAGCTCCAGCGCGCAGTTACCGGCGCCGCGCCCCAGCCCGGCGATGGTGGCGTCCAATCGGTCGGCACCCACGATGAGCGCCTCGATGGTGTTGGCGTAGGCAAGCTGCATGTTGTTGTGGGCATGGATGCCGACGTGTTTGCCGGTCCCGTCCAACGCCGCCATGAAACCGAGTATCAAGTCGTGAATCTGCTCTGAATAGAGCGCGCCGTTGCTATCGACCACGTAGACCGTATCCACCGGACTCTTGGCCAGAGCAGCCAGCGCCTCTTCCAATTCGCGATCCTGGACCTTGGAGATGGCCATCAGGTTGAGCGTGGTCTCGTAGCCCTTGTCGTGGGCGTCCTTGATCATGTCGATCGCGCCCGGGATCTGGCTGATGTAGCAGGCCACGCGAATGCAATCGATGACGCTCTTGTCCTTGGGCAAGATGTCGGTGTGGTAGTCGGTGCGGTCGACGTCAGCCATCACCGAGATGCGCAGTGGACGCGGTCCTTCGCCCACGATGCGGCGGACCACGTCCTCGTCACAGAACTTCCAGGCCCCATGTTCGCCGGGCGCGAAGATGCGCTTGGACCCCTTGTAGCCAAGCTCGCAGTAGTCCACCCCGGCGGCCGCGCAGGTTTCGTAGACGGCCTTGACAAAAGATTCGTCGAACTGGTGGTCGTTCATTAGACCGCCGTCGCGGATTGTACAATCCATAATCTTGATGTCGGGCCGAAAGGTCACCCAGTTGCCCTTCGCGTCCACGTGTTTTCGGTGCAGCATCGTCTCAGCCTTTGGTTAGAGCCCTTTCATAGCACGTCCGGCGGGCGTGCGCCGCCGCGACGGAGCGGTATTTCGGCATTTCGTGAAGTCTGGTACCGTGTTTTTCCAACCACGAAGGAGAAGAGATGCGGGCATTCGGCATTGTCCTGGCCGTAGACGTTCTGGCATTGGCGGCGAGTTGCCGAGCCGGCTCGGGAAGTGGTGATACGCCCGCCACGTGCACGGCGATAAGAACAATGACTGCTCGTTCTCAATTCCAACTGTGACCTTGGCAGCTACGTTGCCAGCACCATTGGGTCTCCGGAATCGACCTGCACTCCCTAGGTTCGTTCGACTTCGACCAAGGACGACGAGGTGGGTCGCCCTGCTTCGCCGCTCACGCGCTCGCAGGCCGACCTGCGCTGCGAATTCCATTACGGGCCGTGACTAGCAATACTGATTGAAATTCGGACCGAGCCGGCGCGTCGCGCGAAGCCCTGGCCGCGACGAGCGACGATACTCGACGTATCTGACTGAGGAGCGAGAAAGCGGACAGGGCCCGCAGCAGCGACGATGACGGGAGAATTTCAATCAGTAGTGCTAGGCTCAAGGAGTCGAGCCGGTCGGCCCGGCCAGCACATTCGCGACATACACAATCACGCAGGTGATGTTGTCGTCGCCGCCGCATTCATTGGCGATGGTGACCAGGGCCGAGCCCGCCTCGCCGTAGAAATGGCCGCTGAGCACAACACCCAGCTCCTCAGGGGTAAAGTAGTTGCACAGCCCGTCGGAGCACAGCAGGAAGCAATCGCCTGCTTCCACCAGCATGGTCAGAAGGTCGGGCGAAACCACGGGCTCGAAACCCACCGATCGCGTGATGATGTTGCGAAAGCGGGAAACCAGGACATCGTCAGCGGATACCAGGCCCGCGCGCACCTGTTCCTGGACCCACGAATGATCTTCGGTGAGCTGGCGCGCGCGTCCGTCCCGGAAGAGGTACGCGCGCGAGTCCCCCACATGGCACAGGGTCACGCTCCCGCCATGGAAGCACAGGCCTGTCAGCGTGGTGCCCATGCCGGTGTAGTTCGGCTCGGACTGGGCACTCTCGAAGATCGCCTTCGACGCAGCCGCAGTGGATTCGCTGAGGGCCTGCGCCATCGCTTCGCCGGTCATCTCCGTGTGGGGGCAGTTAGCCATCCGCGCGCTCATCTCGTGTTCCAGAATCTCGGCCGCCATGCGACTCGCGCGCTCTCCCCCAAGGTGACCGCCCATGCCGTCGGCCACGGCGTAGAGCTGCAACTCATCGTTGCACAGGAAACTGTCCTCGTTGTGCTCGCGCTTGCGGCCAACGTCGGTTACGGCCCAGCCTCGGGGTTTCATGTAGCTTTGGCCAGTGTAGACCGTTCGGTGCTCTAGGGCGCCTGGGACGGCGATGCCTCGGGTAGGGGCGCCTGGGGTGGCGGTATTTCAGGCGGCGCTGCCTGGGGCATCGCCGGGAATGGGGCCTTGATGGTCTTGGGCGCCAAGCGGCTCTCGATGACAAACTGGACCCGACTGGAGCCGGCGCTTACGTTGCCCAGCTTGAGCCTCTTTGCGTCAACGCCATGGGCCGCAAGCGCCTTGGCCACCTCCTGGGCACGCCCCCGCATGGTGCCCTCCGTCACGCCGTCGGCGCGCACGTCGATGCGGACGCGCGCCAGTTCGGCATGCCCACGCATGACCATGGCCACCAGTTTGACGATACTGAGACCCCCGGGACTGAGATCGGTCTGGCCGGGCAAGAAGGTGACGCGCTCGATGACGTCGATCTTGTCTTCACGCAGCACGACGATCGGCGCGCCTGGGTCAGGACAGCCGTCATCGTCCCGGTAGCCATTGAGGGTCTCCGGTTCGTTGGGACACTTGTCCTGCTTGTCCGGGATCCCATCCTTGTCGTTGTCTAGATCTGGGCAGCCGTCGTTGTCTTCGAACCCNNAAGCCGTCCTTGTCCTCGGGCTCGTCGGGGCACTTGTCTTTCACGTCGGGGACGCCATCGCCGTCCGAGTCCTCCACCGTGCTTGGGCAGCCATCGAACGGACGCTTGCCCTTTCCGTCCTCGGGCTCGTTGGGACAGGCATCGTTGAAGTCAGGGATGCCGTCGTTGTCGTTGTCCGGATCAGGGCAGCCGTCCTCATCCTGGAAGCCGTCGAAATCCTCGGGTTCGTTGGGGCACTTGTCGACGGCGTCGGGGATGCCGTCGTTGTCGTTGTCCTCGTCGGGACAGCCGTCGTCGTCTTGGAAGCCGTCCTTGTCCTCGGGTTCGTCGGGACAGCGGTCGACGGCGTCCAGGATGCCGTCACCGTCCCGGTCACGGAAATCCGGGGCCCAGCCCAAGCCCACAAAACCACGGAACATGGGGCTGCCGATGCCATGGTCAAGGCCCACGCCCACGCCCATCAGGAGACTGAACATGGCCGACAGGTAGGCGCGCATGGCCACGTCGAACTCGGCCGGATTGCCGTCGACGTAGGTGCGAGAACCAATCCGGCCGGTGCCCTCGGCCAGCACAGACATGTCGGGCAGCACGCGGTAGTCGACCGCTGCGCCATACAACATCTGGTTGCCGGTCACCGCTTGGAAGGCGTGGGATCCCTGCCGCCGCAAGTATCCCAGCATGACCAGGGCGCGGAAGCGCTCCGAATTTTGGTATTCGAACAAAACCCGGCCACGGCCGGTAACGGACCGCTCGCCCAGGAAGTTCGCCGAATCACCTGTGGGAAAGGTCGCCCCCCCCGACAGGCCGAACACGAAGGCCTGATCGCGGCCAAAGGCAAACAGCGCGGCCTTGCCCTCCACGCGGACGTCACCGATCCCACGGGCGTTGATGGAAGCACCGGTGGGCTGGCCCTCATGGTCGAAGCCGTCGCCCGAAAGGTACAAGGTCATGGGCACGGCCACGCCAATCTCGAACAGGTTCAAAAGTCCCACCGCCCCGTAGATCTCAGCCATGGCCTGGTGGCGCACGACATCCAACTGCGTGGTGCTGTCTTTCAGGGTGGAGTCGAGCGCGAACGCACCGTACTGGTAGTTGGTCAGAAGGCCCACGTTGAAGCGGAGGTGACCAGGAACGTCGGCGCTGTCCAGGGTGACGTAGCTCTTGGGGCCAACCGCGGGGTGGAAAAGCTGGACGTCAAACGAGCGGTCCTGCGCCCAGGCCGAGACGCCAGAGCCCAGGGCGACCAGGAAGGAAGCTAGAGTGAGGGTGGATGCACGCATGGCGCGCGATACTATCCAGAACGAGGATAACCGGCGTTACGCAGGCTTGTCCATCTTTCAGTCTCCGAGTTGAAAAGTGTAGGTGTAGGTGATGACCTGATCGACCACGCGGCCGTCACAGGAATGGGCGGGTTTGAACTTGGAGCGGGCTAGGCCCAGTTTCGCGGCCTCATCCAGGCCGTAGCCGGCAGACTTGATGACTCGTGCCCAGCGCATGTTGCCCTGGCGATCGATGGCCACACGGAGTTTCACCTGGCCCTCGATGCGCAGACGCTGCGCCTCGGGGGGATAGTCTGGCTTGAGGTCGCGGACCATGGCCGCGTGCTCGCAGACCAGGTTGTCGGCCTCGGGCGCAAAGGCGTTGGGGGCGACCGCCGGCGGGAGTGGCGCAGGCGGTGCCTTGGCCGGCGTACGGTCCTCGGTCATGAGCGTGTTTCCCACCGGCACCGCAACTCCACTTTCGCCCTCGATGACTGACTCAGGCGTGACGCCGAAAACTGGCGGCGGAGGCTCGGCGGCGGACGGCGCCGGAGGCACCTCGCGGTTGGGGCGTGGCAGGGGCGCGGGCGGCTTGGCCAGGGGCCGTCTGCTCGCCATGCGGGGTGCTGGCGTCGCGGTCTCGATTCTTGCTTCGACCGGCGGCGGATCGAGCGGGACCGGCTGCCTCTCGACTGTGTCCATCTCGACGATGACGGGTGCCCGGCCCGGCCTGGACCGGTGTGAGACCGAAGACCCCGCTAGCGCGATCGCGGCGTGGACGACAAACGCGATGAGCGCACCCCAGAGGGTCGCATGAGCACGCCACCCGCCGAGCGCCACGCCGTTTGCCACCGTCGGTCTCGCTAGGGCATGGGAACTGCGGCCGGCACGACGCCACCGGACTGCGCCGGCATGACCGCACCCGATTGGTAAGCGGCGTCGACGTTGATGGCGAACTTGCGCACGCCCGCGCGCTTGACCAGGTCGATCAGGTGCACGACGCTACCGTGGGGCACGACCTTGTCGGCGGCGATTATGGCCTGCAGATCGGGATTCCGGGGCAGCTCGGCCGCGATGGCACGGACCACCCCGGTGTCGTTCGAGGGCTCGCCATTGAGGTAGAGAACACCTTCCTTGGTCAAGGTGAGCGCCAGGGTGGTACGCGTCTGCTCGGTCCCGCTCGCGGCCTTGGGCAGCTCCACCTTGATCGACGGATTCACGATGTAGGTAGTGGTGACCATGAAGATGATGAGCAGAACAAGAGTGATATCCACGAGAGGCGTGACGTTGATGTCGGTGATCATCCGGCCCGAGTCATCGTCTTCGAAGCGACTGGCCGCGCTCACCATGACCTACGCCCCTTTGCTCGACGATGAAGCGGCTCCTGCTTCTTCATGCGATCGGGCCAGGATCAGGTGCGCCATGGCGTCCACTCGACCGAGAGTACGGCGCACGCGGCCCTGCAGGATGTTGTAGGCCACGACCGCCGGGATGGCGACCATGAGGCCGACCGCGGTGGCCACCAGCGCCTCGGCAATCCCCGCCATCACCACGGCAGCCCCGCCGCCCTGGTTGTGCGAAAGGTCGGCGAAGGCCTTGATGATGCCGAGCACGGTCCCAAACAGACCGATGAAGGGGCAGTTGTTGCCCAACGTGCCCAGAATGCCCAAGTGCTTCTCCATGGCCAGGCGCTCGTGCGATCGGGCGCTGGCCATGGCCTCGGCGGCAGCGATGCGCCCATGGGGCAACTCGCCCAGGCCGATCAGCGCCACCCGCACCTCGGGCGAGCGCGGCGGACCCAGGATCTCGCGTGCGCCTTTGAAATCGCCGGCTGAGAGGAGCTTGAGCAGGCGTTCACCCAAATCGTCCAATTGGGGCGCGCGGCCCGACATGACGATGGCCCGCTCGACCATGATGGTGACAGACAGGATGGACAGAAAGACGAGCAGCCAGAGGACCCAATCGGAGCCGACCAGGGTGGCACTGAGAATGCGTTCGGTGATGCGCATGGGGCACGTTCAAAAAAGGACCGGCCGGAAGGGCGGTTCCGTCGTCAAAGCTAGCACAGGTTGACGGTCGAGGGGCGCCAAGTCGCTGACATGGGAACCCTGGGAGGGTTCAAGACGGTTTTCGCAGGAGATGATCGTAGGAACCGAGGTTGAAGCGCCAGATCGTCTTCAGCCGTTCCCAACTGAAAAGCGGGCCGCGCGTGATCACCGACAGGTGGTCGTAGAACTCTGCTAGATGCTTGTCCTGGAATTGGTTCTTTCCCGTCTCCAGCGTTTCCAGATAGCCTTTGGGCACTGCGCGCCCGACATGGCCGACGCGCCAATTGTTGGGATTCTCGGCGGGCAAACGCGCCAGCAAGGGGTCGGTCAAGGCCCACAGATCGACGATGATGTGGTTTCGGGGCGCGGCGAAGCCAAAGAATCCAATGGTCATGTGGACCGATGCCTTGCCGGGCGGCAGAGCTATGCCCTGCTCGCTGAACCAGCCTCCCACCGCCGAGTTGTAGTCACGACAGGCGAGCGAGCTTTCCTTGCGATACCAGAGACGCTCGTCGGCCACAGCGCGGGCATCGAGCTGCCTTTCTCCTTCGCAGCCGGCCGTGAGCTCCGCGGTCAACACTGGCCTCGGCGTGATCACGAGACCCAAGCCCAGGATCACCAAGGCGAGCGATGGGGTGAAGCGTTTCGTGCTGCGCAGCAGGAGGGGCGCGCACCGAAGGATCACGAAGACACCCCCAACGACGAATAGTGAGAAAAAACGCCCCGCCATGAAATCGCCGCCAACCCGAACCAAGTACAGAGCATAGAGCACGAAGCCCACGCTCACTGGTCGCAGACGACGTTCCTTCACCACGAAGGGCGCCACCACTGCCAGGGCTAGGATCACCAGCGCCATGGGATCGAAGACCAGCTCGCTCACCAGATAGGCCAGTCCTTGTCGCATCATCGAAGACGTGGAAAGCCCCGCCCCCAGCTTGGCGTAGGCCGTGTTGGGAAAGGGGAAGCCGAAGTAGACGAGCGCAACCAACTCCCACAGCATGAAGGGCGAGAAGGCCTTGGCTACCAGCCACCAGGTTCGCCAGGACTTCCAGCCGGGACGTAGCACAGCGGTAAGAACCGGGAGGGTGAGCAGAAGGGTGTCAGGCCGGTTCAGCGTCATCAGCCCCGACAAGAAGGCCAGGCGAAAGGCATCGGGCTCCGTGGTATCGGGTTGGGTCCAGCGCCGCAAGGGCCAGCGGCCAACCAGCTCCAGCAGGAACAGTACGAAGAGAAAATGCGACAGCGCGTTCTCCAGTCCGCTGGTGCTGAAATCCACGAAGGACTTGCTGGAAACCAGGAACGCCAGGCCCAGCAGGCCCAGGGTCTTGTGATCGGTCGCGCGCAACACCACGAAAATCACGGTACCGAGCGACAGAAGCACCGACGCCAGCAACGTCGACAGGTAGAAATCGCGTAGCACCATGGCCAGCCCGCTGGTGAGGAAGAACCACAGGGGATGGGTGAAGCTCTGCACGCGCTCGACCTGGTTCCAGCGCATGCCGTAGCCGGCGATGAAGTTTCTAGCGGTCCTGAAGGTGATGTAGGCGTCGTCGCAAACCCACGCGGTCCGCAAGATGACCACCAGGAAGGACACCAACGCCACCACGAGAAGCACCGATTCCACGTGCCAGAGTCCTGGCCTCACCTCTCGATCATCGGGCTCTTCCCTCAGAGTGCTCATCGTCAGCGTCTTTCCTCGCAAACGTTAGCAGCCTCGCCGGCCAGACTCCATTGTCATGAAGTTTCCCGGCCGGGAAAGGGGCTAGAGCACCGAACGGTTTGACGGACCGAGTGAAATTG
>PMCR01000122.1 GCA_003155465.1 Myxococcales bacterium | reverse complement strand
CAACCCAACGGTTGGTTCTGGTGGAGCAAGGGAACCGGAGCAGAGCTCGTTGCCCTGTGGAAGTACACGTTCAATTACCTCACCGCAACGAAGGACCTGCACAACATAATCTGGCTCATGCCCTTCAGTGGCAGCGGCTCTCCCAGCGCAGCCTACTACCCGGGCAAGGACGTCGTCGATCTCTCGGGTCCGGACTACGCGAGCGATTCGAAGACCTACGGCGCTATCCGCAGCATTGTCGGGACCACTATTCCCATCGCTCTTCACGAATCCAGCAAGTTCCCGGATCCCAGCACCCTGTTCCCCAGCACAGCGCCGTGGGTGCTTTTCAACACCTGGGCGGGCTCGCAGAAATCGAACACCTCCATCCCCACTGCCTTCAAGAGCGATTTCACCATCACACGCGACAAGGTGCCCAACCTCAAGTAGCCATGGGCAAACGATAGCGTCTTGCGAGACGCGACCGCAAGTCGGGGGCATTTCGGTGCTAGAAGATCCCCACGATGTCCGCCCGCCTCCGCTTGCTTTCCGGCATCCTTATCCTGGCCAGCGCGACCGCGTTCAAGTCTTCCACGCCGCCCCGGGAACGCAGCGCCATCCTCATCTCCTGGGATGGGGCTTTGCGCGAGCACGTCAATGACTGCCTGAAGCGCAACCAGATGCCCAACCTGGCGCAACTGATCAAAGAGGGGCGGATGGTGGACATTGAGGTCTCGGGCCACGTCACCGACACCAAGGCCGGGCACGCGCAGATGCTGACCGGCTACGATTCCAACCTCACCGGCGTATTTTCCAACACCCGCTTCCGGCCCATTCCGCGCGGCTACTCCGTATTCGAACGGTTGCAGCAGTCTTTCGGCAAACAGGACATCGCCACCATCATGGTGACTGGCAAGGCCATGGGCCTGGGCCCAGGCGCACCCAGGATCCCCGCCGAGGCGGAAGCGCCGGGCTCGACCTCCGCCGAGCCGAGTCACGAAGAAGAGAAACAGGCGCGCAGGGTGGAGAAGGTACGTCTGGCCGGCGAACAAAATCTGTTGGGTCAGCCTTTCCACCTGGTCAAAGGCAGCCTCACGGCTTGGGATGGCGACAGGCCCCGCGACGCGCGCTCCGTGGGGCAGAAGGTACTCGCCATCATCGACAAGTTCGGCCCCAAGGGTCGCTTTTTCCTCTTCGTCCACTTCGGCGATGCCGACGCCAACGGCCACCAGTACGGCGAGGATTCGCGCGAATACAACGACGCCCTGGTTTCCCTTGACGCGTGGCTGGGCCGCATGGTGGCCCAACTGAAAGCCAACGCGCTCTACGACCGAACTGCACTCTACCTCACCGCCGACCACGGCTTCGACGTGGGAACGACCCGCCACACCAAGGCTACCCACGTCTTCTTGGCCAGCAACGATCCGCTGGTGGCGACGGCGGGCGAGCAACGAGACATCGCGCCCACCATCCTGCAAGCTCTTGGCGTGGACACTAGCAAAATCACCCCGACCTTGCCGGGCAAGTCCCTGCGCAAGAAAGAATAGACCTAGCCCCGGTCGTGCAAGAATTCCTGGATGCCGATCCGTTTGAGCCTGCGCGCTTCGAAGAAGTGCTCGATGTAGTAAATGATCTGGCTGTCGCGGATGGACCACAGGCGAGGGTGTCCCGTGACCGAGTCGATGTTGCTCTTGCGCTCCTCGATCGAGCCGCCCCGCGCCCAGGACTCGCGCCGGGCTTCGTCCCGGTCGCTGAACAGAAGGGGCGTCTCATCCCCTGGCAGCTTGACAGCGAAAACGGCACGGTCGTTCCAGCTCACGACGTCGTAGGCGAACACGCCCACCACCTGCACAGCCACGGACCAGGCGAGCAAGACGCCGAACGTCGCCGCCAATGCGCGGCGACGCCGAATCTCCTCGGCGACCGGGATGGCCAGGAAAGCCAGCATCGTCACGGCATCCGCCAGCAGACGAGGCCCGTAGCACCAGCCACCCCACCAGCCCGACCAGCGCGCCACGACCAGGCACAGGGCCAGACCCGCCAAGCCCACCGGTCGCAGGGCCGAAAAGCGGCTGTCCCGGAAGATGCGCCAGAACCCCCAGAAAGCAGCAAGCATAACCGGCGAGAACACCAGCAGACCGCGCGATGGGCTTATCAGGATCCCGCCACACCCTTCGAGCAGCGATGTGGGAAAGAAACGCCGGACCGTGTCCATCGTGCCCGCCACGGCCACCGGAATCAGCGGGACCGCCGTGGCCACCGGAACGGCGTCCGCCGTGGGTATCTGCAGGCTGGCCGTCGCGGCCACACCCATGTCCACCTGACCAAACACCATGAGCGTGCCGAAGTAGTGCAGGTTGTACGCCGCCAGCAGCAGGGCCACCGGCAGGCCGCCGACCACACAACGAACGAGCGCCCGTCGGTCGCGAAGCAGAAAGTAGATCCCCGCGGCCACCACGGCGACGGCAGCCGTCGGCCGGCAGGCAAAGGCCAGCGCGTAGCTCAGCCCCACCCCGTAGGCTGCGCGCGGACGCTCCCGCTGCATCAAGAAATATGTGCCCAAGGCAAGGAAGAACTCCATCGGGCCGTGCTGCCACAGCGTCTGGCTGGCCGCACTCCACGCGGAGGTGCCCAGGCCGTAGGCAAGCGCCAGCCAGACTGCGGTTCCAGGCCGCAGGAAAGGCAAGGCCACCAGAAAGAGCAGCACCGCACTCGCCGCCACCGCGCAGGAGACCGCGACCTTGGTGGCGAACCACAGCAGGCCCACTGAGGACCGCTGGTAGAAGTCGCGAGCAAACGGATACACCGCTGCGACAAAGGGCACGGCAAACAATCCGGCGCCCAGGCCATACCGGTTGGCGTAGACACCCGGAAAGCGGGTCTTCATCAGGTAGTAGTGAGGGTGCGGATCCTTCAGATCGCCCCGCTCGTACACACTCCGGATTGACTCGCCGTTGAGGTTGGAGCGCCATGAGCGAAAGCGCGCATGCCGCTGGCCCTCGGGCGTCTGGAGGTGCCACTCGAACATGAAGGGATCTTCTTCCGGCGTGAAGACCAGCTTGTGCTGGCTAACCACCTTGCCCGCCAGGCGCACATTGGCCGTGGCGTCGTTGCCAGGCAGAAAATCGCGGTTCGCCAGATACGCAACCAGCAGCAGAAAGAAGATCAGCGCGGCCTGCACCCGCGTGCGCGCCAAGTGCGCCCGCAGGCGACCGCCAACCCTGCGCGACCCGCCGGACGGCCCCTTGGGTAAAGACACAGGCCCTCTCCGGCTGGGCGCGCGCCTATTTGATCGTCTGCTCACGAGGACGCAGGACCTTACCGCGCAAGCGGTGGCACACCAACAGCCAGGCGAAGACCAGGCTGCTGTAAAGCAAGTAGGCGACGTGCAACGCCGCCGCGAGTAAGGCGAAGCGTGCGCCGCCGCGCCGGAGAAAGAAGGCATAGAGATCGGCGTTGAGTGCGGCCGTGCCCGCCGCCGCCAGCAGCACGCCCAGCGCCGGCCACGCCGCCAGCCGGGCAGGCCCGACCAGCGCGAGTCCAAGGACCAGCAGCGCACACCCGAGCAGCGCCCATGCCAGAAGGGCGCTTAGTCGGCTTCGTGGGTTGAGGTTGAGGTCAGAGGACAAGCGGCCCCGCCGAAGAATCAGGCGCGTCCAGGGAATTGCGCGGGCGAAGATGTCGGTACGCCACAGGCTCCTCAGCGTCCACCGCTTGAGGTGCGTCGCCTGAATCTCGGGACACAGTCGGATGCGGTGGCCCGCCTGTCGCAGACGCACGCCCAGCTCGATGTCTTCGATGCTGGGCCGGGTGTAACCCTGGTCGAAGCCACCGGCTTCCAAGAACACGGCGCGCCGGACGGCGCCACAGCCGGCCCAGAACGTGCCTGCCTCCCGTTCGCCGTGCTGGTGAACATAGTGGTGCAGCAGGTTCTTGAAGAGACTGGCCGGGCTACGCGCCGGGGGATTGTCGTCGTAGCAGCCAAAAAGAGCCGCCACATTCGGCTCGTCCACCAGAACCGCCTCCATGCGACCCAGCGTGTCCGCATGCACCACCACGTCGGCGTCGATGAAGACCAGCACGTCACCATTGGCCGCCTCCGCCCCGCGGTTGCGCGCGTACGCCGGACCGCGCGGGCCAGCTGGCGTTGCCACCACCCGCGCGCCCAAAGCAGCGGCGTCCGCAGCCGAATCGTCGGTCGAACCGTCGTCAACCACGATGACTTCGTCCGGCGGGCGGGCCGAGGCCGCCAGCCCATGCAGGCAGCGCCGCAGGTCCTCGCCGCCGTTGTGGACCGGAACCACGACTGAGAGCCGCATCGTCCTTCGTCCGGATACCGCAGTCTGCATCACGACGCCTCACCGTCAGATGGCCCCAGGACCGGCCGGCGCACTGCTTTCCACATGACGCCCAACTCATCAGGGGTGACCAGACGAAGAGAGAAGAGGAGACCGCCATAGCCCACGACGAACAGGACGAACAGGAGAGCGTTGACCGCAGGCGACGATCGCAAAAGCCCGAGAGGCAGAAAAATCGCGCCCAACCCAACCACCCACGTCCAGCGGCGCAACGAATACCCGACCACCTGGCGCATACGCCAGGTGAAGAACCCAGCCTGCGTAGCCACGGCGCCCAGCACCGCCAGGCTGGCACCCCAACTTCCCCAGCGGCCGGCGAACGACAGACCCAGCACCCAGAAGGTTGCAAGGCGCAACACCGCCGCGACCAGGGCCACCCCGGGCCGGTCGTGCGTCAGCGCCGACAGGTTGGCCACACTGGTCAATGAGAGTGCCACCATGCCGATGGCCAACAGGATCAGGTTGGAGGCCACCGGCCGATACACGCCGCCCAGCACCAGGGGCACGAGATCGCCGCCGACCAGCACGGCCGCCAGCACCACCGTCACGCTCCCCAGCGCCAACCACTTGAGCAAGCATTCAATCCACAAGCGCACCCCGGCCTGGTCGCCCTCCAGGCGCAGCACGGTGAGGAGCGGAGCGAACGCGAGCGCGATCTGCGGAACCCCGACCGCGGCCGTCAGATAGGCCGAGTAGGCCACGCCAAAGAAGCCGACCTGAGCGTAGTCGCCACACATGGCGCGCACCAGGGCCTCGCCGCTGCGCTCGAACGCCGCCAGAACCAGATCGCCAACGTAGAAAATCAGGCCGAAGCGCAGATACGGCGCCATGCCGTGCAGGTCCACGCGAAGGGCCGCCCAGGTCAAATATTGCCGCGCCCCGATGAGCCCCACCAGCAACACCACCAACTCGGCCAACAACACGCCTAGGGCGGCGCCTCGCAGACCACCCAAGAGGTACCCGGGCAGCATGAAAGCCAAGGTCCCCCACTGCCGCAGGATATCCGCAACACCCCAGCGGGCCGCCTGGTTGAGCCCCAGGTGGAGAGAGAACAACAACCCGGCCGGCGCGCGCACGAACACAGCCCCGGCGAGAATAGCCATGGCCACCGAATCCAGATCACGCAGCCAGGTGGCGGTGACCACCAGGTACAGGCCGGAGGCCAGCAAGCCCGCCACCAGGCGAATGGCCAGCAGGCGTCCGAAAAAGGCGCGCAGGCCATCGTCATCGCCGGTCTGGCCGAAGCGGGGCACGTGGCGGCCCATGACCTCGGTGAAGCCCAGGCTGGCCGCCAGGGTGAACCAGAAACCCAGCGCCACCAACAGCGCAACCTGGCCGTAGCCGGTCGGACCCATCAGGCGGGGAACCACCGCGGCAACCACCACCCCCCCTGTTACCAACAGGCCGCGCAGCATCAGCAGCAGGCCAACGTTGCGAACCGCGGTCTGCTCGCGCGCGATCATGGGCCCTGGCACAGCGATCTCGCTAAATCCGAACCTTCGCGGCGCCCCGCATGGCCTTCCGGCAAAACGACGCGCAGGCCACGCCAGGCCGCCTCCTTCGCGAAGGTCAGACCAGCCACTCCCCCACCGAGGACAACGAAATCCTGATCGCTCTCGGATGGCAAGTCTTGGGGGCTCCTTGTGCGCCGCGACCGGGTGGCACGGGTGACTCAACTTCACTTGTTGCCGCGTCGCCGTCAAGTGGGACATGGCGGCCTTGCAGATGCAGCCAGCGGTTCGCGTTCAGCCAGACAGCCACCTACTGTCGAGAACACAGCGGGGAGAGGGGAGGACACTGAGTGGCCCATCGCGACCTGGCGGTGCCCCCGCCCGAGTTGCGTGACGGACGGCCTGGTAATATCCTGCCGGTTCGGGAATCGGGATGAGCTGGCGGTGCACGGCAAGCCTTTGTGAACCGGGGCCGCTGACTGCAGGCGCGGGCTTCACCATCGAAAAGAGGGGAAGAACATGAGAAAGTATGCAGCGGAGTTCTTCGGAACATTCTGGCTGGTTCTTGGCGGGTGCGGCAGCGCTGTGTTGAGCTCCTCATTTCCCCGGGTGGGCATTGGGCTGCTGGGCGTTTCACTGGCCTTTGGTCTGACCGTGCTGACCATGGCCTACGCCATCGGACACATCTCCGGATGCCATCTCAATCCGGCGGTTTCCGTCGGGCTGTGGGCGGGTGGCCGCTTTCCCGCAAACCAGCTTCTGCCCTACATCGTCGCGCAGGTGCTGGGCGCGCTGGTCGCCGGCGGCGTCCTCTATTTGATCGCCAGCGGAAAGGGCGGCTTCTCCCTGTCCGCTGGGTTCGCCTGCAACGGCTACGGCGTCCATTCGCCCGGAGGGTACTCGCTTGCGGCAGCTCTGGTCTGCGAGGTCGTGATGACCATGATGTTCTTGCTCATCATCCTTGGGGCGACCGACAAGCGCGCGCCGCAAGGCTTGGCGCCCATCGCCATTGGCCTGGGCCTCACCCTGATCCATCTCATCAGCATTCCCGTGACCAACACCTCGGTGAACCCCGCGCGCAGCTCGGGCGTCGCTGTGTTCGTCGGAGGCTGGGCGCTCTCACAGTTGTGGCTCTTCTGGCTGGCTCCCATCGCCGGCGCTTTGCTTGGCGCGGCCGTGTATCGGGTCATCGGCCGGACTGAGGAGAGCGGCCTCGGGTAGCGCGAATCTTCTTTCGCTCGAAGTGCGCCGTAGTTGCTCCCGGGGGAAGTCGCTGGCGGGCAAAGCTTCGCAGATTCGGCGCTGGGGAAGAAACCCGCGACCGCTGACTGCGTTGTTGTCCGCGGAGTGGGCGAGCAGCGAAAACTGCGAAATCCAAGTTGCAAGACTCTCTGCAGGATCCCCGTGGTAACCTTGGCGAGTGCGCGCGAAACGATGCCTGGTTCTGGTCGTCCTGTTTGCGCTCGGATGCGCAGGATCGAACTCCGACAACCAGGCCACTGGTGGGATGTCCGCCAACGGCGGGAGTTCGAGCCCCGGTAGCGGTGGACGCACGGACGCAGGCGAAGGCGCCACGGGAGGCAACTCAAAAACGGGTGGCAGTGGCGCGGGCGCAGCGACTTCGCCGGGCGGGATCTTCGGCAGCGGTGGTGCCTCGGGCGCGACTGGCGGCAGCGCTGGCTTCGGCGAAAGTGCCGCGACCGGCGGCGCGGGTAGCAAGGCGACCGGCGGCGCCGGTAGCAAGGCGACCGGCGGCGCGGGTAGCAAGGCGACCGGCGGCGCCGGTAGCAAGGCGACCGGCGGCGCGGGTGGGAACACACCCGGCAGCACAGGTGGCAGCAGCTCCAGCCAAACCGGAGGCAGCACAGGCGGCAAGAGTGGCACGGGCGGACAGGGGGAAGCGAACACCAGGGACGCCGGAACCGTGACCAGCGCCGGGAATCCCAACGGCTCGTGCAGCACCGGCGTTCCCGCCAAGGGCCAACCCGCCGACACCTCCAATCCAACGACCGTGGTGGGGACCGGTACCCAGGAGAGCTGCAGCTTCAGCAAGCTCCAGGCGGCGGCCACCCTGGGCGGTGTCATCACTTTCGACTGCGGGAGCGGAGCTGTCACCATTCCCGTCACCGCCACGCTCAACCTCCCGACCAACAAGAACACCGTCATCGACGGCGGCAACAAGGTNNCGAGGCGTGCGGGGCTTCATGGCAGACCTGGTCATTGTAGCCGCGTTCGGCCGATCGGGCGCGCCGAAGTATCTCCACCGCTGGGCACAATGTGGGCGAGTTGCGCCGTTGCAGCGCGTTCGAACGCCGCGCTACCCTTCGAGCATGGGCTCCACGTCTTCGACCGCTCTCCTCGCGTTCCTCGCACTCGCGACCGTGGCTGGGTGCTCGAGCAGCGACCCGACCGTGGTCACGCCACCCGCAACGAACCCGCAGGATGGACCGCCCGCGGGCTACTCCGACGGCCACGCCGTGGTCCCCGCGGAAGGGCAGGCCGAGGACGTCTCGGCACCCACGACCGTCATCGGTACGGGCACGCCCACGAGCTGCACGGGGGACGCCTTCGTCGCCGCGGTCGCGAAAGGCGGCGTCATCACCTTCAACTGCGGCCCGAACCCGACGACCATCGTTCTCACGGCAACGGCCAAGGTCTTCAACGACAAGGGAACGAAGCTCGTCATCGACGGCGGCAACAAGGTCACCCTCGACGGTGGGAAAGCCGTGCAGATCCTCAGGTTCGACAGTGCGGATTTTCGTGCCAACAACATGGGGCTGACGCTCCAGCACATCACGCTCATCAATGGCAAGACGACGCCCACCGAGGCTATCCCCACCGCTCCGGCGCCCTGTTCACAAGGATGGAACGACGGCGAAGCGGGCGCCCTCTACATGAGGGACGGCAACCTCACGGTGATCGATTCGATCTTCATGAACAATCAGGGCGCTCCCCTGGGCCCCGACACGGGCGGTGGCGCCATCTACGTTCTGGGGAGCAAGAACGGCGTGCTAATTGTGGGAAGCTCCTTCAGCAACAACGCCGCCAGCAACGCCGGCGCGGTCGGGTGCCTGTTCGCAGAGCTGGACGTCTACAACAGCTTGTTCACGAACAACACGGCCATCGGCAATGGAGCCAACAGCGACGACCCGAGCAAGTGTTCCGTCATCAACAACGGCCAGAACGAGGTTGGATCGGGCGGAAACGGCGGCGCCCTCTACAGCGACGGGAACTCGGTGAACATCACACTTTGCGGGGACGCTATCCTCAACAACAGCGCCGGCAAGAATGCGTTCGGGGGCGGCCTCTTCTTCACCAGCAACGACTTCGGCGGAACTCTCTCCATCGCCGATACGACTATGACGGGAAACACGGGCGGATCTTGGACGGTGGTTTCCTCAGGCAGCGTCACCAACGTCGGGACGGCGGTCGGCACGAACGCGAAGAGCATCACGGTCACCAACTCGACCCTGCAAGGCATGCCCTAGTCCAGCGCTCGGTCGTACTGGTTGTCGCCGGGTGTGTTTGACGTCACGCCCCCGAGAACCACCACTGTGCCTGCAGAGCTGGCGCCGAGGAGCGTGGTCATCTGCCTCGCGGCGGCGATTTCGTTGTGCCAGCGATCTCCTGTGACTTGCGGGCCGCCCCCGCCTCAGGACCCGGGTGCTGCGACCGCGCGATCGCTGTGGCCAAGACAGTCCCGGTAGGCGCGAGCCACCTCGGCGACGGCTCCGTCGGCCACCAGCTTCCCCTGGTCCAGCCAGATCAGCCGATCGCATTGCGAGACCAGGTAGTCCAGGTTGTGCGAAACGATGACCGTGGTTACGCCTCGGCGCATGAGTTGCTGCAAGCGCTCCTGGCTCTTGCGCTGAAAGAACTCGTCGCCCACGCTCAGGATTTCATCTAGTAGCAGGACCTCCGGCTCCACCTCAGTGACCAGGGAAAAGGCCAACCGGGCGTACATTCCGGACGAGTAGTTCTTCACCGGGGTGTCCAGGAACTCGCCCATCTCGGCGAACTCCGCGATGCTGGGCAGGCGTGCCGTGGTCAGCGCCGGCGGGAAGCCGAGCAGCGTCCCCACCAGGTAGCAGTTCTCACGTCCGGTCATCTCGGGATGGAATCCCACACCCAGGGACAAGAGCGGCACCACGCGCCGGTGCGCCACCAGCCGGCCCCGGTTGGGAATGATGATCTGGCCCAGCACGCGCAGCAGGGTGGACTTGCCCGCTCCGTTGCGACCGATGATCCCGACCGACTGGCCCTCGCCGATGGAAAGCGACACCCGGTCAAGTGCCGCCACCACCGCCGGCTGGCGGCGGTCGAACAGGTGGACCAGGGCTTGCTTGAGGCTACGGTGGCGTAGGTTCGTGTCACGGAACCAAACGCTGACATCATGGAGTTCGAGAGCGGGCGTCATGAGCGCTAGAAGTAGAAGTAGAACTTGTGACGGAGCGAGCGGTACAGGGCGGTTCCCAGCAATATCAGGACGGCGGCGCTGGCCAGGCTGACAGTCCAATCGAGAGCCAGCGGCCAGACGCCGTAGTAGATGGGCTTCTGAAACAGGGCTGCCCAGTAGCAGACCGGATTGATCGTCAGCCAAATCTGCCCGGCCCTTCCGGACAGGGTCGCCGGCTTAAAGAACACGGTGGAGGAAAACAGCGCCAGCATGAGCCCCATCTGCACGATGGGCCGGATATCGCGGAAGAACACGAAGATCACGGAAAGGCACAAGCCGGCACCCGCGGTGAGCAGCAGCCAGACCAGGACGCTGAGCGGCAGGATCAGCATCTGCAGATGCCAGGGCGTCTTGAACAGCAGCAGCAGCGCCAGCAAGGTGAGGAAGCTGGCCAGAAAATCGATGAGTTGTGCACCCAGCTCGCTGGCCGGAAAATAGAAGTAGGGGACGCGGAAGCCCCGGGTGAAAACCGCGCTGGATGCGATGGAATCGATCATGGCCGAACAGGCCTGGTCGAAGAAGCGCCAGGGCACCAGACCGGCGAACAGGTACACGACGAAGTCGGCGTAGTTCGACTGGTTCACCACCGCGAACACGAACCCGAGCAGCATGAGATAGAGCGCGGGCTGCAATATGTTCCAGGCCAGACCCAGGCAGGCGCCCCGGAAACGGAGGCGAACCAGATCCTTGGTGTGGAGCAGGAGAAAGATGCGCTGGGTCTGCAAGGCTTCAGATCCTTAGCCGGTGAACCGGGAGCCCGCCAGCGCCAGGCAGGAGCGCCCACACGCCAGTGCGCAGGACGGACCGCTCCACTTCACCAGAACGATGCAGATGTGCGGGCGGTTATCCATGACGAGGCGACGGCCATGCAGCGCCCCATGGTCGGAAGCCAACTGCTGGCAACGGGCAGCATCCCCCATCGTTTTGGTGAAAACAAGCGAATCCCCGCTATCCGTCCGGGGGTTGGACTAATATGCCGCTTCCCGTCCGCCTGGAACGTCGCTCATGCGCCTCTGGATAGATCTCACCGACTTGGCAGCCTGGCATGGTCCCTTCACCGGCATCCAGCAAACGGTGTTCAACCTGGCCAGCCGCTACGCGGCCCGGGCCGACGTCGGCTTCATGTCCTACGACGAGGTCTTTCGGCGCTTCTCCACCATCGACTTCGGGCAGGTGCGCCGGCGCCTGGACAGCCCGGACACGGTAACCCGCGGCCGTCTCGTGACGGCCGCACAGCAGGCTTTCGACCGCTTGCCGCAGCCCGTACGCGGCCTGGTGTCGGCCCAGACCTCACGGCGCCTGCGCGGGCTGATGGAGCAGGCTTTGCGTCTACGACCGACGACCGGCGGGCAGGTCGAGCTGGGGTCCGACTGCACGGTGCTTGTCCCGGGCGCGGCCTGGTACCACAAGACCATGCTCACCGATCTGTGCCGATTGAAGCGCCGGGCGGGGTTTCGCCTGGCTGGCGTTATCTACGACCTCGTGCCCGTGTTCTGTCCTCAATTCTACCCCGACGACTTTCCCCGCCAGTTCCGGGACTACCTGGTCACCATTCTCTCGGAGTCGAGCGCGCTGTTCGCGATCTCGCGCGCAACCCAGGGCGATGTGCAGCGGTTCTGCTTGCAGGAACGCCTTCCCGTACCGGACACCCGCGTGTTCCGGCTGGGCGATTCGCTGGCGCCGGTGAAGCCGGTGGCGCCCGAGCCGCCGCCCACCCCCGGTGAATTCATCCTCACGGTGGGATTGGAGTGGCGCAAGAACGCCTTCTTGCTGTACCAGATGCTCAAGCTGGCGGCGGAGCAAGGGATTGCCATGCCTCCGCTGGTGATCGCGGGTCGGCCCTCCTGGGTCAAGGGCGATCATCAGTTGATCATGCGTCTTCTGACTGGCGATCCCGACCTGCGCGATCGCGTGCGGATCCTGACGGAAAGCGACGACGCGCGCCTGACCTGGCTGTACCAGAACTGCCGGTTCACGTTGTTCCCTTCGCTTCGCGAGGGCTGGGGACTTCCGGTGGCGGAATCCTTGCGCCACGGCAAGGTGTGCCTGGCATCCTCGGCATCCTCGGTGCCCGAGGTCGGCGGTGAGCTGGTCGACTACGCCTCACCCTACGATCCCCGCAGCTTTCTAGATCTGGTGCAGCGCTACCTCGACCCGCAGCGCCTGGGCGAGCGGGAGGCGGCGATCCGAGCTGGCTATCGCCCGCACGATTGGGACGCGGCCTTCGTCGCATTCGACCATCTGCTCAGCCAGGCCCTCGACGGGTAGCGCACCGGGCCTGAGCGCCCGTGCTGACGACGCTGTTCATCCGTCGCGAACTCCATTGATTACGCGGCCCTGGATGTCGAATCACTTAACTCCTGTCATACCAGCTGCCGCGCGGCGAGTTCGTCCTTCAGGTAGGCGTAGTAGATAGGCGCGGCCACGATGCCGGGCAGACCAAAGGCGGACTCCATGATCAGCATGGCAATGAGCAGTTCCCACGCGCGGGCGCTGATCTGACTGCCCACAATGCGTGCATTGAGGAAGTACTCGAGCTTGTGGATGACAACGAGAAAAACCAGGCACGCCAGGGCGCCCCCGAGGGAGTGATTGAGCCCGACGATCACGATGATGGTGTTAGAGATCAGATTGCCCACCACCGGCAGAAGGCCGACCAAGAATGTGATCGCGATCAGGGTCTTGACGAGCGGCAGGTGCACGCCAAAGAGGCGCAGGCCGACCAGTAGGAACAGTGCGGTCAGCGTCGTGTTCACCGCCGAGATGCGGACTTGCGCGAAGACAATGCGACGGAAGGCATTGGCCAGACGGGCAATTCGTTCAGCCAGGGCATGGGCCAGCGGGCGGTTGAAGTTGTGTGGGCGCACGTCCCCGAGGGAAACTATCCCGCCCACAACCAGGCCAATGAGGATGTACGCCAGCGCGCGGCCGAAGTTCTCACCCGCTGTCTGCAGGCCGCGAGCGTGCGATTCCAGCCAACGGACTGAGGCATCCCTCAGTTCGTCTGCGTTGTCGGGCAGGTTCTCAGTCACCGACGCGGGCAAAGTGGCACGGGCCTGGTTAATGATCTGAGCCATCTTCTGCAGCAGCCGGGTCAGATGCCCCTCGCCCCGCAGATACACCAC
>PMCR01000494.1 GCA_003155465.1 Myxococcales bacterium | reverse complement strand
GTCATGCCTGGCTCGTAGCCCCACACCCGGCCGCTCCCGTCGAAACTCCAAGCGCGGGGCTCCTCACTCGCCGGCGCGTCCATCTCGATGGCCGCCGTGTTTTGGGCGTCACAACGGCTCTGCGACCACAACGTGCAGGCCCGAACGGGGCCCAGGCCAGGTGCCAACCACACGATGGCAACCACCCCACCCAGAATGAAAAGTGATGGTCGCCGCAACCTCCCGGCACTCCTCACACCGGATCCTCCGCCTTCGGTGCTGGAACCGCGAACTTCTCGCCTTGCTGACTCCACATGTCGACCACGCGCAGACCGCCGTTTGGACAATGGTCCACACAGGAGTAGCAGAACTGGCACTGGTCCAGGCGCACCACACCGTTCTTGATAGCGGCCACATCGCAAGTGGTGCTGCATACGCCGCATTCGGTGCACCGGCCTGGCGCCTGCTGGATGCGCAGACGCGAGAATCGGTGCAAGAATCCCATCAAGTAGCCCCAGGGGCACAGATACCGGCACCAGGGACGCAGAACGAAGAGCGACGACACCAGGATCACCAGCGTGGTGAGCGCGGACGCCTTGTCGTCACGCGTGGTGAAGGCGAAATGCATCGGTGAGGTCACCACCAAGTGCGACACGGCGGTGGAAAATATGGCCACCAGGCTGAAAAGACGCAGCTTGCGCGAGGGAAAGTCGTCAATCACGCCGGCCAGCACCAAGTAGCACAGCAGGATCAGCATGGCGGCCCAGTGCACACTGGAGTCCTCGAGCAGCAATTGCCTTCTTGCCCCCATCCAGGCCAGCAGGACGAGAAACGCCGCGACGAACAGGGCTAACCCGATGAGCTTGCCGCGGGTCAGCCGCTCCTTGCGACGCGGAAACCGCTTGCGCAACCATCCCGCAACATCCTGCACGGTCCCCGTGGGGCATATCCAGCCACAGAAGACCGTTCCGTGCAACAGCGTGACTGAAATGATCGCGACCGGAAGGGCCAGCCAGTAGAACGACTCGGAATATGCCGAGCCGAGCAGGGTCATCCCGTAGAGCCCGTTGCGGATCATCCCGAACACGCCCAGGCACGAGTAGACGACGTAGTAGAAGACGAAAAACGATCCTGCCTGCACGAACCGGCGGATGAGTTGGCGCCGGCGCTTGACGGCGCTGATGGCGATCACGACGAGGAAGAGAAAAATGAGCGATGCCATCTCCACGCTCGTCCCGTCCAGCGACAGGAAAGGGACACTGAAGACCTTGGCAAGGGGGAGACGTTCGGGCTGCATGGTGCTACGGAAGGGCTGGCGTCACGAACCGATCGATTGACAGCAAGTCTGACACGCCCGCGGTGCGGCTGTCCCATCGAGTGACATCAGCCCTCGCCTTTCCCGTCGACTCCCTCGCACGGACAGCACCCTGGCTCGTCCAGGCAGGCTGCGACGCACAACGGCCTCGATACCGCCGTCGACGAATCTAGCCCCAGAAAGCGCGCCACGAAGGGACAGCGCGGCTTCTCGCGTAATTCAGCCAGAGTCCCGGTCTGGACAATGCGTCCGCCCAGCATCACCGCCAGGGAATCGCCCAGCGCCGCCGCTTCGTCGCGGCTGTGGGTCACGTGCAACGTGGTCAGGCCAAGCTCCTTGTGCAAGCGCGCCAGCTCGGCCTGCAACTCCAACCTTGCGTTGTGGTCAAGCGCGCTCAGCGGCTCATCCAGCAACAGAAGCACCGGCCGCACAGCCAGCGCACGCGCGATGGCCACCCGCTGCGCCTCGCCGCCGCTCAGAGTGGCAACGGGCCGAGGCAGAACCGCGCCCAGACCCAGGCGGTCAATCAACTCGTCGACGGTGCGACGCGCTTCGACCCCGGGCACCCGGCGGGCGCGCAGGCCATATTCGATGTTGCCGCGCACCGAAAGGTGTGGGAACAGCGCCGCCTGTTGGAACACGAGTCCGATGTTGCGCTGTTCGGGCGCCTGTGCCGTCACGTCGCGCCCATCGACCAGAATTCGTCCCACCGTCGGCGGAAAGAATCCGGCAATGGTCTGCAGCAACACCGACTTGCCGCAGCCGCTGGGGCCGAGCAGCACGCAGTACTCACCCTTGCCGATACGCAGGGACACGTCGTCGAGGGCAAAATCGCCGAACCCGCAGCCGAGATGTTGGACTTCGATCATGGGCGGCGCTCCCGGCGCGGCCGGCGCAAGGCAAAGGGCATCAGGGTCTGCCCGAACTGCAGCATGACGAACACCCACAGACAAATCACGAGCAGCAGCACGGCGATGGGCCGGCTCTCCGAAACCCCCGCGCGCAAGAACTCGGTGTGCACCAGCACGGGCGCAGTGACTGGCGAACTGGCGAACAGTACGATGCAACCGAACTCGCTGATGGCACGTGCCCAGGCCAGGGTGCCGCCGACCAGGATCCCGCGTGAGGCCAAGGGCAGCGAGATGCGCCAGAAGGTCGCCGCCGGTGAGGCGCCCAGGCTGCGCGAGGCCAGTTCCAGCCGCAAGGGCACCGATTCGAAGGCGGTCATGGTCGTCTTGATGAGGAATGGCGCGGCCACGAAAACCTGGGCGATGACAACGCCCACAAGCGATCCTGAGATGGGAAGGTGCAGGGATTCCAGGGCCCCGCCCAAGATGCTGCCCGGGCCAAGCAGCACGATGAGCGCCACGCCGGCCACCGATTGCGGCACCAGGATGGGCACGTCGACCAGCGATTCCACCCAGCGCTTGCCCGGAAAGTCGACGCGGGCCAGGGCATAGGCGAGCGGAATGCCCCACAACCCCACCACCAGCGTGGCCAGGGTGGACGACGCCAGGCTCAACCACAGGGCGTCGCGCACCTCGGGACGGACGAACGTGCGCCACAGGGTCTGTACCGAATCCTCGCCCGCCAGGTGAATGAGCGGAAACAGCACGATGCCGAAAGCCACCAGACCACAGCCCAGGCAGATACGGACGAAGCGCGACGTCACCCGTCGCACTCGCCACAGGGTGCTGTAGATGAGGGCCAGCGGAACGAAGGTCTCGAAGGCGTAGGGCTGCAGAAGCACGAACGACAGCACGAAGATGACAAAGAACCCGAGCAAGACCGGCGAGGCAAACAGGCTGGCGTACGCCACCACCAGCAGGATGAAGAGCGGCGTCTTGCCCAGCAGCACCAGCACGAGCAGAAAGAGAACGAAGTAGCCGACGAGGAATAGCCCCACCGTGCGCGCCGATCGCCGGGCCAGGGTTGCGGCCGCCGCGTGAAATACGAAGACATTGGTGAAGAACAGCACCAAGTTCATGGGCACCGTGAAGGGCGGCTCGGGCAGGAGACCCAACCCAACGTGGATCGCCGCCAGCACAACGATGGCGGCCCCGATCTGTTTGGCTGCCACCTTCACGGTCTTGCTACCAGCAGGGAGCCGAGATCCTCGGGAAGCCCGGTGCAGGGGCTGCACCAGGCGGGCTTGGCCGGATGGAAGCCGCGCCTTTCAAGCAGGCGCTTGCCGCCCTCGCCGAGCAGCATGGCGACGAAACGCTGCGCCAGGGCGGCATGAGGCGCGCCCGCGGGGATGGTTAGGCCATTGGTGATGGGGCCACCGGTGATGCGCGCTCTGCCTTCGCCCTGCTTCATGCGGACCTCGACACTGGCGCCGGCGTACTGCCCGGCCAGCTCGGGCTGGGACAGATTCTGCTCGGCCGGAAGCGCGGTGATCTTCAGGTGATGGTCCTCGGCCGTGGAACGAAACAGGAATGCGTAGTCGATGGCGCGGGCTTCGAGAAGAGTCAGCAGCTCCGACTCGTCGTGGGTCACATGTTCCCTGGCGCAGAGGCCGGAAAGCCGCGTCGCCAGGTTCACGCCTGCGTCGCCATAGCTCCCCGACTTCTCGGCAAGCTGCCAGGTCAGCAAGGTGTGATACCCCAAAGGCGCGGTGTCGGGATCAGCCCGGCCCAGGCGCACGCCCGGCCGGCCCAGCACGCTGGGCCAGTTCTGGGTGCTGATCTCGTCGGTGAACCGGCTATGGTCCTTGTGGGTCAGCACGATCTCGTTGATCGCGAACACCACGTTCCAACTCGCATGCTGGGGAATCATCATCTTGCCGATGATTCCGGCGTCTGCCACCGCAACGATATCCGCGCGCATGCCCAACTCGACGACCTTGCGTGCAGCAACCTGGGAACCACTCGGCTCTAGCCGGACGCGGATGCGCGGGTTGTCGTGCTGGAACTTCTCCGCCACGTCCCCGAGCACGGCGGTCAAACTGGTGGCGTGAAAGACTACTATTTCGACTGGGGCCTTTCGACACCCCGTGACGACAAGCAGGCACAGCAGGCCGCAGCGCAGGCCGGGTGACCAGCTAGCCAGGAAGGCAGACATGGCCACAGCATACAACGCCGTGGCCGCTGGCGACCGCCTAGAGCACGGCACTTCTCCACTTCCTGTTCGCGGATGGTGGTAAGGTGCTGCTGGCGACTTCGGCCGTAGTCTCGCGGTTCAAGTCATCGGAGTGGGAGGCCGAATGGACGGGCGCAGTTTCATGCCCAGCGTACACATCGACGCCGAGAAGCTCTTTGGCTCCCTTTTTCGCCACATGGCGGAGGGGGTGGCCCTGCATGAAGTGGTGTGCGACGCCACAGGCAGACCGGTCGACTACCGCATTCTTGCTGTCAACCCGCAGTATGAGCAGTGCACGGGACTGAAGCCCGAGCAGGTGGTCGGCAGGCTGGCCAGCGAAGCCTACGGCACGCCCCAGGCCCCGTACCTGGCCGAGTTCTCTGCCGTGGGTCTGTCAGGGCGAGCCTCCAGGCTGGAGGTCTTCTTTCCGCCCCTTGCCCGCCACTTCGCCCTCAGTATCGCGCCGCTTGGTCCTGGCTTCTTCGCCACGATCTTTCTCGACCTGTCAGAGCAGAAGCGCCACGAGCAGGATTTGCAGAAGAGCGAGGAACGCTTCCGCAAGGTCTTCAACTTCGCGCCCGATCCCCTCACGATTTCCTCACCCGATGGCGTCTTGCTGAGCTGCAACGAAGCCTTCTGCAGGGTCGCGGGCTACGCCGAGGCAGAACTGGTTGGACACAACCCAACCGAGATCGGGTTGTGGACCGACCCGAAACAGCGCGAGGCCATGTACGCCGAACTTGCGCGCACGGGGGAGATCCACCGCCTTGAGGCCAGGCTTCGCTGCAAAGACGGCAAGGCCGCAATCATGCGGATCTCGGCGCGCATGGTGGAGATGGGCGAGCAGACGCTCATCCTCACCGGGGGGCAGGACATCACCGACCAGCGCAACCTCGAACAGCAGGTGCTGCACAGCCAGAAACTGGAAAGCCTGGGCGTGCTCGCCGGCGGGATCGCGCACGACTTCAACAACCTGCTGACCGGCATCCTGGGCAACGCTGATCTGGCACTGGCTGAACTGTCACCGGTCGCACCGGCGCGCGAGAGCCTGGGCGCTATCGAAACCTCCGCCCGTCGTGCTGCCGAGCTGTGCCGGCAACTCCTCGCCTACAGCGGCAAGGGACGCTTTCTGGTACAGCCGCTCAGTCTGACGGAACTCGTGCAGGAGATGGGACACCTTCTCCTGGTCAGCATCAGCAAGAAGGTCGTGCTCAAGTACCGCTTCGGCAATGATCTGCCCGCGATCGAGGCAGACGCCACGCAGATGCGGCAGACGATCATGAATCTCATCGTCAACGCATCGGAGGCGATCGGGGATCGCAGCGGCGTCATCTCCATTACAACCGGCTTGGCCCATTGCGACGCCGATTACTTGAGGACCTGTTTTGCCGCGGACGGCGTCCGACCCGGCGACTTCGTGTACGTGGAGGTTGCGGACAACGGGTCCGGTATGGACAAGGCGACCCAGGATCGCATCTTCGATCCGTTCTTCACCACCAAGTTCACCGGCCGGGGCCTGGGTCTGGCCGCCGTCCTGGGCATCGTGCGCGGCCACAGGGGCGCTATCAAGGTCCACGGCGAAGTCGGCCGCGGCACGACCTTCAAGTTACTTTTCCCAGCCTCCGATGTCCAGGTGCGCGGGGTTCCGAACACTATGGCCAAAAACAAGGCCTGGCGAGGCCAGGGCAAGATCCTCTTGGTCGACGACGAGGAGACTGTGCTCAACCTTACCCGGCGGATGCTTGAGCGGGTGGGATTCACCGTGATCTCTGCCGGGGACGGTCGCCAGGCCGTGGACGCCTTCAAGCTCGCTATGGCCGAGGTGGTTCTGGTCGTTCTCGACCTCACCATGCCCCACCTCGACGGTGAGGCCTGCTTCCGCGAACTGCGCCTGATCAAGCCGGACGTCAAGGTCATCCTCAGCTCTGGCTACAATGAGCAAGATGTCGTCAACCTGTTCGCCGGCAAAGGGTTGGCAGGCTTCATCCAGAAGCCGTACACCAGCGAAGAACTGGTTGCCAAGGTGCGTGACGTTCTTGGAACCCGGAGCGAATTTGTGAGCCGTCCGTGAACCGTCAGGACACTGCGCTATGTAAGAAGCATCTGATCGACGACAGAGAGCCAGCCCAATGCGTGTATGTGTTGCCAACCCTGCTAGAATTGGATCCGTGTCCGAGCGGTCTATTCCCGGCAGCGGTCTTCACATAGTGCCGCTGTGCACGAAAGACCCGTGCACCGACGATTCAGAACCTCACTTCGAGGACCGCGTGGGTGCCGATGCCGACGACGTCATTCTGGCCCGGTCAGCCTTCGTGGGCCAAGTCTGGGCCCAGCGCGAGATTTGGTTTCGCTTCGCACCCATGGTCTATGGCCTTTTCCGCCGCGTACTCCGACAGCGCCATGACCACGACGATCTGACCCAAGAGGTCTTCCTCCGGGTATTTCGCAAGTTGTACACCCTGGAAAAGGCCTCGGCCCTTCGCAGCTTCGTGTATTCCGTGGCGGTTCGCGTGCTGAAAGAGGAAATCCGCCGCTTCCGCGTGCGCCGCCGGATCGTTGCGCAGTGCCAAGATCTCGGCACGCCCTCGTCCTCGTCACCGACCGATTTCGAGATGCGCGAGACCCTGTTGTGCGTCCAGCGAAGTCTCGACGGGATGCGCGACAAGTACAGGGCCGTGTTCGTCCTCCGGCACGTAGATGGAATGGACTTGCAGGAAATCGCGTCGGGCCTGGGCATCTCGCTGGCCACGGTGAAGCGGTACCTTGCCAAGGCCTTGACTTCGATCCACAAGGCCATTGCTCAAGAGGAGAAGCGAGGGCACGCCCGCTCGGGTACGCCGACGTCGACCTGTCTCTTCCGGGGTGGGCGACTATGAACGGGCGCACTCCCTTGACTATCGAGGACATCGTTTGCCTGGCCGAGCAGGGCTTGGGGCAAGTGACCGAGGCCGAACTGAACCAGGGCTGGCAGCGGCTGGCAACCCGCCTCGAACAAGAACAGGAACTGGCCCAGCCGGTTTCCCTGCGTCCCAGGTTTCCATGGGGCAAGTGGGCCATGGCAGCTGCGGTTGCCGTCGTGCTGGGAATCGCAGCCCATCGCCTGCCGCTTCATCCGTCGGACAGACCGCTGCACTACATGGTGGAGGGAGCGACCGTCGAAGCGGCTGAAACCATCACCGCCACGTCTGAAGCTCGCGTGCTGTTTTCCGACGAGTCGCGCCTGGGGATCGAAGCGTCAGCCAAGATCAAGGTGCTGGGTACCGACGCGCACGGGGCCCAGGTGGCCGTCACCGATGGCTCCATCGACGTGTTCGTCAAGCCCCGCACGCACTCTTCCTGGCGCTTCGAGGCCGGTCCATTTTCGGTCTTGGTGAAGGGCACGGCCTTCCGCCTTGGCTTCGAGGCCGCGAAAGGACGCCTGGATCTGCACATGAAGACCGGGGTGGTCGAGGTGCGGTGTCCACGCGAGGATCGCGTCTTGACCCTGCGTGGCGGCGAGTCACTGGAACTGTTCGCAAACCCGCAGCGCGAAGCGCCCATCACCGCTCCTGTCCAGGTCGCTTCGACGCTGCCGGTCGCGACGCCGCCGGAAGCCCCACAAGCCAGCCGGATCGTGGCGAAGCACGCCGCCCACAGTGGCCCAGGCCGGATCGCGACGCGTGAGGAAGGGCTGGCAAGCCACCCGATCCCCTGGTCAGATCTGATCGCGAAAGGAGACTTTCCTGCCGTTGTACAGGACGCGGAGAGACGCGGGCTTGACGTCACCCTGGCTCGGGGCTCGGCCCTGGATCTCATAACCCTGGCTGACGCGGCCCGCTACACCAGGAAGTACGAGACAGCCCGCCAGGCCTTGCTGGCCCTGCGGGCGCGGTTCGCCGGAAGTGATCGCGCCAAGGATGCCGCCTTCTTCCTGGGCCGTCTCTCTGAAGTTGGGGCCGCGTCATCTGATGCCGCCCTGACTTGGTATGACACCTACCTCGCGGAAGCCAGCCGCGGACCCTATGCCTCCGAGGCACTCGGACGAAAGCTCACTTTGCTCGTGCGCACGGACCACGAACTGGCGCACGAGGCTGCACGGGCCTACCTGCAACGTTTCCCCCAAGGGAATCAGGCCGAACTCGCGCGGTCCGTTGTAGAATCACCGGCTGAGTGAACGTTTTCTTAGCCGCCTTCCTTTTCACCGCTGCACCCCCCCCTGACACCGCGGGGGCAGGTGCACCCGCGGATCCTGGGACAGCAGTGATTGCCGTGGCAGTTCCCGAAGGACAGAACAGCGTCATGCAAGAGGCTCTCAATCGCCTGCGTGGCGAAGCGCTGTCGGTTGGCTTCGAGGTCCGCTTCATCCACGCGTACGCTCCCAATACGCCCGCCGCTCAGCTGGAAACGCTCGCGCCCGGACCGCGAACCGCAGCGGTCGTGGTGTTCGCTGACCGGGTCGATGCGGCAAGCCCGGAACTGGGCGCCCGCCAGCTCGACGTCTGGTTCCTCGATCGTTCAAGCGGCAGGGTCTCGGTGGCTCACTTGCAGGTTTCTGATGAAGAGATGGAACGAGCGGACGTCGTCATCGCGGTGCGAGCCGTCGATTTCATTCGTGCCCGCATCTTCGATACCCTCGCTCACAGGCTGGCGACAGCCAACCGACTGCCTTCACCTCCGCCGCCCGAGCGAATGCCTGCAATACGAGATCGCATCTTCTTGGCCGGCGGTCTCGCGGTTCTTGCCACCTCCTCGGGCTTCGCGCCTTCGCTTCTGCCGTACCTTGAAGCGGGATATCAAGTGCGTTCTTGGGTTCGCGCCACGGCCAGTGTGTTCGGCCTGGGCACGCGCCCAAAGTTACAAACCCCAGGGGGAACCCTGCGCGTCGATCAAAGCTTCATCGGGCTGGGTCTCACCTTCACGCTTTGGCAGTGGTGGCGCTTTCTCCCCCACTCCGAAATAGGCGGCGGCGTATATCATGTGGCGTCCGAGGGGATGGCCAATACCGGCTTCCAAGGACAACACCTCACCGCGTGGTCGCTGGGCGGACGCGCATCTTTGGGCATCGCGACCACTCTCTCCCGCCATTTCTTCTTCGACGTCACGGCAGGCACTCTGTGGCTGACGCAGGAACCGCGGCTGTACAGTGTGAACACCCATGTCGCGAGCACGGGCCGACCTTCATGGATTGGCACCGCGCTCGCCGGAGCGCGATTCTGATGAGACGCACAGCCATCATCCTGCTGTGGCTTTGTCTTGGGTGCGACTCACGAAAGCTGGTTGTCATCACTGAATCAGCGCCGATTGCCGACGCGAGCGAGCCCAGCCCCGTCACGAACGGGCACTACCATATGGAGAACCTGGACCGGGGCCTGGTCGCAATAAGCAAGCCCGATGGCAGCGTGTTTCTCAGCTGGCGCATGTTTGGCTACGGTGAATATGACGACAAGCATCCCGAACGGATTGGGTACGCCATCTACCGTGACGACGCGCTGATCGATACCGTCTACGACAGTACCAACTACTCTGACCCCGGCGGTAGCCCGGTTGTCCAGTACCAGGTGGCCGCGATAATAGACGGCGAGACCCAGGAGCCTTCACCACACCTCACCGCCTGGCCACTGGACCTGAACTATCTTCGGATTCCCCTGAAGATTCCACCGCCGGGCGTGACGCCGGGAGCGCCGGCCTGCTCGAATCCCGATGAAACCTACACCTACATCGCGGGCGACGCCTCTGTCGGGGATCTTGATGGAGACGGACGCTACGAGATCGTCCTCAAATGGGATCCCTCGAATGCCAAAGACACCGCGGAATCCGGTTGCACCGGCAACGTGCTCCTGGATGCGTATACGCTGCAGGGAGAGTATCTCTGGCGCATCGACCTGGGGCCCAATATCCGGGCAGGTTCGCACTACACCCAGCATCTGGTCTATGACTTCGACGGTGACGGAAAGGCCGAAGTCGTGGTGAAGACCGCGCCCGGCACGCTTGACGGAACCGAAAACTATCTCCGGTCGGGACCTGCTGCTACCGATGACGACAAGGCCATCTACCGCAATTCACTTGGCCGCATCCTCTCCGGGCCTGAATACCTGACCGTGTTTGAAGGGGCCACGGGCGCCGAGTTGGCAACTATGGACTTCCAGCCGGCGCGCGGAGTAGTCGCGGACTGGGGTGACACCTACGGAAATCGGGTGGACATCTTGCTTTCCACAGGGGCGTTTGTCAGCGACCAGGATGATGGAACCGCCAGTGGCCGCCCGAGTATCATCATGGCGCGGGGTGTGTACGGGCGCAGCGCCATTTGCGCTTGGAACTGGCGTGATGGTGCTCTCACGCTGCTGTGGACTGCAGACAGCAACCGCGGCACCGCGTTCGTGGGTCAGGGTGCCGACACCATGATGGTGGCAGACGCGGACGGCGATGGGGCCCAGGAGATCATCTACGGGTCATCGACCATCGCCAGCAACGGGATAGGGAAGTGCTCGACGGGGTTCGGCCACGGCGACACGCTCCACGTGGGGGTCTTCACCCCATCGCTTCAGGTCAACGATCCAGGCATACAGGTCTTCATGGTCCACCAGACCGGAACGCAGCCGGCGTACGACGTGCACGACGCAGCTACTTGCGCGCTGATCGTAAAGGGCCGCGCCATGGGTATCGACAACCGTGAGGGCGTGGCCGACGACATAGACCCGAACAATCCGGGTGCCGAGATGTGGAGTGGAGCGAGTCCGGCGCTCTTGTCGGCGACCGACGGTTCGAACGTTGGCATCAAGCCGAGTTCGACCAACTTCCTCATCTACTGGGACGGCGACGAATCGCGTGAACTTGAAGACGGCACGTCGATCACCAAGTACGGCGGGGGAACACTGCTGAACTGCGCTGAGTGCGAGCCGAACGGCGGTGGCAGGACACCAACACTGACTGCGGACCTGCTTGGCGACTGGCGTGAGGAAATCATCTGGCGCGAAGCGGACAGCTCGGCCTTGCGCGTGTACACAACCACGGACGTGACCAGGCGACGGATCTACACCCTGATGCACGATCCCCAGTACCGCATGCAGGTCTCTGCCGAGCAGAGCGGCTTCAACCAGCCTCCTCACCCGGGCTTCCACATCGGCCACGACATGAAGATGCCTCCCAAGCCAGACATCTTCGTGCGACCGGTGGAACGTGTGCGCTAGGGTCTGTGCGGGAAGTGGCAGCGCGCCCGGAGGGAATTGCCCCCCCAGCCCTCGGCTTAGAAGTTCTCGACAGAACATCGCAGAGCGTAGCCGACGATAGCAACCTCTTGCAGGTTCAGCAGGTTAGCAAGAGTGACCTTGGCCGCGCTTCCCCAGGAGTCGCACCCAATAGCCGATCGTTTGGTGCAATAGTGGTACAAGCCGAGGGGGTGGGGTCCGGCGCGCCGAGAGCCGTCGGTCCGTTCTTCACCGTGCGCGAAGTGGCCGCCCGGCTGTGCGTGTCCGCCGCCACGATCTACGACGTCTGCAATTCGGGCCGGCTCGCGCACGTTCGCGTGAACAACGCGATCAGGATGGGCGAGGACGACCTGGGTGGCTTTCTCCGGAACTCAAGGAAGGAGGTGACACATGCATCTCGGAAAAAGAAGCGATGACGGGTGGCATGCCTCGCTGGGCCTTCGTGCCCGGCGAGGCGCTCCGCCCAATCCTGCCACGTTCCGTTTCCGATCGTGAATCTCTTTGCCGCGTGGATGCGACCGCGGCACTTGGCGACACCAGCAACTGGTTTGTCGGCCAAAGGCGACTAGGGATGATGGTGCGAGGAAGGGACCTGCCAAGACTGTCGCCAACGGCGGCGGAAAAGTTGCTCGTGCAGGTGCCACATCGATCGGCATTCGACGGCGGCAGTGCACGAGTCGCTCGCGCCGAGCACAGCTGTCAGGGTGCGATGGCAGCTTGGATGCCCGAGGTACCGGAAATGCTTCGTCACGGCAGCACGGCCGGCCTTCCTTGCCTGGCCCTACGAGAACAGCTTTAGGTTGTCGTAGTTTCGCGCCAGCACACGTCCAGGGTTTCCCCCAACCAGGCATCCATCGGGAACAGTGCGGGACAAGAACGTACCCGGCATGATAGTAACGTTGTTTCCGATGCTAATGGCTCCCGCCACGGTCGAACCGGTACCTATCCAGACATTATCGCCGATCGTTGGCCTCCCTTCCTTTCCCATGGAATGTCCAAAACCGACTGTCACATTGTGAGTCACGCTGAAGTTACTGCCGATATTCGTGGCGCCAATATAGATAGGACCCACATGTCCGATGTAGAAGCCAGGCCCTATGCTGATGGCATTTACTTCAACATGATAGACCATACGGATGAAATAGTTCATGCATGCGTGGAGCGCCCTAGGAATGAATCCCACGAAGATACTCTTGTGGTAGAGCCGAGAAGCGAATTGGCCGAAGCGGTATGCCGCCACGCAGTGCAGTCCAAAGCTATTCGCCCAGAGGCTGAGCTTCCTCCAGTGCCGTGGTCGCGTATCGCCAAAATCGATCTTGTAGTACTTGCCCAGATCGCCCGCAAATGCACCGCGTTTGAGAGACATCTCGGTTTGCCCCCTTTTGTGCTACCAGTGTCCGATCGCTCACACCCGGCAGGAATTCTGCCTAAGTCCTCACGGTGTGGCCTGGAGCAACTGTAAGAGCTCTTTGGCCACGATCACGCGGCCTGTCCGATTTAGGTGTCCGCCGTCATTCGTGTAGCCCGGAGCGAGTCCGAGACAGTCCCTGCCGTCAATTTGGTGGACTATGCGGGTTTCGTCGGGAAGGGTTGATTCATAGCGAGCGATATCGAAGACATTGCCCTCCGACCCGTAGGTACCAACCAACATTCGATTGTAGGCCATGCGTTTGAGATTGGCGGCGGCACCGCCGTCTCTTCCGAGCAGCTTCTTGATTGCCAGCTTGAGCTCAGAGTCCATTCTCGTCAATGGAGCGGTGGAGTGGACAAAGCGGACTTTGGGGAATTCGGCCCGAAGGCCATCCATGACGGTCTTGTAATAGGCAAAAAGCGCGTCCACGTCCGTTCTCGTGCCTATGTCGACATAGCAGAGCTTGAAGAACGCAATATCGACACTTGACCCCACGCCGCTCTCCATTACTTTGCGGAAATCGTCTATCTTGGACTTCGGATCACCATTCTTGCCGATATTGGATTCAGCGAACATTGGCCGCGCAAAGTCTTCGGGGGCTCGTGTATGTCGAATCGACAGTCGTATCCGCGGAAATTGCTTCGTAATGTCATTAATGCCATCAATGACATCTGCGCCCACGGACTGATGGCCGAAGAAGATTCTCTTTGTTGAAAGCATGTCCCAACGGGCCTGGGGGATGCTTTCCAAAGATCCCAGGTTGGTTGCGGTTGTGACCATGGCTGCGCCTCTTCTTTGGCATGTGCCCGTGCCTAGCAACAAAATGCAGCTTGCCCGTAGGAGTAGGTCGTTTGTTCTTCTAGGCAAGAAGTTCATCGGGCAGAGGCCGAGCGCTTTCGCTCTATGAAGGCTACCAGATTCTGCACGGAATCAAGATTCTCCGGAAGCATCTCGGTGTCACCCACGACAATTCCAAAAGTTTCTTCCAGGAAGCTCACGACCTCCAGCACACCGGTCGAGTCGATGATGCCCTGATCCAGGAACGACGCGGAGTCGAGAAGTTTCGCAGGGTCGGGCACGTAGAAATTGGTGGTGATGAACTGTCTAATCCGTTCTGCAGGGTTCATCCGTGGGATCTCTTTCTGCCGGTGATGACGCGGGGCTGGCCTTGTTCGTTCGAAAAGAGCTGGATGGCCTCGTAGGCGCCGGATCGTTCGAACAGAAGTTGGACCTGTCGGTCCTGGCCCATCCCAAACTCGAAGAGTAGAATGCCACCGTCCCGCAGCAAGGGAAGCGCAGCGCTGAGCACGCGCTGGTGGACGGAGATCCCATAGGGCCCCCCGTCGAAGGCCTCTCGCGGTTCGTGGGCCAGATCCTGGCGTTTGGCGAGGCGACGGCTCGAAATGTAGGGAGGGTTGCAGACCACCGCGTCGATTGAGCCCCCCAGTCCCAAGTCTTGAAGTGGCGCAAACAGATCGCCCTGCCAGATTGTCACCTGCTCGCGGAGGCCCATGCGCTCGACGTTCTTCCGAGCCACCAGCACCGCGCCTTCGGTCAGATCGGCGGCCCAAACCTGAGCAGTGGGCAGAGCAAAAGCTAGCGCGCAGGCGAGGTTGCCGGAGCCGCAGCACATATCGATAAGTCGCAACGCTCCGGTGCGCGTCGAAAGCTCGACGATGGCCACGCGCGCCAAAAGCTCCGTCTCCTTGCGAGGAACCAGCGCACCGGGGGCGACGAACAGCTCGTGGCCCATGAAAGCCTGCAGCCCGCGTTCGTAGGCCACGGGCCGGCCGGACTCGCCGATCTCAAGCGCAGCTTCGGAGTCGGTCGTCATGCGAGATCCGTCTTCTTGATCTTTCCGGTCGTAGTCTTCGGAAGATCATTCACGAACACCACACACTTCGGGACCATGAAGTTTTCGAGGAGTCGCTGGCACTCGCGGATGACCTCCCTGTCCGACATGGTGACTCCCTCCTCGAGGACCACATAGGCCTTGATGGCCTGACCTACAATGTCGTCCGGTACACCGATGACCGCGGCCTCCTTCACACCCTTGATGTTGGTCAAGGCGTTCTCCACCTCTCTAGGCGCCACCTTCTCGCCGCAGGACTTGATGATGTCGTCCATTCTGCCCACGAAGTACAAGAATCCCTCTTCATCCAAGCGAGCGTAGTCACCCGTGTAGAGCACGACCTCCCCCGGCAGCTGACCAGGACGCAACTTCTTGGCGGTGGCCTCCGGCTTCTCCCAGTAGCCCTTCATCACGGTCGCCCCACGGATCACCAATTGACCGACCTGGTTGGGACCAAGCCTCTGGTCATCCGCACCCACGATCCACAGCTCCGTGTTCGGAATCGCGATGCCGACACTGGTCGGCTTGTCCTTCAAATACTGTGGCGGCAGGTAGGTGCAGCGCTTGCACTCGGTCAAGCCGTACATCGAGTAGATGGCAGCGCTTGGGAATAGCTCGCCCAGCATCGTGATGTGCTTGAGAGGGAGGGAGGCGGCCGTGTTGGTAACGTACCGAATCTTGGAGAAGTCAAATTGCACCAGGGTTCTCATCTCCGCCAGAATCGCGAACATGGTGGGGACACCGGGAAAGCCGGTGACGCCCTCGTCGATGATGAG
>PMCR01000111.1 GCA_003155465.1 Myxococcales bacterium | reverse complement strand
GCGATGCGCAGGCTGCGCTCGGCGATCTCGCGCGCCGAGAGCTGCGTGTCGGCCAGCAGGGCGCGCGCCGCCGCTATCGCGTAGGGGCCGCCTGAGCCCACTGCAGCGACATCACAGTCCGGCTCGATGATGTCGCCGGTGCCCGAGAGCATCAGNNGCCTCCAGGCGGCGCAGCACGCGATCGGTTCGCCAGTCTTTGGCCAGTTCGACCGAGGCGCGCAGCAGACTTCCGTTTGCCTCCTTGAGCTTGGCCTCGAACTTTTCGAACAAGGTCAGCCCGTCGGCGGCTGAGCCGGCAAACCCGGCCAGGATGCGGCCCTCGTCCAGGCGCCGGATTTTGCGCGCCGTGGCCTTGACCACGACTTGTCCCATGGTCACCTGTCCGTCACCGCCCATGACGACCTTGCCGTCGCGACGCACGACCAAAACCGTGGTGGAGCGGAATTGCCGCGTGGGGAGGGTGTAGGAACCCTTTGATGGTTCCCATCTGAAATCCCGTTGCCTCATGGGGCCCAGCCTAGCGCTTTTTCAGCTGCGCGCGAGGGTGGGAACGATCATAGACGGACATCAGGTGATCGATGTCGACCTGAGCATAGCGCTGGGTGGTTCGCAGGCTGGCATGGCCGAGCAGCTCCTGGATGGAGCGCAGATCGGCGCCTTCGCCCAAGAGGTGCGTGGCAAAGCTGTGGCGCAAGGCATGGGGCGACACGCGCCGGACGCCGGTCAGAAGCTCGCGGCGGTCCAACCTGCGGCGCGCCTCGCGGTCGCCCAGGCGCCGGCCCCGGCGCGACAGGAACATGGCCTGGCCGTCGACCTGCCCAGCCGCGTGGCCGGCAAGCAGGGAGGCGCGCAACGGCAGGTAGGCCTGGATCGCCTCCCAGCCCTTGGACCCAAGCGGCACGATGCGATCCTTGCGGCCCTTGCCCTGGCGGACCGTGATGCGTGCGCCAGCGCCATCCGGTACCAGGTCTTGCAGGTCCAGGTGACAGGCCTCTGAGATGCGCAGGCCCGCGCCGTACAACACCTCAAAGAGCGCCTGGTCGCGGGCGCACTCAGTCGCCGCCACCGCGTCATCGCCCGCCGACGCGAGCAAATGGGAGGCCTCGTCCTTACCCAGAAAGGCGGGCAGGTGGGGCCGGCGTTTTGGCCCGCGCAGCCCCGCCACCGGACTGCCGGAAAGCAGCTTGCGGCGCACCAGCAGCCGGAAGAACGTCTTCATCGCGGACAGCTTGCGGCCCACGGTGGCGGGCTCGTTGCGGCCGTGAAGGCTGGCCAGATACGAGCGACAGACCGGCGTGGAAAGATCCGCAGGGGTCAGCGCCTGCGCAGCATTTTCGCCCCGCAAGCTGCGGGCGTGGGCGAACAGCTCCTCAAGATCGTTCAGGTAGGCCCGCAGGGTGTGGGTCGAGGCGCGCTTCTCGCTGGCCAGGTGCTGGCGGAAAAGCTCGAGCAGCGGCTCCATTCCCCAAGGATGCTAGCGCCGTCTCGATGGGCGCGCGAATTACTGGCAGGTGTGGCCCGTGGGTATGGCCAAGGAACATGGTAGCCTGAGGCACCGCAGTCCATGGCTTCAACTCCCCACTATTCCCAGAGCACCGACCGGCTCGACACCCACCGCAAGTCGCTGTACATCAACCTGGACGAGCGCCGCTACGGGACCTTTGCCGAGATCGGCGCGGGCCAGGAGGTTGCGCGCTGGTTCTTCCGTGTGGGCGGCGCGGCGGGCACCATCGCCAAGAGCACCTCCGCGTACGACATGGCGGTCAGCGACGCGATCTACGGCCACACCGAACGCTACGTGTCGCGCGAGCGGCTGCAACGCATGCTCGACTATGAACATGAAAAGAACCTGACCCGCCTGAATGCGGCCCGCGGCGACACCACCGCGTTCTTCGTGTTCGCCGACACGGTGGTAGCCAAGAGTTTCCACAAGGACAACGACTGTCACGGCTGGATGGGGCTCAAGTTCCAGAGTCGCCCGCGCGACGAGGAAAGCCAGATCGTGTTGCACGTACGCATGCTGGATGGGGAAGCTCAGCTCCAGCAGGAGGCGCTGGGCGTGGTGGGCGTGAACCTGCTGTACGGTGCCTTCTTTCTGCACCACGAGCCCGAGCTCCTGGTCGAGTCGTTGCTCGACAATCTATCCACCCGGCGTATCGAGATCGACATGATCGAGTTCTCGGGCATCGAGTTTCGTCACGTCGACAACCGATTGATGAGCCTGAAACTGGTGCAGCTCGGGCTTTCCCAAGCCGCCATGTTCAGCGCCAAGGGCGAGGTGTTGCAGCCGAGCGAGGTCCTGCACAAGAAGCCGGTGCTGGTGGAGCGCGGAACCTTCCGGCCCGTGACCAAGGTCAACATCAACATGTTGGATTGCGCGCGCGCGAGTTTTTCCAAGGCCTTGGGCGAACCCGAGGGCACCATTGTCGAGCTGGCGGAGATCACCATGCGCAACCTCCTCACCGAGGAGGGCGAGATCGATCCGCGGGATTTTCTGGCACGCGCCGATGTGCTGGCCGCCGCGGGCAAGACGGTGCTCATCTCGGACTACTTCGAGTACTACCGCCTGGCCACCTACCTGCGGCGCTGCACGCCGGAGGCCATCGCCATCGTCTTAGGCGCCGGCAGTCTGCTCCCGCTGCTCGATGAGAAGTACTACGCCGGTCTCGGGGGCGGCATCCTGGAGGCGTTCGGCCAGCTCTTCCAGAAGAACCTGACCGTCTACGTGTATCCGTGGCTCGATCCAGCCAGCAAGAAGCTCAATACCGTATCGAACTTGGATGTGGCCCCTGAGCTGGGCAAGCTCTTCGGCTTTCTGGTGGACCGCGGTGCCATTGTGCAACTGGAGAACTACGACCCTCGCATCCTCCACATTTTCACCCCCGAGGTGCTCCGCCGCATCAAGACCGGCGATGTGAGCTGGGAGGAGATGGTGCCGCCGGAAGTCGCCGAGGTGATCAAGCGGCGCGGGGTCTTTGACTATCGGCCCACTTCCGCTTGAAATTGTAGCGGCGCTCGACGATCCTTGCTCGCCAGCCCATGCCAGACCTACCGCCGCTCGCCCCGCCCGCTGCCAGCATCCTCGACCTCGTTGGCCGCACGCCGATGGTGGAAATCCGCCGGCTCAACCCCAACCCACGGGTGAGGATTCTCGCCAAGCTGGAGGGCTTCAACCCCACCGGTAGCATAAAGGATCGCATCGCGCTCAAGATGATNNATGATCGAGCAGGCCGAGCGCGAGGGAGATCTTGCACCCGGCAAGACCATCCTGGAGCCGACCAGCGGCAACACCGGCATCGCCCTGGCCATGATCGCCGCGGTCAAGGGCTATGCGGTCATGATCGTGATGAGTGAGGCGGTGTCCATTGAACGCCGCAAGATGATCCAGGCCTTCGGCGCCCAGGTTACCCTGACCGACGCCAAGTTGGGCACCGACGGGGCCATCTTGAAGGCGCGCCAGCTCTTGCGCGAGTTCCCCGACAAGTACTTCATGCCGGATCAGTTCTCCAACCACTACAACCAGCTGGCCCACTACGAGACCACGGCGCAGGAGATCCTGGTCCAAACCGGCGGCCGCCTGGACTACTTCGTGTCGGCGCTGGGAACCAGCGGCACGCTCATGGGGGTGGGCCTGGCCCTCAAGGAGAAGATAGCCGACGTCAAGATCGTCAGCGCCCACCCTGTGCGGGGCCACTACATCCAGGGCCTCAAGAACCTGGAAGAGGCCATTGTCCCGGCCATCTACTCGGCGGAGAACATCGACCGACACATCATGATCGAAACCGAGGACGCCTTCGATCTGGCGCGCCAGACCGCTCGGGCCGAGGGGATCCTGGTCGGCATGAGCAGTGGCGCGGCTCTTGTCGCAGCCCGCACCATCGCCCAGGAGATCGAGTCCGGCGTGATCGTGACCATCTTTCCCGACCGGGGCGAGAAGTACCTGAGCACAGATCTCTTCCGCGTCTGAGTCCGAAGTTCCGGAAGGGGGAAATCGGCCAATTCCGCGCGCGCTATCCTGGACAACCTGGGAATCATGGTTGCCTGGAAGTCACAATGGCAACACCCGTGGGGTCCGGATATTCATCGCCGAGATTCTTGCATGAAATCGCGAGGATGAGCAGCTTGAAACAGTCCGTGTGAATCGCCAGGATGGCCATCCGCGAACGACAATGGGTCGAATGGCTCTATTGTCCGCCGCTCACGGCTCGGGGGCCTCCTGAATTACTACCACCGAGAAGCCGCCTGAGCCTCGGCGACGACCTTCCGGACACCAAGGCACGTAGGCGCCCGAGCGCAAGATGGCGGCCGCTGGCATTGTGGAGGCCGCGCGACTGGTTCACCGCGCTTCCGTGTGCGCGGGAAGAATCTCCAGTTTTGAGTAGGCCACTCGGTGCTTGCCCTTCGCCGTGCTTGGAATCTGCTCGACCAACTCGACCGTGGCGGCCGCACCGTGACCGCAGCAGGCCCGCACCGCCGCCTCCAGACTGTCCCGGCATCCCGGTGCAACCGCCCGACGGGGCTGCACCAGCAGGCGAACCTCGCTCGCACTCTCCTGGATAAGCTGATACTGGCCCACCCAGTCCATTCCCGGCAGATACAGCAATTCAATTACGCGATATGGGTGCAATAGGGTTCCGTCGGCCAGCTTGAAGTAGTCCAGGTGGCGACCCTGAACACGCGACAGCACGGACAACTGGTTGCCGCACGGACAGCACGCCGGGCCCCGCACGGCCACATCGCCCAGGGAGTAGCGGATGATGGGCATGGCGAACGAGTGCAGAGCGGTACCCACCACTTCGCCCTCGCCGCCGGGCGGAACCGGCTGGCCCTGCTCGTCCACCACCTCGACGATCGCGCCCTCGTCGCAGGTGTGCAGCACGCCTGTGTGCGGGCACTCCCAGGCCACCAGATTGAATTCGGCGGCGCCGTAGAAATCACGCACTGGCACCGCGAACGTGTCACACAGCAGGGTGCGCACCTGCGGGGTCAGCAATTCGCCGCCCGACAACACCACATGGGGACGCAGCCGGGCGAGCAGCTCGGGCCGCGGCACCAGGGCCAGACGCGCGAGCGACGAGGCGAATCCGCACAGCGCGTCCGGTTGGTACGCGACGATCTCGCGCAGCAATTCCTCGGGCGGTCGCAAACAATCAAAGGGTTGGCGTCGGCACATGCCCAGCGCCATCAGGATGTCTGCCGACCAGTTGCGCGCCTCCGGGACGGGTGACACATAGGCGACGTACGCAGTACGGTCACGCAGGTTCCCGCCGACAGCGAGCCACGCGCGCCAGCGAAGCCAGTTGAGCAGCCGCTCCTCGACGAAGGTGCGGCGCACGGTGAAGGGCTGCCCGGTGGACCCGCCGGTCTCGTGCCTGATGAGCCGCGCGGGATCGACGTCGGCCGCGCAGATCTGGCTGGCCCGCAGACCCTGCAGGTCAGACTTGCGACTGATGGGAATGCGACCCAGGTCGGCCATGCCAGCGAACCTGGCGGGGTCGATGCCGGCAGCGGCCAGGCGCTGGCGGTAGTAGGGCACCCGGGCGCAGGCGTGTCTCACCAGCTCGCGCAGGCGCTGGTCGCGAAACTGGTCCAGCGGCGCACGCTCTGGCCACTCGGACCGCAGTGGGTCGCGCGGAGTGTGCAGCAGGTTCCAGGCAACAGGCATGTCGGTCCTTCCGAAAGACCAGCGCGCACGGCCGAGCGACGGTCTCCGGCAGCGACCACGATGATTCGCGCAGGCTCGCGTCCTGTCAACCCACAGTTGAGTCGGGCAGCGCTGCGTTTCCCTTGTGGCCGTTCTGTGCCATCCTGCGGTCGGCATGTCGGAAAAGCAATGCAGTTTGCCCTGCGGCTCCATGGCCGCCAAGGCCCGTGAGGGTGACACCGGGCTCTTTGCCGAGCGTGCCTTCGCCGACGGCGATCCGATCGGCGCCTTGCCCTGCACCGCCGAACACCTTGCCCCCACACGCTTCACGGTGCAGGTGGGTCGCGCACGGCACGTCGAGGTCGGGCCCTTCGCCTTCCTCAACCACGCCTGCAGCCCCAGCGTTCGCATCGACACCGACCGCATGCTGGTGCTTGCAGCCCGGGCCATCGCAGCCGGTGACGAGCTGACCTTCTTCTATCCCTCGACCGAATGGGAGATGGCCTGTCCCTTTGTTTGCCGCTGCGGCGCCCCGAACTGCATCGGGCTGGTGGCCGGCGCACGCTTCCTGCCGGCCTCGGTGGTGAAACGCCACCCGATCAGCGCGCACATCCGCGCCCTGTTGACCGAGGGCAAGTCTCCTCCAGACCCGGCGGCCTCGCTGGGAGGAGAAGATGGGGCCAGGATTATTCCGCATCCGCCAGTGGCCGATCGAGTTGCGGTCGAGCCAGCGACGCAAGAGAAGGGGACGGATGCGGGATAATCCGGCTGCCGGGATAATGGCGAAGCACGGCGTTCTCGATGACCAGCTCGCGCCGGGAGCGGCTCACGTCGACAGCCATGCCCACGATTTCGCTGCCGCAGGAGCGTGGGCGCAGGCTATTCCAGATCCGTTGGGCGGCGTGTCGAATCCAATCTGCGATTTGAGAGAGGAGGAGTGACGTCATTTCCCTCTTCAACCACGAAAAAGTGTGACCAGTCGAGCTGCCCGTTGTCCCGGATTTCAGCTATCATCTCGCGCGGATGCGATCTGTAGCCACCACGGGACAGAGTGAAGGCCCCACGGGGCGGCCGCGCTCGTTTCGGTGTCAGGGCTTCGACGACCTTCGCTCCGCCCCCTTCTGACCCTCTCGCGGAGCTGGCTGGCCCGGTTCAGCCGGACGCACATTCAGGGCCCTTTCAATCGCCGAATCCACGGCCGCCGCCGAGTGGGTGATCCGAGCCTCTAGCGCGCGTTGCACGTCGGGCCGGGCACTGTGCAGGCAATCGACCAGCGCAAAAAGCTGAGCCGGATCGGATTGCCAACTCGATGGTAGGCCAGTCTTCGGCACGCATCGCTCAATTGCATCCGCGACGATCGGGCGGATCATCGCGAGGATGGAGGGCTGGGTGGCTGCCTTGTCCACTTTGTCGAACGCACAAATATCGTGTGGACCGCCGCCGAGGCGCGCCCAGTGCTGTTCCCAGGATGGGTCAGTAACGGCACTGGTGGCGCAGGCACCGTTGGCCACTCGCAGTGCCGCCCAGCGAGCCACGACGCCTGCGAATTCAGTGAGTTGACTTGCTTCCTCGTCGCCCTCAGCGAAGGCGTCCACGGCTCGCATATAGGCGCTCTCTGCGCCGGAAATGTCGCCTGCCGCCAAAAGAGCGTCTCCCAACAAGACCAACGGTCCAATGTCTGACGACGGTTCGACGAGCTTTCCTTCCGAGTCTGTAACGGCAGCATTTTCGAAAGCGACTCGAGCGGAGGCTAGATCGTCAACAATCTTCCACCGAAGCGTCGCATCCAGGTCGTCAAAGGGCTGCTCTGCCTGGAGCGCGTCCTTGAGCGCCGCTCGTTTCTCCGCAGACGTGAGTGCCAAGGCGTCATGCGCCGCCCAGGCCAGGTCCATTGCCAGCTTGCCCTGGGTCAGGAAGAGAAGACGTGGGTGGCGATCAGTTAGCAGATAGATGTCGATGGTTTGCTTCATCTTGCGGCCCACCAGGAGGCGCCCAAGTGGGTCGTCTATTGGTGTGGCCACCCTGAGCAACCTCCTCAGCAGTTCAAGCACGAAGTGCTCCTCGTTCTGCAAGTGGCCGCCCGGCGGCAACAAGTCTTTGGTATGCTGGAGGATAGCTGCCAACGGCTCGGCCGAGGAGGTTTGAATGTCCGGAGGCGGCCTCGTCGCGCCATTGCAAAATGCCTCCCGAGTCTTTTCATGGCCTGGCTGGCTGATGGTATCCAAGATCTCCAGGTCCAACTGGGCGGTGGGAATCCGATTGTAAACAAGATCGCCCACCACGCTAGGCTGGACCTTCGGTATCGCCTTCAACGCCCGTCGCACTTGATCGGAAGCAAAGTCGCGAAACGGTTTCCATGGGCTACAGAATGCGTGCGGAGCCAGCGAGAATACAATGTTGGTCCAGGCCTGCACTTGACAGGTCACGTCCGAGGTACCAGCGGCCCGCTCTTCTGCGGCTATGCCGTCGGGCCATCGATTGCGGCGAATCAGGCTTACCCCAATCACCAAATCTACCATGCAGTTGGTCTCGTCGCCCGCGGTGCGGGATCTGAGGGCCGAGCCCTCGGCACGACTTAGATTGTCCTGCAATTCGTCGGGAAGGACGTCCTGTCGATTCAAGAAGAAGATGCTCGCTACCAGTGGCTGGTTGAGATCCAGCAAAAGGTCGGCGGTGCGTTGCATGGCTTTGTGCAGACTACGGCGGAGCGCTGGATTGACCAGGGGCACTCGGTACGAAACGCGGCTGCCGCCTCGCGGACCAGACAGGGTAACCACCAACTGTCCTTCGGTTACACCAGCCTCGGTGCAAGGGCGCGGCGCGCACATCAGATCGACCCGCGCAGCCATGGGTGCAGGGGAGCCCTTCACCGTGCGCATCATCCGGGTGATGTCGCTGGTCGACACGTCGATCCCGAACGGCCTGAAGGAGAAGGCGTCGGCCTGCTCATGACTGACGACCTTTTCGAGTCCCTGGAGTCTAACAATCTTCTTCACTCCGTGGAGGCGCTCATTGAGCGCGTCCACCAGAGCTTGGCGGATATCGAGATCCGAACCGAGCGAACGCAGTGTCCCTTCGGTCTCGGTGTCGATTTGGACTTCGATGTGGCGGCTGGGTTCGTCTCGCAAAGCCACAGACCCAGCTACGATTGCCACGACTAAAATCGCAACAATCAGAAGCAAGGACTTGAGAAGTGCTGTCACGGCATCGCCCCAGGCCTTTGCTCGCTCCGCGATACCCGGCCTTTGCGTCGTGTGGTGGTCTGGCGCCGAAGGCGAGGCTGGAGAAGCGTCAGGTTTCGGGGAATCGGCCAATTTGGCGGGCTGCGGTTCATCCATGCATTGGCATGGTAGCACGCGATTGTGGTGGCGAGTGGCAACTCGGTGCAGCCGCTTCGGGTGGCGGGGGTGGAACCACCAATGGCCTCCATTTGGCGTGCGGTGCGAGTACCCCGCCGTAGCGGCACCTCGCCCTGCACACGGTGCGGTTGCGGCCGCTGTGCTTGGCCGCGTAGAGAGCCGGCCACACGCGTCGGTCTGCGACGCCTTTGCGTCGGGCTCGGCCGTCCAGCCACAACCGTCGGCCAGGCAGCGCAGGCGTACGCCAGCGCGCGACACTTTCTGCACCAGAAAGGCAGCGTCACACTGCGGGCAACGCTTGGCCAACGGGCGATCCCACGACACGAAGTCGGCACACGACCCTCGGACCGCGGGGCCTTGTTGGTTATTCCACCGAGACGTTGGTAAGGCAGAAGGCGAACGCCTCATCCGTGGAGGCACTGCCGGGTACTAGAATGTCGACTCTCTTGAAAAGCGTGCTGGACGTGGCGTATGTGCCCGAGTTGTTCCAGCACTTGGTATTGAAATTGCCGATGGGGATGGGTACCCCGCTCTGCAGTGCACCTCCGTAACAGTAGAAGTTGTTGTTCACGTCGGTCAGTTGCACGCGCAGGGCGGCGTTCCCCGCAAGCGTGCCCGATTTTGCGACGGAGACCGTGATGCTCTTGCCGATGGCAAGGGTGCCCAAGGCGCCGGCCGCGCCACCATCGATGTCCACGCCGCCATCGATTTCCACGCTAGCGTCGACACCCGCGCCCCCATCGACATCCGTTCCGACAAGGGCCTGGTTGAAGTTGAAACCAACCCCGGCCACCTGATTGTACGTTGGATCCGCCGTCACGGTGCCTGCGGTGCACAGCGCCGAGGGCGCAAACGGGGGTGAGCAGGACACGGGCTCCGCCGTCAAGGGCGATACGCCGTTGTTCAAGATGGCCGTGACCTGCAGCGAGTCCGGAGCGGTGCAGGTGGGCATCGCGCAGGCGATGGCGCTCGAACCCCCACCCACCCAGGTCCAGGCCGCCGCGTACCCGTGCAGCGGACCGGCGGTGACGTAGTTGTCGCGGACGTTTAGCGTGCCCTCCGCAGTGGGCACGCCACCGTCGCACGACGGGCCGCCACTTGCCGCGATGGGGGCGGTCGATGGAGTGACACCGTTGATGGAAACCGAGAAACTGTTGCTGGCGTAAGGGATCCCGCCGGTGCGTAGCTCGTTGCCGGCTTGGATTGCATACAGGTACCAGGCGTTCTGGATGATGCCCCTGGCCGCCGCATCTCGGAAAAAGGCGCCGAGGTCCAGGTCGGTCACCGAGGTCACCGTTGGGGATTGGATCAGGTAGGCTAGGTAGGTCCAGCTATTGGCGCCCGCGCCCATGGTGGCCAGCCAAACCTCCCAGGTGTGCCCAGCCAAGGTCACAGGACCGAGGTCGGTCTCCCAGCCCTGGACGTTCTTGTAGTCGAGCCAGATCATCAGCTCGGCCCCATTCGGGAAACCGCTGGTCCCGCAGCTTTCATCTGGGCAGAACCAGATGTCGTAGGCCACGTCGTACTGATCGCTCGCCGTACCGCCGACGCTGAAATCCCAACTGCTGGTCACGGTGGAGAGCGCTCCGACCTGCGCGGGAAGCAGACTTCCCGGACTGCAGTTCCCGAAGGAACAACCGTAAAGCACGTTGGGGTAGCTGGCCACGTTGTTCCCGCAAGCCGCGGGGCCCTGGGTGACGCTGAAGGCGCCGGTCGTCTTGTTGATGTCCATACACTGGGTGCCGGGACAAACATCCTTGTTCCAATAGTCCGACTGGACGACGTATGAGCCCACGTTCACGCTGGCGTAGTCCTGGCAGGTACTGACCGTAACCTCGGCAGGCCAGCGGCTCGCATCGCTCGCGAAGGTTGCGTCCAAGGGACGCCCCGCCTCGGCACCAGTGGCGCCGTCCGGCCGGACTCCCGTGCCATCCCCGCACGCGGCAAGCCCAGCGACCAGGATGAAAGCCCCGAGGGCGAAAGACGTTCTAGAAAAGGGCAACAAGCAAACCATTGGCTTCATGGTCGGAACCTCTCTGAGTCGTGGGCGGCGGGCACTTGGATCGATGAAACCCCAAGAGGTCGCGCGAACCGATCCTGCGCTATGGTAGGCGGCCGACCCGGACCGCGCAAGAATGTGCGCGTTGTAAGCCGGCTGACAATGAGTGCATGATGGGCAGACCCCGGCCCTGCGGCGGGAAGGGCTCGGCCTACTCAAACAGCTCGGCCTGGCTGAAAAGAAACCGCTGGCACCACCGTGCTGCGCGGCAAAGCCGCGTGGGGCAGGGGCAGGGCGGGCAGGCCCTAGGGTATCGACAGGCAAACCCAGGGTCAGACGCATCAGCTCGGCCCACGGCCGATATCGGCAACGGGCTCCCGTGCGGGCTGGCTTGGCTGGCGGCTTGGTGTGCGCCTGGGGCGCGGCCGGTGTCTCCGTGGGTGCCGGGAATCATGGTTGCCTGGAAGTCACAATGGCAACACCCGGCAGTGGCTCCGGATGAAGTTCAACCGCCCATGTTGAGGGAAGACTCTCAAGGAACCAGCGAACACCGGTCTCCACTTTCCACTCCGGAATCGTCCACAGGGTTGCGTTGTCGACAATCAGCGTGCCGCGCGATGCGAGGCACTTCTTGACCAGCGGCGCGTAGCACTTCCAGTCTGCCACCGAGTTCCCGTGGAGGTCCACAACCACCAAATCGAAGGTTCTTGACGTTGTGGTGAGAAAGCGAATGGCGTCGTCGACCACAACATCTACCGCGAGTCCACCAAGATTCTGCCGCGCACCGCGATCATGATGATCGACCGTGGTCACACGACAACCGATGGAGGCCAGCATGGCCGTTAGCCGACCACGCGAGGTCCCCAGCTCGAGAACTTGGCGACCCGCGAAATCCCGCGCCCGCTCGACGATGAGAGAAGCACAGCCATCCGGCATTGCCCAGCCCGGCACGCCCCACTGGCCAGTACCTCCCATCCAAGCGAACCGCTCGACGAGACCTGGCTGGTCTGTCCGCGAAAACACCACACCTTGTTCCACCAATCGATTGAAATGGGGGTTGTCCCGCCTGAACGCATTGCCGAAATGGTAGCCCCAAACGTCGCCCCGATCTCCACGGACGCCGTAGTCAATCGAATCCTCGAAAGCGCGCCCGAACGGAAACTCGCAAAGAGGAATTGGCAGTGGCCCTATGTTCTGGAAAGCGGCTGCGATGACCCCCTGCTCGCACATGTCGCGCCGACCGTCGTGCCCGGAGGCCAAACGTCTGAGGGCGAACACCTTATTGACTTCGGGCATATAGCGCAGGTTTGGCGGCAGTGAAATGAGACCTGAATACAGCCTCAGATGCTCATCGACGAAATCGACATAGTTCCCATAGAGACCCTCCATCGGCCATCGATCATCCTGTGTGACACGGCACTTGTCATCTCCAGAAGCCCATTGCTCAAACCATGAAGGTATTCCCACAATCACCATGTCGCCGTCCAGAATCCATTCCGGCGCGCTCGGACGAACCCGTTCCGGGAACCATTTCCACCAATAGCCGTAATGCTCAGGCGGACAACCGGCAGCCGTCAGGCTCTGCGCCAGCGACGGATTGTCCTGCGACAAGAGCGGCCGCCATTCAACCGGCGCGACGGCCCATTCAAGAATGGAGCGAATCCGCTCTGCCTTGATACCGTTGGTGCAAACACAATAGTCCACCTTGTCGCCGAAAAGTCGTGATGCCTGCCCAATTGCCGCGCGGGTTATTGCATCGTCAAGCCCATCGCCCTTGATCCATCTAATGACCGGCCTCTTGCCCAGGGAGAACCTTTGATGCGGCGAGGCGGCCGCCATGCGGTCATCTTCTTGCGCAAGCAGAATGGCGCGCGATGGCGTGGTGCCCAACTGGACAGTCCTTCTCATCAGCTCGCGAATTGTGGTTCTGTCCATGGCGAAGAATGACTCCAGCTCTCTATGGTCTCCGAGGCGCAGGTTGCGTATCTGCGCATTGTGCGCCTCGTCCTTCAGATCTCCGAGCTCCTAGCACTACTGATTGAAATTCNNGAGGGAAGATACTCGACGTATCTGACTGAGGAGCGAGAAAGCGGACAGGGCCCGCAGCAGCGACGACGACGGGAGAATTTCAATCAGTAGTGCTAGGCGTCGCCGGCGCGTCTGCCTCGCTGGCACGCCGACGCGCGCGGCAGTCTGACTACTCCTGTATCGCTGGCACATCCTGGGATCCGGCCAAAGCCGCAAGGTTGCGCCGCGCCTGCGAATAGCCGGGCCTATACTGAAGCGCCAGGCCATAGTGTTTCCGAGCTTCCTCAGGACGACCCAGGCGGCGCAGAACCGTAGCGAGATTGTTATGGGCTTCCGGATATTCGGGCCTGTACTTCAATGCCCCTTCGTATGCTTCGACCGCCTGCAATGACTGCCCGGTCTGCGCACAGGCGTTCCCCAGACTGTAGTAAGCCCCGACGTGATCCGGCTTGAGCATGGTCACCTTCCGGTACTCGCCAATCGCGTCCGCCAGCCGTCCTGTCCGTGCAAGTGCCCCTGCGTAGTTGTAGTGGTCCTCCGCGGAGTCAGGCTGAAGTCGCACCACCGCCTCGAAATGCGGGACGGCCATTTCAACTTGTCCGGATCGCCATAGCGCATAGCCGAGATTGCTGTGCGCCTTCGCGTCCCGGGGATCCCTGCGCAGCACCGCTTCGAAGCGCTCGATCGCCTCGGAAATCCGTCCGGCACCCAGCAGAGCGATCCCCAGGCCGCGGGCCGCGTCAGGATCATCCGGCTCCAGTTTGAGCGCTACTTCATATGATGGAATGGCGGCATCGCCGCGCCCGGCCTGCACCAGCGCATCACCCTTGCCCCTAAGGGCATTGACATAGCCCGGGTTGCTGCGCAACGCTCGATCGAACATGTCGACTGCCGCAGATGCCTGGCCAATTTTCAGGAGCGACTGGGCCTTGTTATAGCAGGCCGTTGCGTAGTCGGGCTTCAGTTGCAGAGCCTTGTCGTAGTTTGCCAGCGCTTCCGGAGTCCGTCCTGCGACGTCCAATGCATTTCCTAGCTCGTTATAGGCCCGGGCATTGCCGGGGCGTTTACTGATCGTATCGCTCCAGAGGCTCATGGCGCTCTTGTAGACCTCGTTGCGTCGGACGGTCCGCCAGCCGAGCAGTGAAGCGACAAGAACAACCACTGCCAACCTCGCACTCTTGTTCGCCTTGGCGAAAAGTCCGACCGCCGCGATGGCTACCACGGGAATCAAGGGCAGATACATTCGATGTTCCGCCATGGTCTGTGAGGCCAGCGGAAGAACGCTGGAGCTTGGTGCGAGAATTCCGAAAAACCAACACCCTGCGAATCCCAGCTTCGGCCGACGAAGCGTTGCGTACGCGGTTGCCCCCAGCAGCACCAGCAGAATGGCTGCCTGAGGCCAGACGGTTGCGAAGTGCTTCACCACATCCGTGCCGTAGTCGAACACCAACGCCTGCGGCCAGACTGCCAGGGTGAGGTAGCGAACGATGGCTTGGCACTGGGTCAAAGCATAGGCCCACCACGCCACCCCGAGCCCGAACCCCACGGTTCCGTTTCGATCGATGTTGAAGAAAACCAGGACACCCAGCAGGACCCAGGTTGCTGCCAGGCCAAGATACAGCGGCTGCCGTTGGGTCAACGCCTTCTTGAAGGAACCGGAAAGGAATGCCCTGTCGTAGAGCAACACCATCACTGGCGCGGTGACCATGACTTCCTTGCTTGCCATTCCCAGCAGACAGGCTGCAATGGCACATGCGTACCAGAAGGCTTTCCTGGTCGAGTTGAATGAACGGACGACGCCGTAGAGGGTGATGAGATAGAAGAAACCGACGATCAGCTCATTGCGCTGGATCACGGAGGTCACCGACTCGGTCAGCAGCGGGTGAACGGTCCAAAGTAGGGTTATCGCGAACGCAAGGTGCCGCGCTTTGCCTTCGAACTGTCTGGTCAACGATGGCAATTGCAGTGTGCGCAGCGCAAGGCTGAAGAGCACGAGCGCAACCGCGACATGAAGCAGGAGGTTAACGACGTGATATCCCGCGACGTTGGTTCCGCCCAAGGCATAGTTGACTGCCAGGGAAAGGTTGACCATCGGTCTTCCGTTCGCCCCGGCCGAAGACAGGGGCGGAGCCAGGGCGTGGGTAATGGGCCACAGGTGCC
>PMCR01000139.1 GCA_003155465.1 Myxococcales bacterium | reverse complement strand
TCCTCGGCCACTGGCGGCTCCTCGGCATCCGGCGGCTCCTCGGCCGCAGGCGACTCCTCGGCATCCGGCGGATCCTCGGCCGCAGGCGGAGTTTCAGACTCCGGTGGATCCACGGGTTCCGGCGGATTTTCGGCCGCAGGCGGGGCGACGGGTTCGGGCGGATCGACCAGTTCCGGTGGGGCGACGGGTTCGGGCGGATCGACCGGTTCCGGTGGGTCGACTGCCACGGGTGGCACCACGCCCCCGCTGGTCTGCTCTGCAGCGGTGACTCCCAAAGACGGCAACGTCACGGATTTCTCGGAGTTCGACACCACGACCGGCAAGTGGGGGAGCACCTCGGGACTCTACGGTGCAACCTTCTCGTATGGAGCTCTGGCCGCGACGGTTGACACCTTCAACAAGAATCTGCACGTCACCGGTACGCTCGCTTCGGGCGGCTACTCGGGCGCCGGACTGAGCTTCAACGTGTGCGCAACCGTGGCCACGTTCAAATCCATTTCGTTCACCATCGCGGGTTCAGCTCCTGGGTGCGACATCGAGCTGCAACTCCAAACCTTCGACCAACGTCCCACCACACAGGACCCGCCGGGTGGCTGTGACCCCGCTGGAAGTTGCTACGGCTTCCCGTCCAAGGGCAAGATCGCGATTCCGTCGTTGACTCCGGTCACCGTCACCACGTTGCTCAGCGACCTGAGCAAGTGGACTCCCGCTGCCGCCGCACAAATCGTGGCCATCCAGTTCCAGTTCACGGTGCCTCAGGTTGCCGACGGTGGCACCGCGATCTCGTGCCCGGTCGATGTGACGATCGATGACGTGAAGTTCGTGCCCTAGCACCGTAGCGCAAGGCGGCGTGGACCGCGTGGACCAGAACCTGGCCGCGCGGTCCAACCGCAGCGCATTGCTGCTCACCCAGAGCCCTGACCCTGGCCACGCCAGAGCCATGGGTCGTCGCCGACTCCGCGGCCGCAACCATGTCACGCATCCGGATGAGAAAGTTGCGGCCGGCCGATGTGAGGCAATGTCTTACCCAACGACGCCGCTCCGAGAAACATCACGCAACTGCACGCGAATCATGTCTTTGCGCTGCGATCCGTCGACGAAACATGCTCCAGGCGCGACGCCCCAAAGAGCCCGAAACCCCAGTCTCGCGGCAAAGGCATCCACATGGGGACGACCATCCCAACGCCGTCACCGCTCTCACACTTCCCATCCGGTTCGCGTTTCCCGTTGACCTACCAGGGTGGTATCGTTACACGGTGCCTTCCTGGCTTCAGGCGAATGACCATGCTGCAATCTTCAAATAGCCTCCGATCACCGGCAACCTTGGGAGAGGTCGCGCGCGCGACGTGGAACGCGATGCGCTGGTTCCTGCTGGGCTCTGGCATGCTGCTGGTGCTGTGGAGCTGCAACTCACACCCCATGTTCGGACCCGATCCCATAGTCTCGATCGAACCGATCAAGGATGGCGCGCCTCCTTTGCCGCCCAGCCCGTTCGGCGGCCAGCCTACCGAGAACACAGGCGGCGATACCGGCGGGAACACGGGTAGCAACACGGGTGGCGACACAGGCGGCAGCACGGGCGGAGACACCAACGTGCCCACGGGAGGTACCACGACCGCGCCGGGTTCTTCGTCAACCCCGGTCGGGGCCGAACCACGCCGCGACGCTGGCGCGGACGGACCAGCCGATGGCCCGCCGCCGGACGAAACCTACCCCTGTCCCACCAGCCAGCTGCGCCTCCACGTGCGGGACATCTGGTCGAGCAAGGTAACCCCGACCATGAACTCGATGACGGCTCCGCCCCTGTCGGTTCTGGTGATCGACCCAGTAGCAAACTGGTTGCAGTATGGTGCGCGGCAAGACACGGCGAACTGTTCCTGGTATTCGGTGTGTCTTCCGAAGACCATCACCAAGTTCCAGATAAAGCCGATCGGCGCTGACGGCTGCCCAGCCAACAACCCCTCGGGCAATTTCGACGCCTCGAAACTGGCGCCCAACAGCACGGAGCTCTGGCTCGACTACACCGGCCCGTCCAGTACCCTGGCCGCCGACTACGCCAGCGCCGCCGTCGGCGACCAGAAGTTCCGCCTGACCAACGACAAGAACGTGGTTGCCTCGGAGGCGTGCCCGAAGGGACAACCCGATCAATCCGTGCCCAGCGGCTTCACCAAGGTTCACTTCCGCTGGCCCTGGGGCGATCCACAGAAGACCGGATTCCCCGGTTCGGCCTGCGGACAGATGAAGTTGGGCTACGATCCCCCGCCCTACCCCAGCAGCCTGAAGGTCACCGGAGCGGGTTGCGAGATGCAGGCCTTGCTCGAATTCCAGGACGGCAAGTGCCCCTGGTACTTCGTGCTGATTCCCAACAGCAAGTGGTCGACCAAGACCAACACGGTGAACATCACTTTCCGTCACCCGGATGACAGCCTGGGTTTGTGGACGCCTAATCTGCCCCTGCCCGCGCCCACGCCCGGCGTCAGCGAGTACTGGATCGGCTACGCGGGCGCCCCGGACAATACGGCGGCGTCCATTCCCGTGTGCATGGACTGGTCGCAGGATCCCCTCACCTACTACTTCTACACGAAGAACCCCGGTCCCGGGTATGAGCACTGCGGCGGTTCCACGGAGCCGGTCGATCCCTGCAGCCCGCCGGTTCCAAACAACTTCCACACGGTTCACTTCCGCTACATCTGGGCCGGACAGAAGACGTTCACCTTCTTCCCCAAGCCCGAGCTAATGCCCAGGTGGATCGAGATGGAAGTGACCAGCCACAAGGTCATCTGCTTCCGTGAGGCGGATCGCCCGTGGTTCAATTGTCCTGTTCCCGACGCGTTCTTCGTCGCAAACGCCACCTGGCGGGCGGTGGACAAGACGCACAACCCCGAGTGGAATACCGTCGCCCCGCGCGCGTTTCCAGCCACACCGGCCGAATACTGGTTGCGCTGGGACTACGGCAAACCCGACATCCCATCCACCAGCCGTTTCAAGTTCTTCACCTACTATCCGGACGCCACCAACGGCGACTGGTCAGCGACGAGCAAATGGAACGATGAGGCCTGCGCGCCCAAGCCGCCGCCCACGCCCGTCACGGTCGGACTTGGATTCGGGGGTTGGTTCCCCTACGCCAGCACCAACTACCTCTATCCCAACGGCGGATCGCTCGCGTATGTCTATCCCGGCCCCAACGTGGCCAAGATCCAGGACCTCTTGAATGCCTTCGTGTTCCAGCGGTACTTGATGTGGAGAGACAACTACGTCACGACCACGGACAAGGTCTGCGGCCCGGGCACGGCGCGCGTCAAGACCGACCCACCCGAGACGGTCAGCGAGGGCCAGGGCTATGGCATGGCCATCGCCGCGGCCATCGGGGACAAGCCTACCTTCGATGCCTTGTGGAATTTCGTCCGGCATTTCCTGTCACAGAACGCCACCAAGTACTGTGGCGGCCTCATGGGCTGGATGTGGGACGGCCACCTCGCGTGCCGGCCACTCGATTCGCCCTGCGATCCGGCCAAAGAGGCCTGCAGCGGACAACAGGACAGCGCATTCGATGGTGACGTCGACATCGCGATCGGCCTCGTGTACGCCGCCTTGCAATGGCCTGAATACACGCAATTCGCCACCGACTGGCTGATCAAGATGGAGTGCGAGATCGACACCCAGTACGACGGGATCTGGAACTACCCAACGGAAGGAGACACCGGACCCAAGAATTGCCAGGACTATCCCAACAAGCCATGCTCGTACCAGACCGGAATCGCCTCTGTGAACGTGCACATGGATTACTACCCGCCGGGCTATTTCCGGGTGTTTGGGGATTTCCTGAATGCCAAGCTGGCCAGCCCGAAATACACCGACTCCGATCGCAAATTCCACCACGACTTCTGGTACAAGACCGCCGAAACGGTCTACGAGATGCTTGAGCGATGCTACGATCAGCCGGGGTTGCAGGCGGGATTTGTCGGATACGAGGGCTCGCTGGATGCGCCTTGTGCCAACGTTGGCGGTTCCCAGCCCTACGAATGGGAGCGCTTCTTGTGGCGCGCGGGCATTGATGCCGCCTGGTTTGGCAACAACACCAGCCTGCCGGAGAATGCCTCCAATTCCTCGAAGCACTATCCAGGCAAGACGCGCATCCAGGCGGAAATCGACAATGTTCAGGGCTATTTCATGAACTTCTACAAGAACAATCCGCCCGAGCCCAACGCCAATCGATTCTCGACCATTTGTGATTCATTGCCACCAAGTGGCGTCATCAGCGGCTGCGATCCGGCCTTTGGCCACAACTCCTATACCGTCAACATGGGTATGTGCTCGTACGTGAGCGTGTACAACAACGGCGGAGCCACGACCTCGGCTCTTCGGCAGGAAGCTCTCGAAGAAGCCGTGTCCACGACCGTCATGAATGATCGCTACTTCCAGGAATCACTCGGCGTCTACTCGATGCTCTTCCTTTCGGGCAACTTCCCCAACCCGCTGACGGTGCCGACCAAGTAGGACAAGTGCGCTAGAAGGGGGCGCATGTCTCGTATCCTCCTCGGTCTTGCTGTATTCATCGCCGCCGGCCCTGTCGTCGGCTGTCGGCGTGCGCCCGTGCCTGGTACAGCGCACGCGGCGGCGCCTGCTTCTGCGGCACCCAAGACCACGGCCACGCCACGACTGGATGAGGCTGGGCCGCGCGTGGATCTTCTGGCCAACCGCGCCCTGTGGCACCTCTTTCGGCGCGGGCTGATCATTCCTCTTGCCAGTGAAGGATTCAGAAAGTACACGCAGGAATACAACGGCCCTTGGCGAGGACTGACCAAGCTCCAGGATCACGCTGGTCGCGTCCTGGCCGCAACCACGAGCAACCTGCGCTTCCCCTGGGACGGCGAGACTGGCGCAGCCGCCATTGTCGTGCGCATGAGCGGCGTGGCTGGGCAGCGGCTGTCGCTGCGCCTGAACGGCAAGCCGCTCAGGACCGTCATGGTGTCGAACGGCTGGCAGACAGTGTCGGTCAGCGCGCCGGCGGGCGTGCTTCGGACGGGCGAGAACGACCTTGTCATCGCGGTGGCCAGGAAGGGCGCCCTCTTTCACTCGCTGGAGGTGATCTCAGGCACGGCGCCCGATCCGGCCGAGGCCTGGCCCGCCCTGTCCCCGGTCGTCGCAGCCAGCGTTGCCGGGCAAGAGAAGGCCGCACTCGCCGGGTTTCGCCGCTACGCCATCCTGCTGGAAGTCCCGCGCCAGGCGTTCCTGGTGCTCGAAACCGCCGCCCCGCAGGCCGCTTCGCACCTGCGCGTGTCGGCGCAGCCGGAGGGTCAGCCAGCGCAGATCCTGCTCGATGAGACCGAGCAAACAGGACGCTGGCAGGCCCACACGCTGTCGCTCGCGGGTCTGGCTGGAAAACTGGTGGCGCTTGAATTCGCCGTGGTCGACGGCGGCGATGCCCTGTGGGCCACGCCGCGCATTCTTCTGACTGTGGCGCCGTCTTTGCCGCGCCCAAAGCCCGTGCGCAACCTGGTGCTTCTGATCGGCGATGCCATGCGCGCGGACAGCCTTGCCCTGTACGGCCAGACCAAGGTGCTCACTCCGCGCATCACCCAGGCCGGCCGCAAAAACGGGGTTGTGTTTCTCAACACTGAGGCCGCCTCGCCCTCATCACCGCCTTCACACGCCAGCATCCAGAGCGGCACTATGCCGCGGGTGAATGGGATCCTGGGCGACAAGGCCAAGCTGAATTCGGGCACGCCCATGATCAGTGCGGCATTGGGCGCGGACAAGATCGCCACCGGCTACTACGGCGACAATTCGTTCGCCATGGGCCGGCTCAAAGCCGCGTCCAACTGGACCGCGTATCACCAGCCCTCCCAGGAAGGCAAGGGCGGCGGCTGCCCCACCCTTGTCAAGCTGATGCTGGGCTTTGCCGACGAGCAGATCAAAGCGGGACGGCGCTTCTTCCTGTCGTCCATCGCTTTCGAACCCCATACCCCGTACATCTATCACCAGGGCATCACCGAACACTATGTGAAGGGAGAATTTGACCCGGCCATCGGCAAGAGCCCCGACGGCGTCATTCTGACCGCCATTGTAAAGGGAACCCTGCCCATGACCCCGGCGCGCTGGCAACAGCTGCGTGGATTGTACAACGGCGAAGTGGAATACCTCGATCAATGTTTCGGTACCCTGGTCGATGGCCTGGCGGCGCGGGGCCAGCGCGACAACACGGCGGTAATTCTGCTTGCCGACCACGGCGAGGGCTTCTTCGAGCACGGCAGCCTGGGTCACGCCTATGGCCACTGGTTCGAGGTCACCCAGGTGCCTCTTGTCCTGTGGGTGCCGGGGCTGTCTGACAAGATGATCACCGTCGACACGACGGTCAGCCACGTGGACGTGGCGCCCACCATCCTTGATCTCATGGGTCTGCCGCCCGAGCCGCGCATGCAGGGGCAAAGCCTTCTGCCCATGGCCCTGCGCCAGGGCCCGTGGACCCCGCGTGTAATTCCGTCGGAATATGGTCGCAGCTATTCGCTGCGAGCCACCAATCTGCGCTACATCGTTGACTACGGTGGCAAGGAGACTCTCTTCGATACGGTCGCCGACCCGATCGAGAAAACCGACGTCAAGGACCAGCGCCCCATGGCCCTGCGCTATCTGCGTGACTGCGCCGGCTTCTACCTGGCCCATCGTGCCCGCTGGCACACGGCCACCTGGGGCACGGTCAACAATCAGACTGCGGAGTTTGTGAAGGCCACCAGCGGCTAGCTCACCGGCCCTACGGGCTTGCGCTTGCGGCGGATCACTTCCAGTTCACTCTCGGAGAAGGTGTACTGCTCGCCGCAGAAGTTGCAGGTGACCTGGGCCTGGTTGTCTTCGAGGATCATCGCCCGCAGATCCTCTTCGTGAAGCATCTCCAGGGTAGAAGCGACGCGGGCACGGCTGCAAGCGCAGGAGAAGGTCACCGGCCGACTGTCAAGTGTCTGCAGGCTCTCGGACGCGGGGCCCAGCAGTCGGCGCGCGAGATCCTCGGCGCCCATAGCACCCGCCGTTTCGCCTAGAACCTGACTCAATCGCTGCTCGTCCAAAGTCTGGCGGATGAACTCGACCAACGCCGTGCCCCCTGCCTGGGGCAGGGTCTGCACCAACAGTCCCGCGGAAGCGATGACCTGGCCCTCGCCATCAACCAAGGTGTCGCAGCGGAGCACGCTGTCGATCTGCTCGCTGTTCGCCAGGTAGTTCTCCACGTCGCTGTCGATCTCCCCGGTGCGCAGCGCGGTCTGCCCGACGTAGTTCTGCGCCAAGCCCAGATCGCGGATCACGCTCACCACGCCCTGGGTTCCAACAGCCTCCGCCAGTGATACGCGGACCAAGCCAGATGCGCCGCTTTGAGGAACAGCGCCGGGATGCTTCAGGTAGGCGCGCACCCGACCGGACGAGCGCGCATCCACGGTGATGCTGCCGAGCGGGCCTTTGCCGAGTATCTGCAGGGTGACCTGTTCCTCGTCCTTGGTCAGCGTGGCCAGGGTCAGCCCAGCGGTGACCGCGCGGCCCAACGCAACCGCGGCCACTCCCCGGACCTGGTGCCGGCGCGCAATCTCGCGCACGGCCTGGGTCGTGGTCGCGGCCACTACCCGGGCACGGCCATTTTCCAGAAGGCACCGAATGATCTCGTCGTGGTCGGTCACTGCCCTGCCCCAGTAAATCGATCAATCCTTCGAGGAAAAGACGATAGCCCCGGGATCTCGTTCGCGCCCCGAGGTTTGAGCGCGAGCCTTCTCGATTCCCTCAAGCTCCTCGGCAATGCGTGGGAAGGCGTAGCGGATCCGGCCATTGTCGTCCGCCACCACGTCACCGCCCAATGCCACCAGGGACCTCGACAGCGCCTCGGCCGCGGCAGGCTCGGGCGCCAGTTCTTCGACCGACGCGGCTTGGCCCCGTCGGGCCAGCACCCCTTGCAGCAGGCGTCGGCGGGCGTTGCGCTGGCGCCGGCCAGGCTCGCGTACCCGCTCGACCAGCCAACGACCAAGCGGAACTGCGAACAACAACGACGAGAATGCCATGGGATAGTCGCGGAGAAGGAACTCCTGGCCCGGGATCGCCACCTGCAGGCTGGCCTCGAAGGCCGGTACGATCCAAAGCGGCGCCAGCAGGTTGAACCCGTTGAACAGACTGATGGCCACGTTGGTACCCGTGCGGTTTCCGGTAAGAGGCGGCCGCGACTCCAGGCGCTCCCAGGCCCGGTGCACGACGGGCTCGACCTGCCGGCCCTCTTCGGCCGTCTTGCGAATGTCTTTGAATACATAGACCACCACGCCATCGTCGGTGACCTCGGGCTCGCCGCCATAGTTGACCAGCAAGCGGGTCGCCTCCTCCTCGGCGCGCGCGAAATCCCAGCCCATCAGCATCACCAGGTCCACCGCGGCGATGCGGCCGTTCTTCTGCCGAATGTAGGCCAGGATCTCTTTTTCGTCGGCTAGTGGATCCACCGCCGGTTTGGGCGGCCCGAACACGAACTCGAACACCTTGCGGTAAAGTGGCTTGTCCGGAAGGCGGCGCCGCCGCCGTCGGTAGGGGCCGCCGTCAAAGCTAGGACCCCAGCCCCACATCCAGAAGAGCGGCCAGGTGAAATCGATGTCCCCCCCGCCGTCCCGATCGTCCGAGCTACGCCGCGCGAACAGCACCGCAATCACCATGGCGACGAACACCACAAAGTACACGACGAGGGTCGTCACGATGGAAATCTTGAAGAGGAAAGTGAACCCCCTCCACAACGAATTGCCCACTCTGGCCAGCTTCTCGCGCAGCGACAGCGCATCCCGGCGCGTGAACGACGGATCGAATTGATAGATGAGCTCGCCGCTCTCGGTTGCTGCGAGGTGACTACGGAATTCCTTGAGCAGTCCGCCGAGCGCATCCTCGGCCACCGGCACCGGGAGGCCGGACTTGGTGACAGCGTCAGCCTTGGTCAGCTGTCCGCCCTGGCCCTTCAAAGCTTCGAGCAGAATGCGACGCGCCTCGCGCTCGGAGTACGACTTCGTTGCGAAGGTGGTATCGGCCCCCATGGCCCCTGTCATGCCCTACCTTGGCGCAATCGCCAAGAGGTTCTCGCAGTCTGCTCTGCGGGGGTGGCGCTCGAATCGACGGCGACACGCTGTACAGCCTTCATGCCCGCACGCGTAGTCAGGCCCGGCCAACGGTTGCGTGGCGGCTGCTCGCGGCTATAGTCACTGGGCATGCGCCTGCACGGCAGGATTCGGGCGCGGAAAGGGATTCGGTGGACAAGAGTTTCGCTGCAGACCTGCGCCAGATGGACGCGGTGATTGCCGCTATGCCTGCTGGCCTGGTGCTCTACGCACCCGACGGGAAGATCCAGCGCATCAACCCGGCGGCCGAAAGACTGTTTGGCCTGTCCAGTAAGCAAGCCGACCTGCCCAGCGAGGAACGCCTGCGCGGCCTGCGCGTGCTGAGCGCCGACGGCAGGCCCCTTGCGCCAGAACAGCAACCGACTGCGCGCGCCTTGCGCGGTGAGACGGTTTGCCACGAGGTGCTGACCCTGGACGGACCGCCCCCACACGGACGACGTGCGGTGTCCGCCAGCGCAGTTCCCCTGCGAGGTGCAGACGGAAAGCTTGAAGCGGTGGTCGCCACCTTTGTCGACGTCACGCGCTTGCAGCAGGTCCAGGGACAGCGCGATGACCTGGTCCGCATGGTGTCGCACGATCTGCGCACGCCCCTGTCCGCCCTGCTCCTGCAGGCGCAGATGCTGCAGCGATCGCTCCCAACGGGGGATCGCAACGCCAAGCGCGTGGACACCATCATTGCCAACGGCCAGCGCCTGGCCACCATGATCCGGGACCTGGTGGATGCGGCTCGACTGGAAAGCGGCCAGGTCCAGTTGGCCCGGAAGCCCATCGACCTGCAGGCCTTCATGACGGAACTCGTCGAGCGCCTTGCAGGAACCTTGCCCACGCAGCGCCTCCGCCTGTCGTTCGAGCCGCCCTTGCCGTCCCTGCCGGCTGACCCAGGCCGGCTGGAAAGCGTCCTTGTGAACCTGTTCGACAACGCGCTCAAGTACTCTGATGCGCCGGCCGAGGTCCTGGTGCACTCAAGCTGCGCCGACGGGTTTGTCACCATCGCAGTCACCGACCACGGCGTCGGCATTCCCCGGCAGGACCTGCCCCACGTGTTTGAGCGCTGCTGGCGAATTGAGAACGGCGGCCACCAGGAAAGCCTGGGCCTGGGGCTGTACATAACCGCCCAGTTGGTGCGCGCACACGGGGGCCGAATCGAGGTCGGAAGCGACCTTGGCAAGGGCAGCGTCTTTCGCGTGCATCTTCCCGTGGACGGGGCTGCCCCGGAGCCGCAGGTCTGCCACTGACCCACCCGGCAGGACACGGATGGTTGGTCTGCGTCCGAGCTTTGCGCGGGATTGACAGCCCTACCATTGCCGGAACCCTGACGGCCGCGGGCGTGAGCGTGGCCGGTGCTCCCGCCGGCATCGACATCTGCGTCGACAACGTCACCAACGCTGGGCAAGAACGACGCCGCGTCAGCTCTCGGTTGGTCGAGTCGCCAGCCGATTTCGGCCTGGCAAAGCAGAGGGACCCAACTGCGCCGCGATGGATGGGGCGCCGTCAGCACGGGGCAGGTGCAGGCGCCGGAGCCTAGTACGTCGGGTGGACAAGATCGCCTGCGCCGACTAGCCTGCGCAGCATGAGCGAACAGCCACTAACCGAAGGCAAGGACTATGCCTTGCGTCTCAGCCGGCTCGAGTCCGTGTGGTGGAAGCGCCTGCTTGACGTTCAACGCCCGTACCGACGGCATTTGCAGGCCCTCAATCTGGGTTTCGTGCTTGATGTCGGGTGTGGACTCGGGCGCAATCTTCAACATCTTGGCGGCGAAGGGGTGGGCGTGGATCACAACCCCGAGTCCGTCGCCGTCGCTCGATCACGCGGCCTTGAGGTCTTTCTTCCCGCGGACTTTCTCGCCTCGCCCCACGCCCGTCCCGGCCGCTTCGATGCCCTGCTGTGCGCCCATGTCGCCGAGCACATGCACTTTGCCGAGGCCCTCGCCCTGCTGGCCGAATACACGGGCTACCTACGCGTCGGCGGGCGCCTGGTGCTCATCACGCCGCAACAGGCCGGCTTTCGTTCCGATCCTACACACGTGGAGTTCTTCGATCTCGCGGCCCTCGATCGGCTGACCATAGCCCTTGGCCTGAAGGTCAAGTCGGCCTATTCGTTTCCTTTCCCGCGTTTGGCCGGCCGGGTCTTCAAGTACAACGAGTTTGTGCTGGTGGGCGAAAAGCCTGGTCCTCGCGACGAACAGTTCTCTTGAAAGGTTCTCACGAGATGGAACCCTTTCATGGGGAAATGAAAACACTCCGTGGACATGGCGCCGAGCTGACGATGGGTCTTGCCTGCCTGCTGGCCACTGCCGTGGCCGTTCCGACCGCGGAAGCCGGCACAACTACCCAGCTCACTAACTTTGGATCCAACCCCAATAGCCTTCCGATGTACCTCTACACCCCGAGCAATGTCGGCGCGAAGCCGCCCATCTTGGTCCATCTTCACGCCTGTCACGCCTCAAACGGCGGCCAAAGCATGTGTAGCTCCGGAAATTCATTTGCACAACAGGCTGACAAGTACGGATTCGTCATGATCTGTCCGTCAGCGGTCAGCAAAGACCAGTGCTGGGACGTTCACTCGACCGCGGATCTGACCCACAACGGGACCGGGAGCGATGCCGAGGGAATTATGTCGGCGGTCAACTACGTCATCGCGAACAAGAACGGAGACGCGAACCGGGTCTACGTGGCGGGCTATTCCTCGGGCGGCATGATGACCCAGGCCATGATTGGTGCCTATCCCGACGTGTTCAAGGCGGGCGCCGCGTTTGCCGGCGTACCCTTCGCTTGTTTTGCCCAGGGCAATATCGATAGCCTGGGCTGGAGCTCGACCTGCGCCACTGGCAACGTGACCAAGACAGGAGTGCAGTGGGGCGATCTGGTGCGTGCCGCCTATCCTGGCTACACCGGCACCCGTCCACGTATCCAGCTATGGCACGGATCCCTTGATACCACTGTCGCCTTTCACACCTTCGCCGAAGCGATCAAACAGTGGACCAACGTGCTCGGTGTGAGCGAGACACCAACATCAACCGAGAACAATGCCATCCAAACTGGCTGGATCAGGACTCGCTATGTCGACAGCGCGGGCGTCGTTCAAGTCGAGGCCATCCAAGAAACAGGAAAGGGGCACGGCGATCTTGTTGTCGATCCCAATGCCGCGGATGCAATTCGCTTCCTTGGCCTCGATGGTTCGAATCCAGTTCCTGACGCGGGCGCCTCGAAGGACAGCGCCGTTGCTGACACCGCGTTTCGCGATGCCTTCACGAGGACGGATTCTCCGGGAAACACCGGCGGAACCACGGGCACGGGCGGCGTGACAGAGACAGGTGGAGCGGGGGCTACCGGCGGCGCGCCGGCCACGGGTGGAACGGGGGCCAGCGGCGGCACCACGAGTTCCGGCGGAGCGGGGGCCACGGGTGGCGTGCTGGGCACGGGTGGAATGGCGGCGACGGGCGGCGTGGTTGCTTCCGGTGGCGTGTCGGGCACGGGCGGCGCGATCCACACTGGGGGCACGAACAGCATAGGCGGCAGCATGGCAGCCGGAGGCAGCGCCGGTGGCTCGGCCACTTCAGGATCCTCAACTACCTCGCAAGCCACACCCGACGCGGGAACCAAGCCAACCGCGGATGGCGCGAGCAGCGGCGGTTCGACTGGAACGCCCCCCAGCAAGGGAAGCTCCTCCGGCTGCTCGTTGACCGGCGGGGATTCCGATCTTTCCGCACCTGCCCGTCTTCTGTTGGTTCTTGCTATTCTGATCGTCGTGGTCAGCAGCGGTCGGAAGCGCAATTCGCAACCCTTGGACACTGTGCATTTCTCGGAGGACACACATGCAACGCCTCTTCCACTCCATGCTTCTTGCCCTTCCGTTGCTGGCCCTGGGGCCCAGCTGCGCCGGCTCGGCGCGGGCAGACTTCGATCTCTCCCGTACCGAAGGCACCACGGTGTTCGAATCCGAGAAGAACTTCGCGGCCACGATAGTTGACAACCGCTATCGCGTTTTCAACAACGTCTGGAACGCACGGTCCACCACCGGACCACACCGCCAGAAGATCTTCGTTAAGGAATTGAATGGCAAGACCACCTTCGGCTGGGTCTGGAAATGGTGGGGCGGCTCCGGCGTCGCGACCTACCCCGAGGTACAGTTTGGCAACAGCCCTTGGGTCGGCGAAGTTGCCCCCGATTCGGGATTCCCCTTTCGCGTGGGTTCAAAGAAGGTGGTCGTGGACTTCGACGTGGCGATGCATGCGTCGGGATCATACAACCTGGCGTTTGAGTTCTGGACCGTGTCCTCCCCACCCGTAAGCAAGAACGGGATAGCCCACGAGGTGATGATTTGGTTGGCGGAAAATCGGCTGGGTCCGGCCGGAAGCCTGGTTACGACTGCGGCTATCGCGGGCCACCAGTTCCACATCTACTTTGCCAACAACCACGGCGATGCCTCGGGCAGCAGCTCCAACACCTGGACTATCATTTCCCTGGTGGCCGACCAGCCCATCCTGCATGGCCCTCTCGACATCGGCGCGATCGTCGCCTACCTGATGCAGAACCGCCTGCTCGACCCCAACGTCTACGTCGCCTGTCTGGAGCTCGGCAACGAGGTGGCCTCCGGATCGGGAAAGACGGAGATCCGCAACTACGCGGTACACGTGGAGTAGCCCAGCGTCGCCTTGAGTGCGCGGTAGTCGATCTTTCCGGTGCCGAGCAGAGGCAGCGCCGCAAGCCTCACTACGCGCCGGATGTTGTGCAGGGGTGAAAGTCCGGCTTCACGCAGGCAGCGGTTGGCGGTCTCGCGATCGATGTCCAAGGTGGTGAAGAGAACCAACTCGGGGTGTTCCTCGTCGGGCGTGCATTCCACCGCCAGGCACGGACCCTCGCCCTCCGATGGGGCAATCCACTTGGCCTCCAGCGCGGCCTCGACCGCAGCGAGCGGGATCATCTCGCCGCCAATCTTCACGAAGCGCTTGAGCCGACCGCAGAAGGTGAGAACGCCATCGGTGTCTTCGCACACCAGATCGCCCGTGCGGTACCATTCCTTGCCGGCAAACGAAACGAAGGGAGAAGGGCCGTCGTGTTTGAGATACCCGCGGAAGATGCTGGGGCCTCGCACAAGCAGCATGCCGCGCTGGCCGCAGGGCGTGGGCTTGCCGCACTCGGCGTCGACGATGGCATGCTCCACCGACGGCAGCGGCAAGCCTATTGTCTCGCGCCGCGGCTGCTCGGGACGGTTGACCGATACGATGGGCGAGCACTCGGTGATGCCATAGCCTTCGATGACAGTCATCTCGGGACACGCGCGCGCCAGGGCATCGTACACATGGGCCGGGCACTTTTCGGCGCCGGCAATTGCCACGCGCAAGCTGACCAACTGCCCGGGCTGGGCGGCCCGCACGATGCCAGCCAGGAACGTGGGCGTGCCCACCAACAGGGTGGCCCGATACGCCTCGATGAGAGAGGCCAGGGTGGAGCTGTCATTCGGGTTGACGTGGTACACCGTACGCAAACCACAGAGCAGCGGCAACAGCAGGTCGACGGTCAACCCGAACGAATGGAACGGGGGCAAGATGCCCAAGAGAGCCTCGTCAGGACGCAACGGAATGACCGCGAGGGCGTCGCGGATATTGGTCAGGAGGTTGGCATGGGTCAGCGGAACCGCCTTGGGCACGCTCTCCGAGCCGCTGGTGAACAGCACTGCGGCCACTTCAGGCGCCCGCGCCTCTTCCAGCGCACCGACAAAACCCAGTCGCGCACGCAACGCCGCAAGCAGCTTGGCAGGAAGCGAGAATCGCTTGGCGACATCGTCCAGATAGACGAGCCGCTGCAAGAACCCCGGGGTGCTGCCGAAACCCTCCGATTCGAGGCGGCTGACCAGCCGGCGGGCGGTCACCACGCAACGGATGTCGAGCAGATCCAGCCCGTGCAGCACGCCGCGCGGCCCGGTGGTCCAGTTGATCATGACCGGCGTCTTTCCCGCAAAGAGCGCGGCCAAGGTGGCCACGGCAGCGGCGACTGACGCGGGCAGCATGATGCCTACGTACGGCCCGGGCATGCGGGCGAATATAGGCCGCAGGAGCAAGAGAGCGGTGACAAGGTCGCGATAGCTGCGCGCCCCGCTCTGCTGGTCGGCAATGACCACCTGGCCGGGATGCCGGCGGGCCATGTCCAGAAAGACAGCGGTCAAGCTGTCACCAACCGGCATGGCTGGCGGCAGGGTGGCGTCCTGGGCAGCGATGGACCAGGCGTGTGCCACCGGCCGGGGCTCGGCCGCAGCCTTGCCCACGGTTTCACCCACCGCGGCCCGCATGACGTCTCCCACCGTCTCAATGGCGTCCACCTCGGGCTGGGGAAAGCCAAACTCGCTCTCGACCCAAGCTTGGATCTCCACCCGGACCAGGCTGTCCAGGCCCAGATCGTGAGCCAGTCGCTGGGTCTCGTGGATCTCGCGCACGCCGGTCAGTCGGCGCAGGTGCTCCAGCACAGTGTCGCGCGTGGCCGGCGGAATCCGCCGGGCCACGCCGGGCTCGGCGCTGCTGACCGGCTCGGGCAACCAGCGCACACCGCCGCCCTCCCACAATGAATAGGGCACGTAGGTGCTGCCACCCCCGTTGCGGTTGTAGAAGGCTTCCAGATAGCGATTGAGCACCACCCGATCCGCAGCGCGCGGCAGGTCGTCGGGCTCGACCACGTCGATGGCCACGTGGCGGCGGGGCGCAAGCACCAGGCCGCTCTTGAGCAATCCCCACAGGCCCCTGCGCAGGGCGGGCAGAAGCTCGGGTGGCTTGCCCGAGGCGCGACTGAAGCTGGAGCCCCACAGCCCGGCGGTGCGCACCAGCACCACCCGCACGTCAGGCACCGCCTGCAGCAACTGCTCGACGGCGCTGTTGCCCCCCAGATCTTCGCGGCGCTGACGATAGACGCGGCCCGCGGGATAGAGCAACAGCGCCTCGCCCTGGCGCAAGGCCGCGGCACTCGCCTCGATCATGGATTCCACCTGTTCGCGGGCGCCCCGGCCATCGCGGGTCATGTCCGCGATCTCGAGCGCGCGCGCTCGCCGCGCCAAGAAATGAATGCCGAACCGCCGGGCCTGGGCGCGGTCGGCCAGCACGCGCGGCCGGAAGCGGGGCCACAGGACGGCCATCACCATGATGGGATCGATGAGCGCCGGGTGATTGGCCAGAAACAGCACGCCGCGAGCGTCAGGAGGGGCGATGCGATCCAGACCGCGCACGCGGATGCGGTAGCGCAGCCAGAGCAGGCAGCGGATGAGGACACGCAGAAACCGGTTGAGCATGAAAGGGTTCTTTGCCGATGCAGTATATCGCTTCCCACCTTTCTTCACGCCAGGGAAGAGCTTCTGCCCTCATCCCCTTGAGGTCCCCAAAAAAGCAGTCTCTGCGGACACTTGAGCGCGTCATCAAGATTCCGCTTGTCAGGTCCTGGGTTCGGGCATATCCATTGTCGCGTTGTTAGGTTGAGGCGACCGGAGCGGCGTGCGCAGACGTTGTTTCACCCTACGAAACCTGGTCCAAGCAGCACAGCGAGGAGGACTCATGACCATGACTCGTCTCCAAATCGATTGTCGTCGGGCGCTCTTTCTGTCCGCTGTGGTCACGCTGGCGGCATGCCAAAGCTCGACGACCAAGACCAATCCTGGACACACCGGGGGCGCGAGCGGAGGCTCGTCCTCAGCCAGCTCGCACGGAGGCACCGGTGGCACTAGCTCTGGCGGCTCGACTGCCGGTGGCTCGACTACCCAGACTGGCGGCTCGACCAGCGGACCCGGCGGAGGAGCCAGTTCGAGCAGTGTCAGCAGCTCGGGCGGAACAACCAAGCCCAGTGATTCCACCACAACCGGTGGAAGCTCGGGCGGCGCGACCAGCTCGGGCGGCACGACCAGCTCGGGCGTGGTGACGGTCACGGGCTTGCCCACCCCCTCGGCTGTGCTGGAAGCCATGCGACGAGCGAATGACTGGTTCATGAACAAGCATGCGGATCCCACGGCTGACATCGTCACCAACAGGGCCAGGCCCAGCAATCTCTGGACTCGGGCGGCGTACTACGAGGGGCTCATGGGGCTGTACGGCGTGGAACCCGACGCGACCAAGAAGAAGAGCTACTACGACTACGCCGTGACCTGGGGAGAGAGCCCTTCGCATCCCTGGACCCTCACATACACGAAGGCGGGCGTCATGACGGCCGTCGCGGATAACCAAGCTTGCGGCCAGACCTACATCGATCTCTACAACATCGACAAGCAGGATATTCGCATCCAGGAAATCAAGGCCAACATCGACGATATGGTGTCGAAGGGGAACACGGATGCGTGGTGGTGGATCGATGCCATCCANNCCAAGCCCCAGCGATGGCGGCACCGCAGCCGGCCTCGATGGCGGCGCTGCCGGCGGCCCCGATGGCAGCACCAATGCCGTCCCCGATGCCCGTGCCGATGGCAGCACCGATGCCCGCACCGATGTCAGCATCGCTCCCGGCCCGGATGGCGGCAGCGATGGCGGCAGCGATGGCGGCGGCGATGGCGGCACTGTCGTCACCGATTGGAGCACCAAGCAAACGATTGTCGCAGGCATGACCCTCCCGGCGCAAACTCAAGATTCGTACATCGTTGCCCCGAACGGCAAGAGTATCTACTGGTCGCGGGGCAATGGCTGGGTCTTCGTAGCGCTGGCGCGCGTTCTCGACGTCCTGCCCACCAGCGATCCGCATCGGGACACTTATGTGGCCGACTTCAAGGCCATGGCCAAAGCCATAGTGCCGCTGCAGCGCAGCGACGGTTTCTGGAACGAGAGCCTTGTCGATCCCAACCACTGCGCCAGCATCGGCCTGGCCGGGGATGATGGTCCGGAAACCAGCGGAACCGCCTTCTTCGCCTACGGCCTCGCCTGGGGCATTCGCAAGGGGCTGCTCGACGCGGCGATTTACGGGCCAGCCCTGCAGAACGCCTGGAGCGGCCTTTCCACTATCGCACTTCAGTACGATGGCCTGCTTGGCGACGTGCAGTCCACTGGCGCCATCCCTTGCACCGAGGACTCCATGCACCCTGGACGCTTGGGTCCAACCACGCTCGCCGACTTCGACGACTTCGGGGTTGGGGGCTTCCTGCTGGCTGGCAGCGAGGTTTACAAGCTGGCGAACAGCGGCACGCCATCCAGCGGTGGCGGTTACAAGTGCAACATGATCGTCGGGGGCAAGCTTTCAACCGAATGGTACGCTGCCGGCTTTGAGAATCTCGTGGACGACGGCCGTTGGCAAGTCATCGGCAAGTCGGAGGCGTACACCAACGTATGGGCCGATCCGGCAAACGCCTACTGGTCGACCGCGCCCACTTCACCCTGCACAGATAGCAGTGACAATCCCGACCGGATCATCTTCATCGCCTTCAATTGGATCTATACGAATGCGGTTCAGTTCCAATTCGATTTGGAGAATATTATTCTCAACATCCAAGCCAGGTATTCGAACGTCAAGCGAATCGACCTGATGACCATGATCCGCAGTCCCAACAATAAAACCTGCGGCCACGCGACCGGCCAGGACTTTGTGCAGCCATTCGTCGACCAGGCGATTGCCAATGTCGTCGCCGCTCCACACACCGTGCAGGTCACGGCTGCGCCGAAATTCTACGTGCCGGATTGCAGCGCCTTCGATCCCAAGACGACTCCTCACTTTACCGCTGCTGGCAACACCGCGATGGCCAATATCATCGGCAGCTACTACGCCACGGATCAGTAAAACAGAGGAATTGCCAATTGGGTTGTGTGCGCTTTGACCATGGCACACGGCCCCATCCTCAGCTCAAGACCGGGCCGCAAGCTTGAAGCGCCTTGCTTCGGGTTGTCGTACCATGGGATCCACCATGCGCCTGACTACGACCATCGCATTGTCCGCCACTGCTCTTGTCGCGACCGGCCTGCTTGCTGCGCGAGCCAACGAGCAGCCGTCGCCCAAACCGCGTCCCGCCCGCCACTACGAGGGCCTGCTCACCTGGGAGGTGCGCGACGGCAACACCGGCGCGCCCATCCCCTGCAAGTTGACCTTCGTCGGCGTCGAGGGCACCCGCGACCCTGAGTTCACCCACAACGATATCGGCAAGCCCGAGGGTGACTTGGCGATCGCCGCCTACCATCGCGTGTTCTCCGCCTCCGGCGACGGCGCTGTGCGTGTGCCACCGGGAACCTACGACGTCTTCGTCAGCCGCGGCCTGGAGTGGGACGTGGCGGTGGTGCGCAGGCTCAAGGTCACTCCTGACGGGGCCGATCTCGTCGCCCAGTTGCACCACGTGATCGATTCGCGCGGCTGGTATTCGGCCGACTTCCACGTGCACGCCGCGCCCTCGCCGGATTCCAGCGTGCCCCTGCCCCACCGGGTCATCGAATTCATCGCCGATGGCATCGACATGTTGACGTCCACGGACCACAACGTCGTCACCGACTACGGTCCCACGATCAATGCGCTGGGCGTGGGCCACCTGATCGGAACGATCATCGGCGACGAGATCACCACCGCCTCATGGGGGCATTTCGGCGCTTTCCCGCTGCCGCAAGACCTGGCTCGGGCAGGCCAGGGTGCGGTGCTGGCCCACGGCCGCACCCCCAAAGACATTTTCAACGAGGTGCACACTCACGCGCCTGGCGCCGTCATCGATGTCCACCACCCGCGCCTCGATCCGGGTATAGGCTATTTCATCATCGGGGAATTCGACCCGCACTCGGACCGCGCGGGCAAGAAAGGTTTCTCGTTCGACTTCGACGCCATNNATCGAGGTGCTCAACGGCTATCAGGACCCGGCCCGTCGCAGTGTGGACCGCATGATCGACGACTATCTGGGCCTGCTGAACCACGGGCATCTGGCCACCGCAACCGGGAACTCGGACACCCATCACCTCACCTTCAACATGGGCGGCTATCCACGCAACTACCTGCGGGTTCCTGACGACCGCATCGGCCACGTCACCCCGCAAGACGTGGCCCAGGCGGTAAAGGCCCATCACGTCTTCTTCACCACCGGTCCCTTTGTGCGCATGCACGCGGGCCNNGCGGGCACGCCCGCGTGGACATCGAGGTCGATGCCGCGCCCTGGGTGTCAGTCGATCGCGTGATCCTCTACGTGAACGGCAAGGAAGCCCAGCGCTGGCAGGTGCCGCCCAGTAAAGAAGTGGCGCGGTTTCGCGTGCGCCAGGAGATCACGCTGGCCACCGACGGCTACGCCCTGGTGCGGGTCGACGGCAACGAGCTGCTGGCGCCGGTCGTGGGCGACCGAAAGACCTTCGGCGTCTACCCGCTGGCGCTTACCAACCCCATCTTCTTCGACGTGAACAACAACGGCCGCTACGACCCCAGCTACGAGCACGGCGCGCGACACTAGTCCCGATTCTTGGAGATTTGGCTTTCCTGAGAGGGTGGCGCGACGGTGATCGCCTGCGGCCGCATTGCCAACCTGGAAGGTTGCAGTTGCGGTCGCAGGCAGTCAAAATGGTCACCTTGACGCAGATCGCGCAAAAGGCATCTTGAGGAAAGGAAAACCAATGAACCGATTCCACAGGGCATCGCTGGTTGTGTGCATGCTCGCTTCCGTCTCCCTGCCGGCGCACGCGGCAGCGAAGAAGCCGGCGCGCACGGCGGCGAAGAAACCGGCCCCGACCGCTGCGCCACCAAAGCTCGAAGTCTTGCGCTGGTCATCGGCAAATTGGATCCCTGGGATGTTCTGCACCAAGTTCGATGCACCGAGAGACCCGCACGGATGGAACGACAACTTCCTCTGTTCAAGCCGCGATCTTGGCCTGCGCTGGTCGAGTCTGGCGCCCATCAGCGGAATGGTTTGCACCCGGATCGATGAGGGTTCCGATCCCGACGGATGGAGCGACAACTACCTGTGCGCCCCCCGTGATTATGGTTTCCGCTGGTCCAGTTGGCACGCCGTGAAGGGGATGCAATGCCTGCAGATCACCGAGCCTGAAGACCCGCATACCTGGAACGACAACTTCCTGTGCTGGCCGCCCGCGGGCCCCCTGGCTGCCGTGGTCAGTCCGCCCAAGACCCGAACCGATCTCATCAACTTCGTCAGGGCGAAACACGACTATCAGTCGTACTTGGAGCTCGGCCAGGGCGCGAGGGAGGACAATTTCGACGCGATTGGATCCAAGATCAAGATCGGCGTTGACCCAGATCGCAAGTGGAACGCCGCCTACCAGATGACATCCGATGAGTTCTTCGCGCAGAACAAGCAAAGCTTCGACCTCATCTCCATCAACGGCCTGCACGATGCCGCCCAGGTGGAGAGAGCCATCGTCAATTCCCTCAAGGTCCTCAACCAGGGCGGATCCATCGTCATTCATGACTGCAATCCGACATCGGCACAGCAACAGACGGTGCCGCAGCCGCCCAACCAAGGGGACTGGAAGGGCGATGTGTGGAAGGCTTGGGTCAAGTTGAGGGCCACACACGATGACCTGAAGATGACCACCATCAACGTCGAGGGTGGCTGCGGGGTCATCACCCGAGGCAAGCAGACGAAAGTGAAGCTGCCGGCTGAGCTGACCTACCAGGGCCTCGATGCGAACCGGAAGCAATGGTTGAACCTGATCGAGGTCGATGAGTTTGTGAAGGACCTCGCCAGCCAGTAGCGCGGGTGATCCACTCCGCCGCGGCCCACTCCCGTCGGAGCAAGAGGCATTCCGCATCGTCCTCTACTGGTAGACGATCTCCATCACGCACGCGCGCTCACCACATCGAAAATCCAGGCGCAGGCGTCGTCCCTCGTCGTCGACCAGAAACCACGGCTCGGCCGGACTGGCACGGGACGCATCGCCCGGCTCGCGCGGACAGAGGCCCATCTCGTACTTGATGCACATCCGGGTGGTCATCACCCTGCGGCCGTGCATGCAGAGGCCGCTCTCCGCCGCGGGCTCGATGCCACGCACGCCGTGGCGCCGATAGAAAGCCGCGGCCTTCTGATTGAGCACGTTGCCCAGGAACGAAAGGTCTTGCTCGGGAAAGAGCAGATGGTTGGGAGCGTGCGCGACCACACGCACGGGTCGCAGGCGGCCGCGCTGCCGGCGCAGCTCTTCGACCAGATCGCGGCGCAAGGCATTCAGCGTGGCCAGCGGCAGATACGGCATCCGGGGCAAGTCAAGATCCACCCGCAACGCACAGAACTCGCTGGCGCCCAGCTTGCCCAGTTGACGTTCGAGAACCAGGCGGGCCTGGGCCGGCCTGTCAGCCCACACCCGGACGCAGTCGATCTCTGAGCCAGCGGTGACCCCGTCCTCGTCAACCGCCTCCAGCCGAAATCCCGCCGCGCTCTCGGCCAGCCGCAGACGGATCGCGATCCGGCGTTGGTTCTGGCTGCGCACCACCTGACTGACAAAGGCGTGGTCGTGATTGCGAAACACGCGCACGCCGCGTTCGATGCCGCCCAACTTTTCGGGAAAGACAGCCTCACCGTCAATCTGATTGACCACCGTGCCGTGCAGTTCCCGGTCGCGGCCGAAGAAACTGATGCCATCGCCACTGTGCAGGGACGCGGCGGTTTCCAGGGCGAACGAGTCGCGGCGCACGTCGACCACGTGGCCCAGGGGCTCGCCCACGTGTTTGGGCGAATCAGGCGATGCCAGTGCAGCACCGCGGCCGTGCAAGAAGTAGGTCGTATAGCCGCGGTTGAAAGTCTTGTCCGGATCGGGCTCGAAGCCCAGCGTGGTCTGGCCCGACGACGCGCGCCGGCCCCCGACCTCGGCCAGCACGACATCCAGCTTGCGCCGGTAGTGACCCACGACATTCATCACGTACGCCTTGTTCTTCAGGCGTCCCTCGATCTTGAATGAAGTGACCCCGGCCTCGACCAGTTCGCGCAGCTCTGCGGTCAGGTTCAGGTCACGCAACGACAGCAGGTGCTTGTCGTGCACCTGGGTTGCGCCAGCCGCATCTTGCAGGGAATACAGACGACGACAGGGCTGGGCGCACTGGCCGCGGTTCCCGCTACGGCCACCCAGCGCGTAGCTCAGACTGCACTGCCCGCTCATGCTCACGCACAAGGCGCCGTGAATGAAGGCCTCCAGTTCGATGCTGGTGGCAGCGCGGATGGCGCGGATCTGGTCAAGGTCCAGCTCGCGGGCCAAGATGGCGCGCGAGAAGCCGACCTTCTCCCAGAAAGCCACCCGCTCCACGCTATGGTTGTGCATCTGCGTGCTGGCAATCAGCGGCAAGGGCGGCAGGTCACATTCCAGCAGCCCAACGTCCTGGATGATGAGCCCGTCCACTCCCGCCGAATGAAGCTGCCGGCACAGGCGCTCAGCCTCGGCCAGCTCGTCGTCGCGCAGCAGGGTATTGACCGTGGCATACACCCGCGCCCACAACCGATGCGCATACGCGGCCAGCTTCTCGATGTCCGCGACGGCATTGCCAGCCGCCTCGCGCGCGCCAAAGCGAGGCGCGCCCACGTACACCGCATCGGCCCCGCAATCGATGGCCGCCTGGCCGCATTCCAGATTCTTGGCAGGCGCGAGAAGCTCAAGCGAAAGCATGGGCAGCTACCAATGCCTATGCTTCTGCAACAGTATTCATGAAATCCAGATCATGACGGTCTGCTCGATAGTCCAGACCCCGTTCACTTTCTTCATCAGATAGTAGTTCCCCTCCCCGGCCAGCCAGTCACCCTGACTCCCCAGGTAGACAAGGGCTTGGGTGAGGTCGGTGTTGAACCCGACGCGTGACAGGCTCTGGATGCCGTGGGCATCGGGGTAGAGCGCGCGGAATGCCTGCCAGCCGTCCTGGCCGCCGTCGCCCCAGAAGATCGCGTTCGTCTCCGCCTGGCTGATTAGGACATAGGGCACACCCAGGGACATATCTGCCCGCAGCTGGTGGACCGTCGCGTTCCGGGCCAGGAAGCTGGCGGTTGTCGCTGGCGCAACGTCGGGCATTTGCTTGATCACACGGTCGACCGTCTGGGATGTTCCCGAGACCCCACTGATGCCGGTCTCAGTCTGGTCGGCGATCACCTGCATCCCCGTTGTGTTCCCGAGAAGCGCGACGTAAACGGCCACTTCCTCGGCATCGATGTCCAGAGTCTGCTGGCCGCTGTCGGCTGCCGTGGCATCTGGCCCAGCATCACTACCCAAGTTCCCCCCAGCGGGGGGCTCGGCT
>PMCR01000112.1 GCA_003155465.1 Myxococcales bacterium | reverse complement strand
CGCGAGACGCTGGCGCGCCTGGTGGCAGGCATTGATGATTTGCCGGAGAAGATGCAACAGGTGCTCTCGCTCTACTACTGCGAGAACCTGAACCTGAAGGAGATCGGGCACGTGCTGGGCGTCACCGAATCGCGCGTCTGCCAGATTCACGGCGAAGCCACGCGCCGCCTGCGTGAGTCGCTGGGTGACTTGGAGGATTCAGTAGCCGCCTAACCTATTGAATCTACACTGGATTCAGAATCCCTCCAGAACGGGCTTAAGATCCCGCAAGAGTGGCCGATGTATGTGGGCATGGCACTCACAAGCGGGAGTCGGCTGTGCACTGGCTCAACCAAGGACTTCGCCGGGGGCATGAGGGCAGAGGGTGGCGACATCATCCGGCAGGCAAGGATCGAAGAGCTGCGCCAGATGGTGGCGGCAGGTAGATACCGGATCCAGCCGGAGAGGCTGGCCCTGAGAATTCTGGTCCGGGCCCTGAAACAAAGGTAGCGAGAGTCTAGGAGGCGGGACTTACTCTTCCGCGTCGGCACTCTCCACGCGGTTGCGGCCGTTGGCCTTGGCGCGGTACATGGCCGCGTCAGCCAGGCGCAGGAGGAGATTCTCACGTCGACGCTGGTTGCCCCCGGGCGCCAGGTGCTCGCGATAGGACGCCACGCCGATTGAAGCGCGTACGCCGGGCAGGGGTTGAGCCGTCTGCTCGCCTTCCGCTTCAGTATCGAACATGGTCGCCTCCGCGATGACCCGCCGCAAGTCCTCGGCGGTCTGAAGTGCACGGTGGATGTCGCTGCCAGGCAGAATGGCCACGAACTCGTCTCCGCCATAGCGAGCCAGCACCGCCGCGGGCGGCGCGTTCTCGGACAAGAGGCGCGCGACCTCACGCAAAGTCCAACTCCCGGCCAGGTGTCCGTANNAGCGATCGTTGACCTCCTTGAAGTGGTCGAGGTCGATGAACAGCAACGACAGATCCGTGGCGTTGTGGTCGGCGTGCGCGATCTCATCCTCCAGGCGGATGTGGAAATAGCGGCTGTTGAACAGCCCTGTCAGGTGATCCAAGCGGGCAAGGGCACGGGCACGGATGGCATCAAGGGCGTTCTGTATCGACGAGGACATGTAGGCCGCGAAAATGCGCAGAAGCTCATTGTCGCGCGCGCTGTAGGGACCGCCCGAGCGCCGGTTGATGAGCTGCAAGACACCGCAAATCGATTCGCCCACGATCACCGGCAGCCCAATCACGGATGCCACGGGCCGGCCCGCGCTGCGCACCGGCATCGCGATCGACAAGGGATCGTCAGGCGATAGGTTGTCGCTGCGAACCGGCGTTCCCGAGCGGTAGATCTGTCCGACGAAGCCACGATCGCTGGGAATTCGCTTGCCCAGCAGATGCGCGGTCTCCGGGCCGAAAGTGGCGATGAAGGTCAGCCGCGGGGTTCGAATGCCCGCGAGCTTGGCGCGCGGATCGTCGAGCAGGATGCCGCCCGACTCAGAAGGCACGAAGTCGTTGGCTCGTTCGAGGATCTCGCGCAAGGCAGCGTCAAGGCGCACATCCCAGCGCTCGGTGTCCTGATCCCGTCGAGCGCGGAGGAAGAAGCGGGTGATCTCCTCCGGAGACAGGGTCAGAATGGGACCGGGCGCACTCGGCGGGTTGGGAATCGATGGCTCTTCATCGACTTCCTCCGCGGGCGCAGCAGCCCGGGTGGGATCATCAGTCTCGGCAAGGCGTTCGACGCTGCCGGTGGTTTGCATGTCGCCAGCCGTCACGCGGAACCTCGTTCTGCGTTCCAGCTTACAGGATCTTGCCTCAATGTACCACCCATCAAACAGGAAGTACGCACTACAGATGCTATTCCCGGACACCGACGGCAGCCTCTTGCTGGTCGATGCGCAAGGCATCGGCCGCATCGGTGCCGACCCGTCAACCTAGTGCGTTCTCGGCCCACTCATCACGCTCACGCTAGCGCGGACGCTGCCCGACCTGCCCAGAACCTGAACATGGCTGCGAATGCCTATGGGTCTCGTCTCAGTGCAACGCCTGCGCTTACACCACGCCGGCGGCTTCGGGGTCTAGGGTGCCGCGGTAGACGGCTCGCAGGCGGGCGCGGCGTTCCAGGTCGCGGATGATGACGGCGGCAGCGTCGATGCGGTAGATCTCGCGCAGTGAATGGATGCCGCCCGGGGCGAAGACGTTCAGTTCCAGGATCTTGTCGCCGACGATATCCACACTGACGAAGTACAAACCGTCCGCCAGCAGCTTGGGGCGCAGCAGGTCGCACAGTCGTTGTTCGGCAGGGCCGAACTTGCAGCGGCGGCTGCACGGAGGAGTGGGCTTGCCCGCGGCCGGTTGGGCGCCGTGCGGGTGCAGATGCGGCGAAGGCGGGCATCGATAGATCGCGACCTGCGAGCCCACCCGGATCGGCTCGCCCCCGAGAAGCAGCAGGCGCTTCTCGCCTGCGCCGGCCTCGGGCAGGTACTCCTGCGCAACCGCGTAGCCGTCGCGGGTGATGGCACTGATGATGGCGTTCAGATTCTTGGCCTGGCGACGATGCAGGAAGAACACCTTCTCGCGGCCGGCGTGGGCCAGCGGCTTGAGCACCGCGGGTCCGTCCAGTTCGCGCAGAAAGGCCTTGATTCTCTCGGATGAGCGCGAGACCACGGTGCGCGCACGGACCTCGGGCGGCAGATCGGCCAGATACAGCCGGCCCCAGGCACGCCGCACCCCCTCGGGATCGTTGATCACCAAGGCGCCGCTGAGCCGCAAGCGCCAGCAGAAGTCGATAACCGGCGAGGGCGGCTCACCCGCGGGCTCGCGCAGGGGGTTGTAGCGAAGAAAGATCACATCGAATGAACTGAGGGCGTCTTCCTCGCGCACGGAATCGGGTGAAAGCAGGGCGGCATGATAGTCAGAGGGGCGGCGGTAGTCGCCCGCGCGCACCCGCGAGGTGGTGGCCAGGACCGTGTTGTCGTCGAGAAACGACAGGTCGTGCGACGAAACGAAGCGGACCTCATGCCCGCGCCGGTGCGCGGCCCAGGCCAAGTGAATGCCGCCGAAGCTGGGCTGCTGGGTGCTGACGTCGGGAACTAGGAAGGCGATGCGCATGAGGGGGAAGCTAGTCAGCCCGGCCACGGCCACGACCTGCGGCGGCTGTTGCGAGACTGCCACCGTTCATGAGTTGACCTTCTGTGCATCCCGGTGGCGCGAGAGGATGTCTGCCAGGCGATCAAGGGGCAGCGCGGGGGCGAAGTGGCCGGAGGGGCCGGTCATGTCTTCGGCCATGCACAGGGAGTTCACGATCGCTTCCTCGGTGCACTCCATCACCGCTTCATAGAGCCCGTCGCAGACTTCATCGAGAAGCACCTCGATCGGGTGAATCATGCCTGAGGTAACGCGCGGGACTTTGTTGGCGGTGGAAAAGCCGATCACGATCTCGCCTGAAGCGTGGGCGGCGAAAGAGCCGACGCGGCCGAAGCCCAGGGCGGCGCGCTTGCACAGGCGGTTGATCTGCGATGGCAGCAGGGGCGCGTCGGTGGCCACCACGCCGATGATGGAACCGGCGTTGCGCTCGCGCTTCTCGGCGGCCGAAAACTCGGGGGCGAGAATCTGACCCACCGGAGCCCCGGCGATGGACAGCGAGCGCATGACGCCGAAGTTGCTTTGCACCAGCACGCCCAGGGAATAGGTGAGCGGTGGAGCGTCGCCGTGGGTCCCGTGGATGGTCACCTGGCGCGAACTGGTGCCAATGCCAGCCTTGAAGTCACAGGTCACCATGCCCGTGCCTGCACCCACGCAGCCCTCTGCCACTGGCCCAGTCTCGGCCTGCTCAATGGCGCGATAGACATGCTCGGAGCGCACGTGCCGGCCCACCACGTCGTTGAGCCACGAGTCGTCGCATTCGGCCACGATGGGAATGATGACGTCGTATTCCGTGCCGATGCCGGGAAAGCGACGGGTCATCCACTTGATGGTGGCATCCGACACCTTGCCCACCGACATGGTGCTGGTGAGCAGGATGGGGGTTTCGAGCAGGCCCCACTCCACCACCTGGGTGAGGCCCGAAACCTCGCCGGCTCCGTTGAGCACAAAGGCGCCCGCCAGAACCCGCTCAGCAAAAATCGGGTCAGGCGGCAGGATGGCGGTGACGCCCGTGCGCACGGGGCCCTTGCCCACCACCAGCGGCCCCTCGCCGAGGATAAGCGTGGTGTGGCCCACCCGTACGCCCGGCACATCGGTGATGGCGTTGCGGGGGCCGGTCGGCAGGTGCCCAATGGAAAAGCCCAGGTCGCGCAGCCGCCGTCTCATTGGCTATCCTTCTTCGCCACAGACGGCACAGCCGGCCGGCCCGCGGCGCGCGGGTCGCGAGGGCGTGAGCGTGAGCGAGTACGTGGGCGTTGCGCGAAAGGCGGAGAGCGTACCGCGTGCCGCTCACGCGATTCGCCCTCGCAAGCCGCGTACCGCGTGCCGCTCACGCTACCGCTCACGGGGACGCTGGCCGACCTGCCCTGGGCCAGAATCTCCCGGCCGGCCGTAGATAGCGCTGCCCTTCTCGTTTCTGCGCGCTCTGTGTGTTCTGTGGTGAAGAAACACATGAGCCGGTCTTGCGCTAGGGTACTTGCGACACGACCGTGGGGGTCTTTTCCGCGGCTGGCTTCTCGGCCTTGCCGTTGCCGTCCCCCTTGCCATTGCTCTCGGCCTTGCCGTTACCGTCGCCCCTACCATTGTTCTCCGGCGCGACGCGGGCGGCTTCGGCCTCGCGGGCACCGGCGCGACGCTTTTCGCGCAGCCGCTTCAGCCCACCCGACAGGATCTCGCCTATCAACGAGCGGTAGTCGATGTTGGCGGCCTTGGCGATGAGACAAAGGTCGGAGTATTCGGGCGTCAGGCCGGGAAGCGGGTTCACCTCAAGCACGTAGAAGTCACCCGCCTCGTCCATGCGCAGATCCACCCGCGCGACATCCCGACAGTCGAGCGCTTCGAATGTGTCGCGGGCGACCCTCTCGATGGCCTTGGTCTCCGCCGGGGTGAGCTGAGCCGGACACTGGTAGTAGACGTACTTTTCCCATTCCTGCTTGATCTGGTAATCGTAGACAGGCCGCGGATTGTCCTTGTCGAGAAAGAGAATCTCCATGGCGGGCAACACGCGCGGTCGCTTGTCGCCGAGCAGGCCCACGGTGAATTCGCGACCGGCCACGTAGTGCTCGACCAGCGCGGGCTGGCGATACTTCTC
>PMCR01000537.1 GCA_003155465.1 Myxococcales bacterium | reverse complement strand
TCGGCAAACGGCGCCAGGTTGCCGGGTGAGGGTCGGTAGCTCTTGCTATCTTCCTGGCGGTACCTCATCTCGGCCCGGCCTTCGCTGTCGAGCACCGGCCGCTGGTCGGCGCCCACACGTACCCAGACCGGCTGGCCCTTGAAGCTNNTTCCTTGCTCCTCGGTCAGATACGTCTAGTATCATCCCTCGTCGCGCGTCGTCATCGGTCATCCTCGCTCCCGAGGGCTCGGTCCGAATTTCAATCAGTAGTGCTAGTCCCGGTGGTTTGAGGCAACGCTTCACTAGAAAAACAGGTAGCCTGCCGCCGTGACCGAAGCAAACAAGACCACACAGCCCGACCGCGCCGTCGAGGTGGGCCACGGCGTGCTGTTCATCGGATTCGCCAAGGCCTCATTCATGGTGTTCGGGGCCTTGCAGAAGTTTTTGCTCGCCCGCGTGGTGGACCTGGCCGACTACGGCGCCTTCTCGGTGGTGAACAACGCCATCTCCATCGTGAACAACACCATCGTGCAGGGGACCATCCAGTCGGTGTCCAAGTTCACCGCCGAGGACGATGCGCGGGCGGGCGCGGTCCAGCGTGCGGGGCTGAAGTTGCAGAGCGTCCTGGGCGTGGTGGTGGCCGTGGCTTTCTTCTTGGCGGCACCGCTGGTGGCCGGGTTCGTGAATGCCCCCGAGCACACCTCGCTCTTCCGGCTGGCCGCGGCCATCCCGTTGGTCTACGCCTTTTACACAGTGTTCGTGGGCACGGCCAACGGCCAGCGACGCTTTCACGTCCAGGCGAGTTTCGACGTCGGCTTTTCCATCACCAAGACCGTGCTTTTGCTGGCGGGCGCGGCCTTGGGGCACATGGCTGGGCATGGGGTGGCCGGGGCGTTCGCCGGGTTCATCGCTGCGGCGGTAGTCATCATGTTGGTGGCCGCGTCGCAAGATGTGGCTGGCTCCAGGGCAGGGCCGCTTCTCGCCTGCGCGGCTGCTGGTGTTCATGGGGGGCGCGGTGACGTACACCGGGCTCATCAATCTGGCGCTGAGCTATGACTCGCTCCTGCTGCGGCGTTTTGCCGGGGCTGCGTTGATGGGGCAGGGGAGCAAGGCCGACGCGCTGGTGGGCGTGTACGAGGCGGTTCGTAGCCTGGCGCTGCTGCCCTACCAGGCCCTCTTGGTGGTGACGTTCGTGATCTTTCCCCTGGTTTCGCGTTCAACCTTTGTCGAGGATCGCGCGGCGACCCGGGCTTATGTGCGGCAGACCCTGCGCTATGCGCTGATTTTCGGGGCAGCCATGGCGGTCATGCTGGGCGCGCGCCCCGCAATCTTGTTGAGGATCTTCTATCCGGCTGGCTACGGCACCGGAGCCGCCGCCCTTCCCATCCTGGCGGCTGGCGTGGTCGCGCTGGCCTTGCTCTCCATTGCGGGCTCGATCGTGACGGCGTCGGGGCGGCCCTATGTCGCGGTGGCGCTGGTGGCAGTTACCCTGGCTGCGGGCACCGGCCTGGCCTTCACCCTGGTTCCGCACGCCGCCGCAGGCCCGGCCATGCTGTCAGCGGCAGCCGTGTCGACCGCAGCAGGAATGCTGGTCGGATTCCTGACGGCGCTGGGCTATCTGTGGCGTCGCTTTGGGGCCGGGCTGCCCATGCTTTCGGTGGCGCGCGTACTCATTGCGACGGCGCTTGCTGTGGGCGTGGCTCGCCTTGTGCCCGGCTCGGGCATCGTGGCGGGCCTTCTGGCCGTGGCGCTGGCCGGGCTGGTGTTCGGGGCGGCGTTGCTGGCGGCGCGCGAATTCGGCGCCACGGATCGCGAGAAGCTGCTCAAGATCCTGCGCCGCAAGCGCGGGTAGGTTGCGCCGTTGTTCGGCGCGCGCGCCTACTGGATGCCAAGGCAGGATGCGAAATTGGCGCAATCTGACAGCGACATACACTGGTCGAGCGCCTTCTGCATGTCGGCCCGCTCGCTGCTGGTCAGGCCGGCCATTTCCTTGTTGAAGCTGTCGGTGCACTGGGCGACGCTCGTCCCTGCAAGAAAGTTGCAGCTCTGAAGCTTGCTGCAAACATCCGAGCCGGAGCCGCCGCCGCCGCTGCCACAACTGGTCATGCAAAGTGCGAGCATTCCGGCAGCCATTACTTTCCACAGAGTCCTTGCCATAGTCGATTCCTCCTAGCAATCGCCTGTGGTTGGCTGGTCGGGGCGGACGAGGCACGGGCCACAGGCAGACGCCGTATCCGCTCTCGGTTCAGGTGCGTGAGGCTTTCGCCTTTGCATCATCGCGTGTCCTAATATCCGACAACCCGTTTCTTGTCAACTCCACCGCGCCGCACTCTTGGTCACGTCAACCGTACCTGCGGCGCCTGTCGCGGGGCTGCTACGGGTTCCCTCTGGGCAGCGGCTTGCCGCCACGCTGGTACTTGACCACAGCGGCCTCGTGCTCGGCGAGGGTGGTCGAGAACTGGTGCGTGGTATCGTTCTTTGACACGAAATAGAGGTAGGGGCTGCCATCGGGGCGCATGACAGCGGCCAGCGCGGCCCGACCTGGGTTCGCGATAGGCCCCGGTGGCAGGCCTTCATGAGTGTACGTGTTGTAGAGGTTGGCCTGGTCGTCGAGTTGGATGCGCCTGATGCGGCCGTCCCATTGCGTGCAGGCGGGCGACGCCTTGCCCAGAAAAACCGGCGCGACGGTACAGCCGTAGACGATGGTGGGGTCGGTCTGCAGCAGCTTGGGCCGGTAGTTCGGCTTGGAAAGACGGTTGATGAACACCTGGGCGATGCGNNATGCGCGGCCGCTCCTCGGGCTGCCCGGTTTCCTTTTCCACGATCGAGGCCAGGGTCACCACACGCGCGTCGTCGAAGCCCAGTTTGTTCCTCAGCATGGCCATCCCGCTCGGGTTGGCCGCGCGCAGCTCATCGAAGACCTGGCGGTGCCGCCGAACCAGCGCAACCAGGGCGCGCTGGGCGGGCATATGCGGCCGCAGGTGGTAGGTGTCCGGAAAAAGGTAGCCTTCGAAAGTGGGGCTGGGCAGTTCCAGGCTGCGTGCAAAGGCCGGATCCATGACCTGGGCCAGAAGCTCTGCCTTGGGCGCGACGCCGGCTGCGTCCAAGATGTCGATGACTTCGAGGACGTTCTTGCCCTCGGGCACAGTGACCGCCACCAACTCATCAGCCGCTCCGCGAATCATCAGCTCGACCAGTTTGCGCGGCGTGACCGGCGCCTCGATGCGATAGTGGCCGGCCTTGAAACGCGAGGCGACCCCGCGCTGGCCCGCGTAGAGCCGGAAGTAGCTCGGGTTTTTGAGCAGGCCCGCGGCGGCCAGCAACTCGGACACCTGGCGCGCGGCCGCGCCTTTGGGGATCTCCACCTCGACGCTCCCTCGCGCCGAACCAGTAGCCTGGTCCGGGTAGCGCGACACCTTGCCGGCCACTGCCAGCAGAACCACTCCGCCGAGAGCGATGGTGAGCAAGAAGACCAACAGGGCCCGCCGCATCGGCTGTTTCATTGCGCCATCTCCCTATGGTGTGAATCCAGCCAGCGCTGCAAGATCACTGCGGCGGCCAGTTTGTCCACCACCTGCTTGCGCCGCGCGCGCGAGACATCCGCGGCCAAGAGCGGCACTTCGGCCTCCACCGTGCTGAAGCTCTCGTCGATGAGGTCGACCGGCACAGCCAGGGCCGCGTGCAGCTTCTCGGCAAAGTTGCGTGCCCGCAACGCGGCTGGCCCTTCCTCGCCGTCGGGATCGAGCGGCAGGCCCAAGACGATGCGATTCGCGTCGGTGGATCTTGCCAGGGCGGCGATGGCCGCCAGGTCGCGGCTGCCGCCGTGGCGGGCAATGGTGGAATGGGGCTGGGCTGTCAGCCCCAGGCCGTCGGACAGGGCGACGCCGATGCGACGCGACCCGAGGTCAATCCCGATGACCCTCTTCATTGCGGCCTCGCACAGAGGGCAATGACCAACCCCGGAAGGCCAAGCTTGGCTCTGCGGCACATTGCTGGAATATCAATCCTCGCGTTTGTCGCCCATGTCGTGCAGGCCCGCGTAGATGCGCGGTCCCAGGCTGGAAACCATTAGCTTCTCCACCTCACGTTCGACCTGCTCCTGCTGATCGACGTCTTTGTAGATGAAACGGATGCCCATGCCGGGCGTGCTGACCTCGCTCCCGTCGTCGTCCCTGCGCGTCTCCCCCTCGTGCAATACCCAGCGCACTTCGCCCAGCAGAACCATGGGCTCGTCTTTGTTGGGCACAAGCAACTTGAACAGGAATTGGGTTCCCACGTCGAGCGGCTTCTTGGTGTGGATGAAGGTGCCACCCTTGGAGATGTTCTTCGTGTAGTCGTAGAAGAACCGGTTGAGACGCTGGTACTCGACCCGGAGCTCGATGGGGGCCCGTTCCTCCTGGCGGCGCTCGTGGGGCTGCGGCATCCTGTCTCTCAGCCGTGATCGTTGCACGCCCCGTCCCCTGGATCAATCACCGTTTCGGCCTGCGCCCCTTGATTTGGGGTGGCGTGCTGGCTCTGGCTGCGCTGGCGCTCGACTTCGCGCCGCTCTTCGACCTGTTGGGTTTCGACTTTTCCTTCGCTGTCGGTCTGGGGGGTGCCTTCGCCGCGGCCGACGTAGGCCACGGCGCGGTGACCGCGGCTAGGCGCGCGCAACGTGGGGTATCTCTGTTGGCGCTTGTGTTCTCTGCTGCGGCGGCCGGCCTGGCGCTGCTGGCGGCGCCGCTGCTGCTGTCACTGGCCAACGTCCTGCGTGTTCGCAACTGCAATCTGCCGGCGGGCCTGGCCTTCTACGCCCTTCTGCCGGTGGCCGGCGTGTTGGTGGCAGCACCCGCGGGCGTGTTGGCGGGCTTGCTGGTGCGCGGGCCACGTCTGGGGCGCGTGGTTGCTCTTGCGGTGCCGGCCGTATCGATCGGGTGGGCGTTGCTCCGCCTGTACCTGGACCCGCCGGTGTTTGCCCTGGACCCCTTTGGCGGCTACTTCCCCGGCCCGATCTACGACGAGGGTTTGCGCCCCTCCGCGCGCCTGGCATGGTTTCGCCTGGCCAATCTGACCTGGGTCGCTGCGGCGGTCGCGCTGGCCGGATGCGCGAGCCGCGGCGGACAACCAGACGAGGCGGGTCCACCGAGACTTGCGTGGTGCTGTTTCCCGCCGCGGGCGACACGTGCCGGTTGGCTGGCAGCGGCTCTGGTCTTGCTGGCGGGCTCGGCGCTCTGGTTTGGGTTTCGCGCCGAACTTGGTTTTCACCTGACCAGGGACGATCTGGTGCGTGTGTTGTCGCGGCGGACGCAGAGCAAGCATTTCGTGATGTGGAGCGATCCGGTCGGGGACACCCCCGCCGAGATCGAACTCATGCACAGCGATCTGGAGTTCCGCTACCATCAGTTGCGCACGATTCTCGGCAGCGAGCCGGGTACACCGATCACCGTCTACAGATTCCCCTCGGAGCAGGCCAAGAAGGATCTGGTCGGCGCCGGCGGCACGCTTTTCGCGAAGCCATGGAGACGCGAGATCTACGTGCAGGCCGAACGCTTCCCGGCACCCTGGCTGCGCCATGAGATGGCCCACGTCTTTGCCGCTGCTTTCGGGGATTCGCTTTTCGGCCTGTCGGTGGCCTGGCGCCGGTGGGGGCCGCTGCCGGTTCCCAACCTGGCCATGGGTCTCGTCGAAGGCGTGGCCGAGGCCGCGGCCTTTGGCGATCACGACGGTCGCGCGACCCTGCATCAGCAGGCGCGGGCCATGATCGCGCTCGGTCAAGCGCCGTCGCTGGCGCGGGTCATGGGCGCCGGCTTCAGCGTCGAGTCCGGCGCGCGGGCCTACGTCCTGGCGGGATCGTTCTGTCGCTTCCTGCTCGATCGTTTCGGGGCGGACAAGCTGCGCGCGGTCTACCGTTCAGCCGGCGATTTTGTGGCGGTGTACGGCTTGCCGCTCGCCGAATTGGAGAAGTCTTGGCTGGCTTTCCTGGAAACCCAGCCCTTGGACCCGCGGGACGAGGCGCGCGCCAGGGAGCGTTTTCGCAAGCCCGCCATCTTTCGCAAAGTCTGTGCACGTGAGCTGGCCGAACGCGTGGCCGAAGCGCGGGAGCGGATGAGCTCCATGCCGGACGCGGCGGTGAGTTTGCTCGACAGCGTCTGCCGGGATGATCCGGACGAGCCCGGCTACCGGCTGGCTCTGGCCGAGGCACTCGCCGCAGCCTTTGCCTCGGACAGGGCGTTGGCCCTGGCTCGGCCAATGGTCGACGACGAATCACTGACTTGGCCGCTGCGCGGCCGGGCCGCCAGCCTGGTCGGCGTGATCGAGTTTCATGCCGGCCACCTTGCCGAGGCGGCAGCCGTGCAGGAGCGCTGTCTGGCCCTTGCCACCGACGACAACGAGATGCGCACGGCTTGGGCCAAGCGGCGAGCCCTGGCCGACGACGGTGCCCGCCGGACCCTGGGCCGCGTGCTGTTTGGCGATGGCCCTGCGCGCGCGACTGATCCTGCCCTGGTGGTCTTCCTGGTGGACGAGTTCGCTCGCCTCCACTCCGAAGAGGCGCTCGGGCCCTATCTCGTGGGACGCCAACTTTTCGGACGGGATCCCCATCTGGCGCTCGCTTCCTTGGCGCGGGCCTGCCCGCTCGATGGGCCGGGCCTGGACGTGCCGCTTGAGCCGGCCTTTGCCAAAGAGTGCCGGATGCTGTACGGCGAGTCAGCGTTTCTGGCCGGCGATCTTCCGCTCGCTGGTCGAATCTACCAAGCTCTGCGCGATCAGGCGCTGCTCGAATCAGATCGGCTGCGCGCCACCGACTTCTTGGAGCGCATCGCCTGGCAGGGCAGGGCGGACTGACGGCCGCCACCCTTTCCTCCGGCTCTGCCTCCCTTGGGGCAAGAAGCGAGTCTAGATCTTCTCGTACTGCTGGAACAGGCGGCCCCAGGAAGTGTCGCGCTTCCAGTTCTCGAAGGTCTTCTTGTCCTTGAGCGGCCAGCGGTAGTAGTCGTGGTAGGCCTCGCTGGCGGCCACGAACACGTTGAC
>PMCR01000221.1 GCA_003155465.1 Myxococcales bacterium | reverse complement strand
CGCGCAACATGATCGGGCTGCGCAAGCTGTTCAAGGTGTTCGGCCGCGGCCGCATCGAATTCCTGCGGCCGTCCAACCGCAAGATCCTCGCCTACCTGCGCATTTCCGACAAAGAGCAGATCCTGTGCGTGGCCAACCTGTCGCGTTTCGCCCAGCCGGTGGAACTGGACCTGGCCCGCTTCGAGGGCGTGGTCCCGGTGGAGATGCTGGGCTACGTGGAATTCCCGCCTATCCAGCGCGAGCCCTACCGTCTGACCCTGGGTCCCTACGGCTACCTTTGGTTCGAGCTGCAGGCGCCGGCCGCGCCGCCGCGCGATGTTGACGGCGAGACGGGCGAGCCGGTGCTGGCTGCCGCCACCCTGCGCGAAGCCTTGGCGGTGCCGGCACGCGCGGCCTTCGAGCGATTGCTAGTCGCCTTCTTGATGCGCCAGCGCTGGTTCGGGCGCAAGTCGCGCATGATCGCTTCGGTCTCGGTGAGTGACTCCGCGGACCTACCCGACGTCGCCGGCGCGCTCCTGCTGCTCGACGTGCGCTACGCCGAGGGCGACCGCGAATCGTATTTCGTTCCCCTGGTGCACGTGCCCACGGATCGCATGCTGGGTGTGCGGGACAAGCACCGCGATGCCCTGCTGGCGACTTGTCAGAGCGGGCAAGGCGCGTTCTTCGACGCCGCGGTGGACGACGGTTTCTGTCAGTGGCTGCTGGGCGCGATCGAGCGCGGGGAGAGCGTGCGCTTCGAGCGCGGCACGCTGGTTGGGCTGCCCGGGCGTCTGCTTCACACCTTGCGCGGGGATTCTGGCGTGGTGTTGCCCGCCAGCCGCGGCACCGCCGAGCAGAGCAACACCTCGATTCGCTACGGGGAAAAGCTGATTCTCAAGCTCTTCCGCCGGCCCAGCAGCGGCCCCAATCCGGACTGCGAGATGGTGCACCACCTGTCGGAAAAGTGCGGCTTTGTCCACATCCCGCGCTTTGGCGGGGCGCTGGAATTCGTCGACCGCGAGGGCGCTCGCTTCACTCTGGGCATGTTGCAAGAGCTGGTGGCCAATCAGGGCGATGGCTGGACCTGGTCGCTGGAGGAGTTGCGCCTGTACTACGAAGCCCACGCTGTGGATCCGGCGCAGCCCGCCCTGATTGAGGCCAGCAAGCGCCCGATCCTGCTGCTTTCCGAGGAGCCGTTGCCCGAAGCGGCCACCGCCGGCATGGGCCTGTACCTCGAAGCGGTGGCCACGCTGGGCCGACGCACCGCCGAGATGCACCTGGCCCTGGCGGAAAAGAGCGATAGCCCCGCCTTCCGGCCCCAGCCGCTCGACCGGAGCGATCTCGGCCTGCTGGCCCATCAGTTCCGTGAGCGGGCGGGCGACGCACTCGATGGGTTGAAGTCGCGCCTGGCCGTGCTTCCCGACGATCTGGTCGAGCTGGTGGGGCTGCTCCTGGCGCGGCGTCGACAGGTGCTGGATGCCTTTCGCCGTCTGGAGGAGACCGAGACGACTTTGCAGAAGATCCGCATTCACGGCGACTTCCATTTGGGTCAGGTGCTGCGGGCGCGGGGCGATTTCGTGGTGCTGGACTTCGAGGGCGAGCCGGCACGCTCGCCCGAAGAACGCCGTGCGATGCAGTCGCCACTCAAGGACGTGGCCGGCATGTTGCGCTCTTTCAGCTACGCCGCGCACGCTGCGCTGGCGACCTATCTGGCGCGACGGCCGCAGGACGCTGACACGCTGGAACCATGGGCACATCTGTGGTCGAAATTCGCCTCGGCCGCATTCCTGGCCAGCTATCGCACGGTCGCATCCGGTGCGGCCTTTCTCCCCGCGGACGGCATCACCTTCGCGCGACTGCTTGATGCCTTCCTGGTGGACAAGGCCTTCTACGAGCTTGGCTACGAGCTCAACAACCGGCCGACCTGGGCGCGCATTCCTCTTCTCGGTCTGCTCGCACTGGTGCGCGAGCCGGTGGGTGAAAGGTAGCCCGTGCACGACACCAGCGGAAGCCAGCGAATCTCGGCGACGACGGCGACAGCGCCCGCGACGGCCGAGATCGTGGTCGGCGTGCCCAGTTGCAACCACTCGGCGACGGTTGCCCAGATCCTGCGCGCAGCACAGGCCGGGCTAGCCGAATTCTTTGCTGGCCAGACCAGCCTGCTGGTCAGTGCTGATGTCCGCTCCAGCGACGGCACGCGCGCAAAAGTGCGTGAGGTGCGCGCGGAGAACCCGATGCTGCGCGAGCTGGGGCCGGCCGACAAGGCAGCCGGCACGACCAGCCCCGGTGTCGAGATCCGCGAGCTGCGCATGATCCTGGAGCTGGCGCACGAACTGGGTGTCCGCGCCTGTCTGGTGCTCGACCCAAGCATGACCAGCATGGGCGCGGATTGGGTTCCGCATCTTCTGCGCCCCATCGTCGACGACCAGTTTGACCTCGTGGTCCCCTGCCCCGCCCGGCACAAACTCGACGGCGCCATCACCAACGGCATCGTGTATCCGCTCACGCGTGCGCTCTACGGCAAACGGGTTCGCCAGCCCCTGGGCAGCGTGTTCGCACTGTCGGGACGCCTGGTGGAACGCTTCCTTCTTGCCAAAATCTGGGACATCGAGTTCTCGGCCCTGGCCACCGATGCCCGCGCCCTGACTGAAGCCATCTGTGGCGACTTCGCTGTGTGCCAGGCTTTTCTCGGTCCGGCCGAGCACGCGGGCAGCGGGCCGTCGCTGGACCTAAGCTCCATCCTGGCGGAGGTGCTGGGCTCGGTGTTCGACGAGATGAACCGCAACGTCGCGTTCTGGCAGAAGGTACGCGGCTCTGAACCGGTACGCGGGTTCGGCACGCCGGTGGAGATTGCGGGCAATCCTCCTCCGGTGGACGTACACAAGATGTGGGAGTCGTTCCGCCTCGGCTGCCGGACGCTGCAGGAGGTATGGGCCGCAGTCTTGCCACCGGCGACGCTGCTCGCACTCAAGTATCTGGCCCGAGAGGATGCTGCCGGGGCCGCGCTGGCCGACGATCTGTGGGCGCGCATCGTGTACGACTTCGCGCTCGGCTACCGCTTGCACGTGATGAACCGCGGCCACCTGTTGCGCGCGCTGACTCCGCTCTACCTGGGGTGGCTGGCCTCATTCGTGCGCGAGATGGGCGCCTCGCCTTTGCAGGACGTGGAACGGAGGGTGCAACAGCTTTCCATGGTCTATGAGGCCCAGAAGCCATATCTCATCTCTCGCTGGCGCTGGCCCGATCGCTTCAACCCTTAAAGGCTAGCTTGTTCACCACTCGGCTTGTGGAGAAAGGAGCGTTTTCTCATGTGGGACCAAATCAAGGACGCACTTTACGGGGCCACCCACCGCGTCTTGGT